>QHBZ01000325.1 GCA_003244055.1 Pseudonocardiales bacterium | reverse complement strand
GTATCGCCACTCACAAGGCGCGCCGGCGCAGCCGGCTCGGCCTCCACCGGCACGGGCTCACCACGTAGCAGCGCGAGCACCGCGTCGGCGGTCAGCGGGGCCAGCAGGATCCCGTTGCGGTGGTGACCGGTGGCGGCGAGCACGCCGGGCTCCAGCTCCCCGATCACCGGAAGGTTGTCCGGGCTGCCCGGACGCAACCCCGCCGCGGCTTCCTCCAGGGTGTACTCCGCGATCGCGGGTAGCACCCGCTCGGCGTCGGTGAGCAGCGCGCGTACCCCGCCGGCCGTGACGTCGGTGTCGAATCCGGTCTCCCGCTGGGTGGCGCCGAGCACCAGCCCGCCCCCGTCGCGGGGCACCAGGTAACTGTGCCGTCCCCCGACGATCGCGCGGACGGTCCGCGACGGCGGCGCCAACGTGCCCGGTCGGGCTCTGAGCCGCACTATCTCCCCTTTCACCGGGCGGATCACCCGAGCCAGGATGGGATGCAGCGCGGCGCTGTGCGCACCCGCGGCTAACACGACCACATCGGCCGCCGGCAGCCGGGCACACCGTTGGCCGTGAAAGTGCACCCCGGCACCACGACAGGCCCCCAGCAGGGCATCCAGCAGCGCCCGGTTGTCCACCGAGAGATCACCCGGGACCGACAGCGTGCGGCACACCTGCGGGCCCAGCGACGGCTCGGCCCGGCGCGCTTGCCGGCCGGAAAGCAGTTCCACCCGCCGCCCGATCCGGGACAGCTGTTCGGCGAGCCGGTCCAGCTCAGCGCGGTCGCCGGGATCCACCGCGACCACGAACGTGCCCCGGGTCCGCAGGCAGGGGTCGGCGCCAGCGGCGACGAGCTCGCCGGCGAACGCCGGCCAGCGGCGCAGCGACGCCGTCCCCAGCGCGAGTACCTCCGCCTCACCAGGCACCGTCTCGGTGATCGGGGCGAGCATCCCACCGGCGACCCGCGAGGCACCCGATCCCGGCGCGGGGTCGTGCACGGTCACCGCGAACCCCGCGGCCGCCGCGCGCCACGCGCAACTCAACCCGATGACGCCGCCACCGACCACGGCGACGGTCCCAGCCGAACCGCTCATCACGCTCCCTGCGCCGGCATGACCCGGATCAGGTTCGACGGTCGGGGTCGCCATGACCCCCTCTCAGCCCCGTCGGGCTCCCGTGCGGACCGATTTTCAGCCTACCCCGATACGGTCGCCGGATGGACGGCGAGCAGATCAGGACCCGGCTGGCCGGCGCGGGGCTGTACTTGTGCACCGACGCTCGGACCGGATGGGGCGACCTGGCCGAGTTCGCCGACGCTGCCCTGACCGGCGGCGTAGACATCATCCAGCTGCGGGACAAGGCCCTGGAGGCTCGCCAGGAGCTCGCCGCCCTTGAGGTGCTCGCCGACGCGTGCCGGCGCCACGGCGCGCTGCTGGCGGTCAACGACCGGGCCGACGTCGCGCTGGCCGCCGGTGCCCACGTGCTGCACCTGGGCCAGGACGACCTGCCGGTCAGCTGGGCTCGCCGGATACTCGGCGACGAGGTGGTGATCGGCCGCTCCACGAGTGATCCCGGGCAGGCCGCCGACGCCGCCGGCCAGCCCGGCGTGGACTACTTCTGCGCGGGACCATGCTGGGCCACCCCGACCAAGCCGGGGCGCCCGGCCGCCGGGCTCGACCTGATCCGTCGCATCGCGACGGCAGCCCCGACCCGCCCGTGGTTCGCCATCGGCGGCATCGAGAACATCGAACGGCTGGAGCAGGTGAGTGCCGCCGGCGCGGAGCGGGTCGTGGTGGTGCGCGCGATCACTGAAGCAGCGGACCCGCAGGCGACCGCCGCCGCCTTCGCGCAGCGGCTGGGGTCGGCGCGCTAGCGTTCGTCCGCGGACGACGCGCCCGTGATCAGCGTCAACCCGTAGGTGGACAGCACCTCCTGGATCGGCTGGAAGTACGTCTTGCCGCCGAGCAGGCAACCTCCGGAGCCGCCGGAAAGGGTGCCCTGAGCCTGGTTGCCACTCATGATGGAGCCACCGGAGTCACCGGCCTCGGCGCAGATGTTGGTTCCGGTGAGCCCGTTGACGACGTCGCCGTCTCCGTAGTTCACGGACTCGCCGACAGTCTCCACCTGGCCGCAGTGGTACCCGGTGGTGGACCCGGACAGGCAGACCTGGTTGCCCACCGCGGCCGGTGCGTCCCCTGCCACGTTGAGGTAGCCGTGGTCGCTGTCGACGTCGTGGGTCTGCTGCCAGTCGGTCGATGTCACCTCGACCAGCCCGAAGTCGTGACCGGGGAACGTGGATTTCGCGACCGGGCCGATGACGGTGCCGTCCGGGCCGGACCAGGTGCCACCCAGCTTGGTGCAGTGCCCGGCGGTGATGACGTAGCGGGTGCGGCCCTTGACAGCGTTGAAACCCACCGAGCAGCGGCCGCCCACGCTGGTGGTGATCGTGTCGCCCCCGCGCAGATCGGACAGCGGCCGCGGGCGGGCGTCGACGTGCTGGATGCGCACGTTGCGCTGACCTGCCGCGAAGGTTCGAGCGGCCGCGTCGTCGGTGGCCAGCACGACGACGGAGTTGCTGGCCCGGTCGACATACCAGCCGGTCACCGAGTTCGGTACCGAGCCCGACCGGGAGTCCAGCACAGCCATGGAACCCAGCAGGCCCGGCAGGTCCGGCACTGCGGGTGCGGCCGACGCGGGCAGCGTGACGCAGACGCTCAGCAGAAAGCCCACGGCGACAGCGGCCAGCGAGCGAAGACGGCCTCGGAAGAGCACGGATGGGTCCTCTCGTTCACGTTTGCCTTGACCCAACATCTCTCCCCGACGGTTGCTCCACGCTACGTACTAGTCACAGATTGGTGAAGACATCATTCGGTGGGATCCTGTAGCTCATACGGTGAGTGTTCGCATCACTACCCGTAGTCGTCGGTTCGGTTCCTGTCAGTGATCGCTGCTTGAGTGCCGCCAGCGACCATCCGTGTCGTCGCTGACGCACATCTGGCGATCATGAATGCTCGGCGCCTCAGGCGGATCCGATGGCCGTCGCGAAACGATACGGTGGTGCAGGTAGGCCCGTCCCGATCTGCTGCTGAGGACCTCAATGACGACGACCGTGGACACCGTCCGGTTGCTGCACGAACTCGAGCCCGTAGTCACCGAGAATCTCCACCGGCACCTCGCCGCCGCCAAGGAGTGGATGCCGCACGAGTACGTGCCGTGGAGTCTGGGCCGCGACTACGCCGACCTCGGCGGGCAGGCCTGGGACCCGGAGCAGTCGCGGCTGTCGCCGATCGCCCGAACCGCGCTGGAGGTCAACCTCCTCACTGAGGACAACCTGCCCAGCTATCACCGGGAGATCGAGCGTGCGTTCGGGCGCGACGGCGCCTGGGGTACCTGGGTACATCGCTGGACCGCCGAGGAGGGTCGGCACGCCTACTGCATCCGCGACTATCTCCTGGTGACCCGCGGCGTCGACCCGGTGGAGCTGGAGCGGGCTCGGATGCAGGTCATGGAGACCGGCTACGACACCCAGGAGTCGCCATTGCTTCATGTCTTGGCCTACGTCTCCTTCCAGGAACTCGCCACCCGGATCTCGCATCGCAACACTGGACGCCATGCCGGAGACCCCATCGCCGAACGGCTGCTCACCCGGGTCTCGACCGACGAGAACCTGCACATGGTCTTCTACCGCAACCTGCTCAAGGGCGCCCTCGACGTCTCCCCCGGCCCCACCCTGCGCGCGATCACCGACGAGGTAGTCGCGTTCAACATGCCCGGCATCGTCATCCCCGGCTTCGCCCGCAAAGCCGCGCAGATCGCCCGGGCCGGCATCTATGACCTACGGATCCACCACGATGAAGTGATCCTGCCGCTGCTGCGCCACTGGGGGGTGTTCGACCTCGAAGGCCTCGACGCGGAAGGCGAGAAGGCTCGCGTCGAGCTGGCCGCGTTCGTCACCGAACTCGATGGGCAGGCCAGCCGATTCGAGCAGCGCCGCGCTGCAGCCCAGCAGCGGGCTGCGGCCCGAGCGTAGATACGTAAGGCCTTCAGCCGCTCACGACGGATCGGCTCGGCGCTGGGCGCGCTCCAGCTTTTCCTGCGCGTCCAGCTCGGCTGCCCGTTCTGGCGTCGGAGCGGTGCCCCCGAGGTGTGCCGGCATCCACCAGGGATCGTCGCCAGGCGCTTCTGGATAACGCACGCGGGTTTCGTCGAGCAGCTTGTTCATCACCTCGATCAGCGTGGCGTCAGCCGCGCGGCCGCGCCCGGGCTGCAGCGGTGCGCCGATGGTCATGTTGATCGGGATATGTCGCGCGGCGCCAAGGGTGGGTTTGCGACCCTTGGTCCACACCCGCTGGCTACCCCACAGCGTCATGGGGATCAGGGGGACTCCCGCGGAGCGCGCCATCCGCACCGCGCCGGACTTGAACTCCTTGAGGCAGAAGCTACGGCTGATCGTCGCCTCTGGGAAGATTCCCACCAGCTCTCCGGCTCGCAGCGCCTCCACCGCGAGACGGAAGGCGGCCAAACCCGCCGAGCGGTCGACCGGGATGTGGCCCATGGCGCGCATCAACGGCCCGGTTGCCCGATGCGTGAACACCTCCTGCTTTGCCATGAAACGCACGAACCGTCCCCGCTCCCGCCAAAACGGGAGACCGGCGAGTGCGAAGTCGAGGAAACCAGTGTGGTTCAACACCACCACGGCGCCGCCGGTGGCCGGCACATGCTCCTGCCCGACGACGTCGATCCGCAGGTCCAGCGCCCGGAACAGGCCCGTGGCGGCCCGCGCCACGCAGCGGTACGTCCCATCAGCCACCGCTACACGCTAGCGGGTGCAACCGGGTGAACAGCGCAGTGGTGTTCGGGCCGTGTTCCCGGGCAACCTGGGAACACGGCCCGAAGAAGCTCTTCTTGGCGTGACTACGCAGGGCTGGGTTCGCGACCGCCGGCCGCGCTGAGCAGTTCAGTACCCAAAGCCAGTGTCGCGAGGGCAGTCACCAGGTGCAGGAAGTTGTCTCCAGCAGCGCCGCTGGGGATGGACAGCACAGAGAGGTCACCGAGGAAGCCCAGCACGGTGGCCAGCGCGTAGACGCCACCGATCGAGATGTTCATCCCCTGCGTACCGGCAGGGGTGAGCGCGAATGCCGCCACCAGCCACAGCAGCCCCAGAGTGATGTGCACGATGTTGTGGTAGGGGTTCAACATGAAGATCCCGAAAAGCTCGTGGTGCGTCATCTCGGTGAAGTTGCCGAAGCCCGTGATGAAAAACCCGATGATCCCACCGACTATGTAGATGCTGCCGGCGATCAGCGAGAAGCTCTGCTCGGGCGTCCTGGGCGCCCTAGCGCTCTGGATCTTGATCCCGAACTTTTCCTCTGGCCCGGCAAACGTCATATCCGTCCCATTCCACGTGATATTGGTGTACTCGACGCCCGCCATCGCGGGTTTTACCGAACGGAGATCACGTCACCCCACCAGGCGGTGGCCTCCTCGCCGGGCAGCAGACCGCTGAGGCCACTACGGTCACGACCGCGTTGCAAAGCGTGCACCCCGCGGGCGCGGCCCTCGATGGTCAGCCGGTAGTACCGCCGCGCGGGACGGCCCCCGTGGCGAGCAGGAGCCGGGTCCTCCCATCGATCGGTGACCCATCCGGCGCCGCGCAGCCGTTGCAGGATCGGGTAGATCGTGCCCGGCTCGAGTCCACTGGCCCGCACGACCTCCAATCCGTACAGCTCGCCGTCCGGGCGATCGAGCAGTGCCCCCAACACCGCCAGCACGCCCACCGTCATCCGCAAACCCGCCATAGGGCGTAACTCTATATAGCTCGTGTACGACTGTCGAGGCGTCCCGCTACTTGAGGCTCGTGGGGGCCAGAGGGAGGAGGATCTCGAAGCGGCAGCCGGGGCCGTGGTTGCGGGCTTGGATGTGGCCGGCGTGGGCCTCGACCAGGCCGCGCGCGATGGCCAGGCCCAGGCCGGCGCCGGATTCGTCGGCGGACGCCGGGGTGCGGGCGGTGTTGCCGCAGTAGGCGACGTCGAAGACCCGGTCCAGGTCCTGCTCGGGGATGCCGCCGCAGGCATCGTCGACCCGTAACCACGCCTGCCCGTCGCGGGCTCCCGCGGCGACCACCACGGTGCCATCCGGCGGGGTGTGCCGGATCGCGTTGGACAGCAGGTTGCGCAGCACCCGAGCCAGCTCCGGGTCGCTGCCGTGGACGACCGGCCACTGGGTGCCGGCGTCGGCGCGCAACCGGACACCCTTGCGCTCGGCGGTGACGGCTTCGGCGGCCAGCGCCTCGGAGACGACCTCGCCCAACGGCACCGCGGACAGCGTCAGCCGCATCGCCCCGGAGCTGATCCGGGAGAGCTGGAACAGGTCGTCGACCATGCCGGACAGGCGCTGCGTCTGGCGCCCGATGCGATGCGCGTACTGGGCGACCTCTGCGGGGTCGGTGACCACGCGATCCGCCAGTGCCTCGGTCATCGCCCGGATCCCGGCCAGGGGGGTGCGCAGATCGTGACTGATCCAGGCGACCAGCTCGCGTCGCGCCGATTCGGCCGCCCGGTCCTGCGCGCGGGCTTCCCGCTGCCAGGTCAGCTCCTGCGCGATCCCCCGGCCCAGCAGCAGCCCGGTCGGAACGCTCACCGCGGCCACCGCGGCGGCCACCGCGAGCTCGGTGCTCAGCACCGGGGTGAACATCCACCCGTTGACGCCGAGCACCCCAGCCAGGGTCGCGGCGACCGGCACCAGCACCAGCACGGTGACCGCGGCGGTGATCGAGTACCGCCGCATCCGGTGCATCAGCAGCGCGCCGAGCAGGGCCACCGGCAGCGTGCACAGCAACGCGATCGGGCCGACGTGGCGCAGTTCGTCGAGCACCGCGGTCACTCCTTGCGGTCGTAGCGGTAACCCACACCCCACACGGTGGCGATCCGCCTCGGCACGGTGGGATCGAGCTCCACCTTCTCCCGCAACCGTCGCACGTGGACGGTCACCGTGGAATGGTCGCCGAAGTTCCAGCCCCACACCTGCTCGAGCAACTCGCTGCGGGTGAAGGCTCGGCCGGGGTGGTGGATGAGGAAGGCCAGCAGCTCGAACTCCCGAGCGGTCAGCGCCAACTCGTGGCCGCCCAGTAGCGCCCGGCGTCCGGCGACGTCCACCACCAGCCCGTCGTCATCGATCGGCGCCAGCAGGGTCGGCGGCTGTGAGGATCGGGCCCGGCGCAGCACCGAGGCGACTCGTAGCACCAGCTCCCGGGGGCTGAACGGCTTGGTGATGTAGTCGTCGGCGCCCAGCTCCAGACCCAGGATGCGGTCCTCCTCCTCACCCAGGGCGGTGAGCATGACGACCGGCACCGGGCCCGCCGCGCGCAACCGCCGGCACACCTCGAGCCCAGGCAGACCGGGCAGCATGAGATCGAGTACCACGAGGTCGGGCGGGCAGGCCTGGGCCGCGCGCAGCGCCTGCTCACCGTCGCCGGCAACCGTCACCTGGTAGCCGGCGCGGCCGAGGTAGCGGCCGACCACGTCGCGCACCAGCACATCGTCATCGACGACCAGCACCGCCCCGGCCCCGATCATGGTCGTGGTCACGGCCCGACTCGCTGCGAGCCGCGGCGCGTGGCCACCCGCGCCGCCAGGGTAGCCGCGGAGATCGCGAACAGCACCGCGGTGACGGCGATCCAGCGCCCCAGGAACGGCTGCGCCGACAGCCCTGATGCCGCGTGGTAGGTGCCCTCGGATACCCGCAGGATCAGCGGTGACCACACCAGTAGCAACAATCCGGCGACCATCGCGGGTACCCGAAGGTAGTTCAGCCACCGCACGCCGGCCACGGTGGCCAAGCCAGGGCGCCGGTGCAGCAGCACCACCAGCGCGGCGTCGATCCCCGCGTAGAGCGGGAACAGGACCAGATCGTGGACGACGGCGCTGCCGACGAACCAGGTGCCGGTCCCGATCACACTGCCGGTCAGCAACCGGACCCCGGCGTAGCCGGCGACGACGAAACTGGCCAGCAGCGCCAGCAGTTGGACCCCTTCGCGGCGGGTCATACTGTCGCCGGTAAGAACGTCAGGCGGGTGACCCACTTGGTGTTCTGCACTCCGGGCAGGGCCGGCACCACGATCCTGGCGGGGAAGCCGTGGTCAGCGGTCAGATCCGCGCCGTTGACCCGCAGCGCGAGCAGGGCGTCGGGTGCCTGCACCTGGCCGGCGGACAGTGTCGCCGAGCCGAAACCGGGTCCGCGCTGCAGCGACTCTACGAAGAGGTTGGTGTCGGGCGCTGCGCCTACCATGGCGGCGAGGTCGGCCAGCCGCACTCCAGTCCAGGTCTGCACACCGGTGGACCAGCCCTCCACGCAGGCGATCGGCAGCCGCGCGGTGTGCTGCGTCAGGGCGAGCAGCTGGTCGCGGGATAGCGACGTGGCGGCCGGACCTTTGAGCTCGAGCCGCCAGCCGTCACCGACCGGGGCGATCCCCGCGTCGGCGGCGGTCTTGTTCACCTGGAAGTCCGCGGGGCCCGTCCCCATGTTCTGCCCCCGCGGCGCCAGCAACGCCGTCGAGCGGGTCGCCCCGCCGATGGCCTGGCCCACGCTGAGTCCGAACAGTGTCAACGAACCGGCCGCGACCATGCCCAACGCACCCCGCCGCGAGATGGTCGCCGGGGCGGGATCAGCCGACACCAAGTGATCAGGGTCGGGTTGCTCGGCGACGGTCTGCGACACCGGAGTGCGAAGCTCTGCCCGGAGGCTGCGACCACGCAGCGCGCCGACCATGATGCGCAGCCGGAATGCGACATGTACGACGAACGCGGCGATGAACACCCAGGCGCCGTAGTAGTGCGCCTGGTAGAAGCCGAACGGCCAGGCATAGTAGTACTGGATGTTCATGACCCCGGTGACCAGCTCAAATACCGCGCCTCCGACGAGTAGCAGCAGCGACGCGCGCTCGATGAGGTGGGTGATCGAGCGCGCCGGTGGCCACTCGAACAGCTTGGGCAACACCGACCACAGCTTGGCCAGCACGATCGGGATGAGCACCAGTCCGAGCGTCACGTGCACGCCCTGGTTCACCCAGTACAGCCAGGACGGGCCGGCCGGCCAGCCGGGTAGCCAGGAACCGAGCAACCCCTTGTCGGGTGTGGTGTCGTTGCCAGGCGCCAGGTTCGGGTTGTACGCGGCGTAGGACGCCAGGCCGGTGAGGAACATCAGCGTGATGCCGGGTAGTAGCGCCACGCTGAGCACCGCGGTGAACCATGGGCCGCGTAGCGGGCTACGCCAGAAGCCGCGCCGGAACGGGCCCGGCGGCGGGTGTTCGGCTACTCGATCAGCCCAACGGTCCAGCGCGGTCATGGTCGCAACGCTAGCGTTTCAGCAGGTTGCCGGGGCTTACCGTGCACTGACATAGCGCAGCTCAAGGAAACAGCGGCCGACGCGGTAGCGGTCCCCGGCCTCCAGCCCGGCCGGCGCGGCGAGCGCCGTGAGCGCCGCCAGCTCGGCGACCGCCCACGGAAACCAGGGACCTGCGGCGCTGCCGATCACCTGGAGCCTGGCCGCCCCCCGCCACAGCCCAGCTCCGGGCAGTCCGGCCTCGACCAGCATGGTGCCGCCGGGTCTGAGCAGCGCGGCGCAGCGGCGCAGTAGGCGCACCGGGTCCCCGCCGATGCCGATGTTGCCGTCCGCCAGCAACACGTGGTGCCACCGGCCCTCGCCGGGCAGCGTGGAAAAGACATCCCGGTGCAACACCGCAGCGCCACGAGAGTGGCATTGCCGGACCGCTAGCGGCGAGCAGTCCACGCCCAGCGCCGGGACACCTCGGCCGGCCAGCTCGGCCACCAGCCGGCCCGGACCGCAACCCACGTCGAGAGTCGGCCCGGTGCAGCGGTTCAACAGCCAGGCATCCTCGTCGTCGGCCGGGGCCAGCCAGCGCTGCGGGGCAACCGGAAGGATCCGCCCGTCGTCGCCGACGAGCTGGGCAGCCCTACCGGTCAACGCCGGGTCGAAAACTGAGGTGTGTTCCGCGATCACCGGCGGCGCTCCAAGGTCGCCGCCGCGGCAGCGACCGCTGCGGCGAAGCGGCCGTCAGGCACCTCGGCGGCCACCACGATCGCGTCCTCCCAGGTATCCACGTCGGACAGTTCAGGCAGCTCTATCAGCCGGCATCCATCGGCACGCAGCGCCGCCAGCGTCCGCGCCCCGGTGTCCGGCAGTGACGTCGGAATATCAGCGATCAGACCGGCCAGCGCGGGCCGGCGCACGCCCAAAATCCACCAACCACCATCGGTGGCCATGCCGAGCGCGGCGTCCACGCCGTCGCCGTCAAGCTGGTCCAGGCAGTGGCTGAGCAGCTTGGCGTCGACCTGTGGAGTGTCCATCCCGATCTGCAACACTGGCCGGTCACCGACTACCGCCGCGGTATCGGCGTACGCGGCGGCGATCCGTTGCCCCAGCGTCGTACCACGTTGCGGTAGCACGGTGACGGTCCGCAACTGCTCGGTCAGCGCCGCACCGTCGATCGCCTGGGCAAGATCACCGGTCAGCGCCACCACGGGCGTTACGTCGGGCACCGCGAGCACCGCGTCCACGGTGTCCGCAAAGGCCGCCGCGGCGATCCGGGCGGCCTGATCCGGGCTGGCAGGCGGGCATAGCCGGGTCTTCACCTTCCCCGGTACCGGTGCCTTGGCCAGCACCAGCAGCGTCGCGCGCGGGGCGGTCAGCGCCGCGCCCCGGTTGCGCCCCGCAAACCCGCGACTTCATTCAGCGAGCCCTCGACGTCGTCCTGAGAACGCAGGAGAGCATCGACGAGCCGCACGACGACCTCCCCTCGAATCAGACGCTGCGGGACATCTTGCCGCACGACGCGCCCCGCAACCCTTACCACCCGGTTACATTCCATCACCTTGCGCCGCATTCAGCAGGCTGAGCGGGGTTGCTCGGGCGGAACACCCCGCTCAGCCCGCGGAATGCGGTGGAAGACGGAATGTTCTCAGCACCTCGTCGGCGATGTGTTCGGGGGTGGTGTCCAGGCGCAGGGTGATGCCGGGCTCGTCGTGGGCCAGTGGTTCCAGCACGGCGTACTGGGATGCCAGCAGTTGCGGCGGCATGAAGTGACCGCGGCGGGCGGCCAGCCGTCGCGCGACCAGGTCATAGGGTCCCGCGAGGTGGACCATCCGCACATCCGAACCCACGCCGCGCAGCACGTCGCGGTAGGCCCGGGTCAGCGCCGAACAGCTCACTACGGCGCATTCGCCAACAGTGGCTCGCTCGGTGAGCCAACCCGCGATGGCCGCCAACCAGGGCGTCCGTACCGCGTCATCCAGCGGGGACCCGGCGGCCATCCTGGCGACGCTCGAGGCGGGGTGGAAGTCGTCGCCCTCAGCCAACGCGCAGCCGGTTCGGCTCGCAATCAGCGCAGCCACGGTGCTCTTGCCAGAACCGGAGACGCCCATCACCACAAGCTGCATCGGCGGATCAGCCATCGCGAATCAGGCTACCCCGGGCGTCGAACTGCACAAGTAGCGACTTCATCGCATCACCAGGTCGGACGTGAACCGTCCCCACAGATGTCTCTGGGTTGGGCACAAGAAGTTAGTGACTCGTCTGGATGACGCCTTGGGCGCATCACCGGGTTGTCATTACTGCGTCAACACCACAGCGAGACGGGAAAGCCATTCGATTCGGCTACACCGGACAGCGGCGCTGAGGCCGTGGCTGCCAGACGCTTGAGGAGCAGCTGGGGTGACGTTTCAAGAATGTGCACGAGATGCGGAGATCGGATACTTGGCGTCTCAGGCGAACAGTCGGAAAACCCGAAAGGAAGCGGGGCCAATGACCAGGAGCAGGGGTGCGGCGCGCAGCAAAGCCACGGCCAACCTGAGTAACGGGACACCACGTCGGCGAGCATTCCTGGTCGGGATCAACGACTACGGGAATCCGCGGAATAACCTTAACAGTTGCGTCGCCGATGTTCACGCTTTCCAGCAACTCCTCGAGGACGGATACGGGTTCATCGAGGTGAAAAGCTTGTGCGACGGGGATGCGACGCTCAGCAATGTCCGAGATGGCCTGGACTGGCTCCTGAGCGATACAACGACGAGCGATGACCGGCTGGTGTACTTCCAATCGTCACACGGCCACCACCTGACGGTGGGCGACTCGATCGAGCAGGTTCTCGTGGTGCGAAGCGACGGTGACAAGCCGTACGAATTCTTGCGCGACAAGGAGCTCAGCGCCAGGACGCAGAGTCTTCCACCGGGTGTACTAACAATCGCGCTCGATGCGTGCTACTCCGGCGGCATGAACAAAGTACTGTTCACCGACGAGGATATAAGTGTCGCCCGCGCGAAGGTGTGGCTGGAAGACGATGATCAGCAGCTGAGCAACGCGAAAGCCCTCGACGATGGGGTAGTGGCGTTCAAGCTGTTCGGCCGGAAAACGACGCGAAGCTCGGCTGCACTCGCCTCGGACTGGTCGTTGCCCGTGGAGACGAAGAAGAGTCTGACGGTCCTGAGTAAAGCTCTCGACAGCAACGACGTTGAGGTGAACGGCCTGCTTATGGCGGCCTGCCAGGAAGGGGAGACGGCGGCTGCGGGTACTCCCCAGACGAACAACCTCTCAGCTTTCACCTTCGCCCTCTTGAGTTGTATTGACCGCCTCGGCCGGGATCAGCCCGCGAACGAGCTGTGCGACGAAGCTGACAAGCTGCTCAAACAACTGCGCATGCAACAAACACCGGTCGTGGCGGAGCCTCCGGTCCCGACAGGTCTGGGTTCTCGTTCCTTCATCACAATGACGGACGGACTGCAGAATAAGTCTCTCGGCGACACGTCGTCCGTGTTCGCCGCGATCGGTACAGCGGTCCAACACTCGCTGGCCGACTTGAAGAAAGGGGATTGAGAAATGACAGCGACCCTAGGAATCAACGATCGGGACCTCAAAGCCTTCGCCGATGAGCTGGCTCTCGCTCTGCGAGGGGGCGGCGGTTCGGCAATGGGCAAGGGCTTCGCGACAGCACCGGGTAACGGCGCGGTCGTACGGGACAAGGCGTGGTGGAACGATGTATTCAACGTGGTCACCCAGGTGGCCCCGGTAGTCATGAATGCACTTGGCGGAGGAAAAGCCATAGCCAGCCGTCCCGCAGCGGAAGACAAGGCGTTCTGGGATGACGTCCTCCACATCGCGTCCACGACAGTGCCCGTGCTTTTGAACGCCATCGGCGGCGCGGGCAAGGCCTTCCCGGATGACATGGGTACGCGGGACAAGGCATGGTGGAATGACGTGTTCAACGTCGTGAGTCAGGTCGCTCCTGTGCTGGTCGGGGCGCTGTCCGGACAGAAGAGCGCCAATGTCCAGGAAAAGGCATTTTGGGACGACGTACTGCACGTCGTCACGACAGTTGCGCCACTGGTGATCTCGGCGTTGTGAGTAGCCGCTTCCTCGCGGACGATCGCAGATCCGTTCGTTCGCGAGGAAGCCACCAACTACTGAGGAATGACTAGAGGATGGATAACGATTCGCAGATTTACCACCATGCCGCCGAGGCGCTCGCGCAGATGGAGGTGCCGACCTTCGAAGGTTTAGATCCTGCAGAGGTGACCCGCGCCTTTGATGCTGTCTTCGAGGCCGACGACTTCCTCGATCCCGATCCCAGATGGCTGGACGACTTTGCTCGAGAGGTAGGCGTGATCAGCGCGGGTCGTGTTGCGTTGCGCGCGGCTACCGACGACGAACTAGCTGACTTCGAGCCCCGGATAAAAGGGCCTGCTGGCTACTTCGTCCTTACTAGTGCGAACGGCAGTGTGAGACTGGTCCTGGTTCCCAGCTTCCCTCCCTTTACGACACGCGGGTGAACCCAGGCACGGCGGTGCTCTTACCTCGACACGTGGGGCAGCGTCATGGTTGTGTGGCGGCACGACACGTAAGCGCTCATGAAGGTCGACGGCCGCGGGCCCAGGCCGACCGAGCGCGGTCAGATCGCCATCGAGCCCGGTCAGGCGTTGCCGGGATGTCTCCCGCAGGATCTCTACGGGAACGGTGTCCAACACGAGAAGCGCGAGCTCGGCCCCTTGATCGGGCCGGCGCAGCTGGATTTCGCTACCGGCCAGAGTGAGTGTCGCGGCCACCCAACTGGGCCGACCGGCAGTGGTGTGATGAAGGGAGGTCTGCGCGTGCGCCGCAGCCAACGCCGCGTTACCAAGCACAAGCTCGGCCTCAGCCAGATGCAGCGCGAGCTCCGCGGGATCGAAACCGAAGCGCCCGGCCTGCTCCGATTCGGGAGCGGCATCCATCTCTCGTTGGGCTGCGCCGGCCGCTTCTCGAGCCTCGCTGCGGCGGCCGAGCTTAGCCAATGCCGGGAGTTCTGCCCAGGCGAACACCTGCGCTCGTCGCAACGGAGTGTCGGCGCACTTGACGGCGTGGCGGGCCAGATCCAGCGCCTCGGCGGGGCGCTGTTGATAGCGAGCAAGCATGCTGCGTGCCGCGTAGGCCCAAGCTACGAGCGATGGGTCACCGACATCGACGCCCAACCTGCCTGCGATGCTCAGATGGATGTTGGCAGCGGTGTAATCGGCGCAGTGGAACGCGAGGTTGCCAAGCAGAGCGGACAGCCAGCCGCCGAGCCGGCGCAATTCGGTGCGCGCAGGGTCCGGTTGAGTGTGGCCTAGCATTGAGGTGACCACGGCCCGGCAGCGATGCACCTCGGTCCCGAGCTGGCCGGGCGGGAACGCAGCGTAGTTCAGGGCGTAGTGCTGAACCGCTTGACCGAGATGGTCACGGGTGACTGGACCACCGCCAGCTCCCTCGATCTCCAAGGTGAGCTGGATGGACTCCCGCACGGCGGGTAGTGCACCGACTCCCACGTTGCTACCGCTGTGATCCCCTTTGTCCACCTTCGGGGCGGGCACGCTTGGGCGTCGGGGGTTGCCCCGGGCAAGGACGACCGGTGAGCGTGTCGGCAATCCGAGCTGATCGGGACGCGCGTCGTACACCCTGCACAGAACCTGTTCGTACTCAATTCCCGGGTTGGCCTGGTCATGCTCCCATCGGCACAGCATCGAGGAGTTGATCGCGGGAACCGCAAGCCCGGCCTGTCTGTAGCACGTGGCGATGCTCTCAATCACTCGCCGGCGGGACCAGCCGTAGGCAAGTCTCCAGGCCTCCAGCGGGCGCACCTCGGGTAAGTCGTTCAGGATCGTTGCGGCGATGCGCTCCACGCTCCAGCCGGCCAACTGCCCCTGCTGGCAGACCTGCTGAGCTCGAGCGTGGATCTGCGCCCGCCTGGACCGGCTGATCTTGCCCACTGGCTCTCCTACCGGCCCCCGATACGCAACTGCGAATGAACTCAGTTTGCCAGGAGATGAATGAAACCGACGTGGGCCAGATGAGTGACGAAGAGGACATTGCTACAAGCACTATCAGTCACCCAGAAAAGCGAATGTACATTGCCGACGTCGGCAATGTACATTCGAGGTGTTGGTACATTCAGGTCAGATCGTCACTGCGAAACGCACTGACAAAACCCGAGTGGTATGGTCTTCAGTTGCCCAGGTGCCCGGGCAGGGGTCCTCGAGGAGGTCTACGCCGCAGTTCAAAGGGGCGACGCCAGGCGGACGTACACGATTTTCGTCGGGGGAAACAATTGAATGCATCGAAGGACGGAAATAAACTTACCTTGCTAGGTGGGTTCCAATTTTCTCTACAGAACAATCTGTGCATACCGCTCGGCGCACGGCGCTTGCTGGCCCTGCTGGCACTGGAAGACGGTGAGGTCGATAGAACGACAGCCACCGAGCGTCTCTGGCCGGACAGCCGCCACGGCCGGGCTGCGGCCAACTTCCGATCCGCTTTATGGCAGGGCAAGCGGGCCGGCTGCGCGACTTTGATCGACTGTGTGGGGCCGCGACTTCGGCTTTCCTCGTCGGTCCAGGTCGACCTGCATGAATTGTTGCGGAACGCCCGTCAGATCGTCGAGGCCGGCCCCTCCACGTCGGGTGATCCTCGGTATCTAGAGATCATCGATGGGCTTTCCCATGAGTTGCTACCGACTTGGTCAGATGACTGGCTACTCCCCAAACGCGTGCGATGGGACCAGGTGCGCCTCCATTATCTTGAGACGCTGGCCCAGCAGTTTTTGACGGTCGAGAACTACTTGACCGCCCTGGAGGCGGCGCTCGCAGCCATCGCCATAGAACCCTTCCGAGAAAGCGCGCATCGACTCGTCTTGAAAGTGCACATCGCGGAGGGAAATTCGGCCTGCGCAATGAAACATTACCACCGATACCGCGGATTGCTCGTGCGCGAGGTCGGCGTCAAACCCTCTAGGCAAATGGTCGAGTTAATCCATCCACTCACCTCCGCTTGAACGTGACAAAAGCCGTAGACTCCGTAGGGGAGTCGACGGCTTAGCGCCAGCCGCGGCGGTGCCCCTTGCTACCACTCTCGATTCCCGGATACCGCACGTGCCAGCCGTGTCTGGCCGGGCACGGGAACGCCTCCAGCAGGTGCCTCGACGCGGACACCAAGCGGTTGGCTGCGGCCACGGTCAGGATGGCCCGGTGATCACACCGGGGACACCTGGCGGCCATGCTGTAACACTGATCGATCATGCCCCACCCACCTGTGCAGCCTATCGCAGGCGTACACCGCAAGAGAGTGTCACACCGCGCTGAGCTGGGGGAGCACATTTTGGGCGAAGCGTGTCATGTTCTCCGTCGTGGACTGGTGGTTGCCGGAGACGTCGAGGAACAGGGCCGTGCGCTTGACGCCGGTACGGATGACGAGTTCATCGAGCCACGCGACGCAGTCGTCGACCGTGCCGACAGGTCCAACGTCAATCAAACTGTCGATGAGGTGGGCGGGTGATTTGCGTCGGCGTCGTTCCTCATCGAGATTGGCCCGGTATGCGGGCATTGACCGGAGCGTGTCGTGTCCGAGGCTCGTGAGACCGCCTTCGAGCCAATGTCGACCCGGCTCGTGGATTGCGGCTACGGCGGCAGCAGGGGGTTTACCGCCGGCGCGATGGGCAGTCCGGGGGCCCAGTGTGCTGATCCCGTCCTGGTGACTCGCCCGCTGTCGAGGATGCCGGTGAGGGTGTGGAGGTTTGCCTTCCAGATGCCCGTCGCCGTACAGCTACAATACAACATGCGGCGCTATCTCATTGAAGGGTCGCCGCCCTGCCCACGCCGCTGCCGAGGGGTGAGGTGCGGGACACGCCGAGCCACCCGGTTCCGTGTTGTGTCGGCTCGAGGCGCGATACTCGGCCAATGGCGCCGGTGACCGTAGTAGCTATCCAGCGTTCAGGCCCAGCGATCCGCGCAGCGCTGGCCGAGCGCGGGACGCCGGGTGAGCTCGAACGGTTCGAGGGCGAGATGCGCGCCGCGCTTGCCGCAGCAGTCGCGAACCTGGACCTCGCCGGTGTCGGCGCGGTGTTGAGTCGATGGCACGCGATGGCCACGATGGCGGCCAACCCGCTGACAGACGACGAACTGGCGCAGGTCGCCCGGGCGAAAGCTGGTGACCTGGCCGGACTGCGTTCCTGCGACGAGCACGGCGACTGGATCACTCTGTAGCTCGGCGGTCGGGAGCCTCCGGATGCCACGCTACGGGCCGGTCTGGCTGGAGATCGCTGAACAGCAGTACCTCGACCTGCCCGCCAACGTCCGTCACCTCGTCGATCAACGCCTGGCTCAGCTGCTTGAGAACCCGACCGCCGACCGAAACGCGGTTTACAACGAACGCTCCGATCAATGGAGCGTCCCTCTCTACGATCAGGGCTTGCTGTTCTTTGCGGTGGTCCGCGATCCGGCCAAGGTGATCGTCCTGCGGCTGGTCGTCGGGCTCGGGTAGCGACCGCTCCACCGGGCGCCATCTATCGGAAGAGCAGGACCACGTGCGGAGCTGCGCCATGCACTTCGCCGTACTGAGCTCGCTGGCGCTGGTGCCGGAATCCGTCGAGCTCATCTCCACTACTCCGGCGCACTGTCACTTACGGGATGGTGGTGTCGACGGCCCAGCGCCGCTCCAGCGTTCGTCCCAGGATGGTGACGAGCACGGTGATCGTGACGATGGCGGTCATCGGGGCGAGCGCGAGTCGGGGCGCGAGGTAGAGGTAGTTGCGGCCGTCGACCAGCATGGCGCCCCATTCGGGGGTGGGGGGTTGGGCGCCGAGGCCGAGGAAGGACAGGCCGGCCAGGGTGAGCATGGTGTTGGCGAAGCGCAGGCAGGCATGCGCCAGTAGCGGCCGGGCGGTGTTGCGCGGGATGTGCCGGGACAGGATCCACCAGGTGCCTGCGCCCAGCGCGAGGGCACTGTCGATGTAGCCGGCGCCGGCCTCGTTGACCGCGAGCTGGTAGGCGAGCCGGCTGAACGGTGTCCAGCCGGCGATCAGGACCGCGGTGAGCAACGCGGGCAGCCCGGGTTGCCACGCGGCAGCGAGGATCAGGCCGAAAACGATGGTCGGGATGGACACCAGCACGTCGACCACGCTTTGCAGCATGTTGGCGGGTGAGCCCCCGACGTAGCCGGCGGCGAGACCCGCAGTGGTGCCCAGGACCGCGCACAACGCGAGCGCGACCAGGGTGAATCCGACAGACAGCCGGGCCCCGGCCAGGATTCGGGCGGCGAGGTCGCGGCCGAGTTGGTCGGTGCCCAAGGGGTGCGCCCAGGACGACGGAGCGAAGCGGTGCAGCAGGTCCGGGGTGGTCGGGTCGACCGGCACCAGCGCGGCGACGACCACCAGCAGCAGCAGCGCCACGACCGCCGCCACGACCAGTGGCCACTCTCGGCGACGTGGCCATCGCGGGGCTGTCATCGCTGGGCTGCCCGAGCGAGGGGGGTGGTGGCGAGGTGTAGCAGGTCCGCGGTGACGCGGGCCAGCAGAGCCAGCGTGATGATCGTGAGGAGCCCGGCTTGGGTCATCGGCAGATCTTGGGCGAGCACGGCGTCGTAGAGCAGCCGGCCGAGGCCGGGAACCGCGAAGATCACTTCCGCGACGACGGCGCCCCCGAGCAGCCCGGCGAAGAACACGCTGGACAGGGCCAGCACCGAGGTCAGTGCGGTGCGGGCGGCATGACGCCACAGGACGCGGTGCCTGGTGATCCCCTTGGCGCGGGCGAAGTCGATGTAAGGACGTTCCAGCGCGTCGAGCATCTCGGCTCTGGTCAGTTGCGCGGCCAACGCCGCGGGGAACGCGGCCAGCGACAAGGTGGGCATCACGGCTTGGCCGGGGGTGCCCCATCCGCTGGTGGGCAGCAGGTCGAGCGTCACGCTGAAGATGAGGACGAGGAGCGGGCCGAGGATGAATTCGGGGACGGCCACCCCGAGCACACTGGCCGCGGACACCAGCTTGTCGAGCAGTCGGCCGCGACGGGCGGCGGCATACACGCCCGCGGGTATGCCGATCCCGGCGGCCAGGGCCAGAGCGAGCAGGACCAGGGTGACCGACACGCCGGTGGCGGCCAACACCTGCGGCCCGACCGGGGTCCGGGTCGTGAGGGACAACCCGAAATCACCGCTCAGCGCGTGACCCACCCAGCTCAGATACTGCTCGGGTAGGGAGCGGTCCAGCCCGAACTCGTGGGTCACCCGCGCCACCGTGGCCGCGTCGGGGGTCGACTCGGCACTGCGGGCCCGCAGCACCGCCCGGGCGGTGTCGGTGCCGGTGAGCTGGGGCAGCAGGAACACCAATACCGAGGACACGGTCAGCACGACCGGGACCTCGATCACCCGCCGGGTCAACCCCATCTGGTCTGGGTGAACCGTCAGCCGGTGCGGGCCAGTTGCGGGGTGAGCAGGTAGTGCTCCTGCGGATCAGGCACGAACCCGGTGACGTCGCGCATGCCGACCCGGGCCTGGGAATGCACCAGCGGCACGCCGACGATGTCCTGGTTGAGCTGCTTGGCCGCGGATCGGAAGGTCTCCTGTCGCTGGACGGGGTCCGCAGTCTGCGACAGAGATCCCACGATCGTGTCGAATGCCGGCGAGCAGTACCGGTTGAGGTTGTAGTACCCCGCGCAGGTGTAGTCACCCCAGGGAACACCGCCGCCGAATACATCGGAGGCCGCGGTGGCAGAACCGTTGAGAACCTGGGTCGCCAGCGCCGGGCGATCGATGGCCTTCTCAATCGCCTCCCGGATCCGACGATCCGCCAGCACCGGTGAGGTCAGGTTCGTGTAGAGGCTGACGGTGCGCGGCAGCGGATAGGTGACGACCTTGATCTGGGGCACGCTGGTCAGCTCGGGAAGCGCGGTGTCCGGGATCCCCTGGGCGAGGTCGACATCCCCGGCCCGCAACGCCGTGGCGCGGGCCATCGGGTCCGGAATGAACCGGGCCTGTGCGCTGGCCAGCGCGGCCCGGGGACCCCAGTAGCATTCCCAGCGCACCAGGGTGGCACTTTGCGCCGCCTGAACATCGGTGAGCACGAACGGGCCGGTACCGGTTCGGATCGGGCCGGGTGGGCCGGTCGACCGGTAGGCCGAGGGCGCCAGGATCGCAGTGTTCGGGCTGGACAGCCGCAACGGCAGGATCGGATCCGGGTTCGTCGTGCTGATCCGCACCCCGTCCGTTCCGTCCGAGGCGGCCTGCAACCCGACTCCTTTGATCGCCCGTGGTGGGGCCGCGACCGAGCTGACGTAGTGCAGTGCGGTGACCACCGCCTCCGGGGTGAGCAGGGTGCCATCGTGGAAGCTCACCCCGGGCCGCAGCTGGAAACGCCAGGTACGAGGGTCGATCCGCTGCCAGGAGTTGGCCAGCCCAGGCAGACCTTGCCCGTTCGGGTCGGCCCGAACCAGTGTCTCGACCACGCCTAGCTCGGTGAGTACGAACGCGTCGTCGGTGTCGATCGCGAAACCGGCCTTGGGTCCGAACTCGAGGGCGACGGTGAGCCGACCGTCGGGCACTGGTGATCCAGAAGAGCTTCGCTGAGTACTCGCGCACCCCGCCAGCATCGCGAGCAGGCACAACAACACCACGGAGAACGTCCCGCGCGCGGCCCGTCGTCGATTCATGGCAGTGGCCTCCTTGGTCGCGGGTGCTTGCCCGCGACATCTATCGGCACCCTCTCTCCAGAAGTTACGCTTATCTGGCAGTTGCCTTATATCGGCAAGAGATGATCGGGCGGGGAGGTTTCGATGACGCTCGTGGTGCGGCTGGCGGACAAGGAAGACCTCGAGGTGTGTCATGCGCACCTGCGGCGGGTCCTGCACGAGGACCTGCGCGGCTACCACGAACGCTGGCACCACGACATCGACGATCTCGCCGGAACCTACCTGGACCGACCGGGGTGGGCGCTGCTCGTCGCCGAACTCGACGACGCGTTCGCCGGGACCACCATCGTCAAACCAGGTGGTCCGGCCAGCCCACCCACGCCAGCCTGGCTAGCCCGCCGCTACGCGACCCAGCACACCGGCCAGTTGTCCAGGGTGTGGATCGTGCGTGAGCTGCGCCGCCGCGGGGTCGGGCGCGCGCTGGTCACCGCAGCCGCCCGCTGGGCATTGGGCCCCTGCGGCTACGACGTGGTGTGCCTGCACACCGACGCCTCCTCGCCCGGTGCGCTGGACTTCTGGCGGTCCTACCCGGCCGCGGTGGTGTTGCCCGCCACGCTCAGTG
>QHBZ01000324.1 GCA_003244055.1 Pseudonocardiales bacterium | reverse complement strand
AGGTGCACTCGGCCGCCGCTCGGATACTGGTCGCCTTCCCGGACAGCGAAACCGACCGGCGCGACGTGGTGTGGTTGGCGGAGGAGACCCTACGCGGGCGGGTACTGAGGGTGGCGCCACTGGGCGTCGCCGGCTTGCTGCAGCAACGGCTGTTCGCGAAGCGCACCGTGGTGCTCACCTCGGCCACCCTCACGCTGGGCGGGACGTTCGACGCGCTCGCCACACAGTGGGGCCTGCCCCGGCAGCGGCCGGCTACCCGACCCCCGGCCCGGGCACCCGCTGCTGGAACAGCCACCGAACGACCTCCGCCAGCCGACGACGCCGGCCCGGCCTGGACCGGGCTCGATGCGGGCTCGCCGTTCGAGCACCGCAGCGCCGGGATCCTCTACACCGCGGCGCACCTGCCGCCACCCGGCCGCGATGGGCTCACGCCTGCCCACCTCGACGAGCTCGCCACGCTCGTCACCGCGGCGGGCGGCCGCACGCTGGGCCTGTTCTCTTCGATGCGGGCCGCCAAGCAGGCCACCGAGGCACTCCGGGCCCACCTGGACCTACCGATCCTGTGCCAGGGCGACGACGCCACCGGCCTGCTGGTACAGCAGTTCGCGAAGGATGAGCCGACCAGCCTGTTCGGCACGCTGTCGCTGTGGCAGGGCGTCGACGTGCCCGGCCGGTCGCTGTCTCTGGTGGTGGTCGACCGCATCCCGTTTCCCCGCCCCGACGACCCGTTGAGCTCGGCGCGGCAACGCGCGGTGGCCGCCCGCGGTGGCAACGGATTCCTCACTGTGGCGGCGACGCACGCCGCGCTGCTGCTCGCCCAAGGCGCCGGGCGGCTGTTGCGCTCCACCGAGGACCGTGGCGTGGTGGCGATCCTGGATCCCCGACTGGCCACTGCCCGCTACGGCGCATTCCTGCGCGCTTCGCTGCCCCCCTTCTGGCCCACCACCGACCCCGCCGTAGCCCGAGCCGCGCTCACTCGTCTCGTCAGTACGTGACACCCGAGCGGTACTGGGCTGCCACCGTGATCGTGCCCGGGGCCACTTCGGTAAAGCCCGCATCGCGCACGGCAAGGATCCCGCGTTCCCGCCAGGCCCGCTGCGGCTGCTCGCCGGCCGCCAGCCTGGACCACTGGGTTGGGCCGGCCGTGCGTACCGCGCAGCGATAACCCGCAGCGGCCCAGCAGTCCAGCTCGGCCAGCCGGCCGTCGGCGGCGAGCAACGCCGCAAGCAGCATGGTGGCGTGCCCGACCTGGGCGGCGGCCTTGCCCACGGTCATCGCGGGCTGCGGCGGTAGCCAGAGCACAACAAGCCCGTCCGGTGGCGGGCCGGGATCGTCTCCGGGCACGTCGGTACCGCCGACCTGCAGCCGCGTCACGGCTCTCGGGGTGTCGGCGCCAGGGCAACAACGCCCGCACCTCCGCGTCCCGGCCGTGAGGACCGCAGGTCTCCACTGTTATGCCGGGTAGTTCGGTCACTGCGACCCAGTACGCGCCGCGGGCCCGGCGGCTGACCTTGCGGATCCGCCCGGCCGCCCAGGGCTGCACCTCGGGATGCCACGGACCGCCTGGCTGCGAACGCGCGTCGAGGCACAGCGCCACCGCCGCCGAGGCGGCTGCCTCCAGCAGCGCGGTGCGCGATGGGGTCGCTTCCCGCTCTATCCGCAGGACCAGCGGCATCGCCCGCACTGAAGCTGGGTCCTCGTCGGAGGTGTCCGCGGTCGCCTGCGCCGGCAGGCCCAACCAACTCGCGTACCGGGCGGCGAGCGGGGCCAGCACCTCCGGTGCTTGTGAGTGGGGATACGAGCTGTCACTCGTATCCCCACTCACAAGGGGACCCTGCGCAGCATCCCGTCGGCGGCGTCCGCGGCCTCCACCTCGTCGCGGGTCACGCCGAGCACGAACAGCACGATGTCCAGGAACGGCTGGGTGATCGCGGTATCCGCGACCTCCCGCAGCGCGGGTTTGGCGTTGAACGCGACACCCAGACCGGCGGTGGTGAGCATGTCGATGTCGTTCGCACCGTCTCCAACCGCGACACACTGGGCCAGCGGGACCCCGAAGTGCTCCGCCGCTTGGCGCAGCGCGTCGGCCTTCCCGGACCGGTCGACCACTGGGCCGATCACGTGGCCGGTGAGCTTCCCGTCGTGGATCTCAAGCACGTTGGCGGTGCAGAAGTCCAGTCCCAGATCTTCGGCGACAGGTTGCACGATCTGGGTGAAACCACCCGAGACGGCTCCGCAGTAGAATCCCAACCGCTTGAGGGTTCGTACCGTCGTGCGTGCCCCGGCCGTGAGTTCCAGGGCGTTGGTCACCTCGGTGAGCACGCCTGCTGGCAGGCCCGCCAGCAGGGCGACCCGGCGACGCAGGGACTGGGTGAAGTCCAGCTCCCCGCGCATCGCCTCCTCGGTGACCGCCCGCACCTCGGCCTCGCAGCCGGCATGCTCGGCGAGTAATTCGATCACTTCGCCCTGCACCAGGGTCGAGTCGACGTCGAAGACCACCAGACGCTTGGCGCGGCGAGCGATACCGACCCGTTCGACGGCGAGGTCGACCTCGCCGTCGGCGGCGAGCCTGACCAGCGTGGAGCGCAGTGCGGCGTCGGCGGCCCCCGGATCGTCGCCGGCAGGCACCGACACGAGCAGCTCGAGACCGGTCACGGGATAGTCCGCGATCCGCCGGATCGCGTCGATGTTGATGTTCAATGCGGCGAGCGCGCGAGTCGTCTCGGTGAAAGCGTGCGCGGTGACCGGCCGGCCCAGTACCAAGACGACATGCGTGGACCCGCGGGCGCTCGCGCCTACCGCGCCGGCGCCGATCTCGACCTCCAGCTGCATCCCGATGCTGGCCATGGACTGCTCGGCAGCCTCCTGCAGATCCTCCGGATCAGCAGTGGTGGCCACCAGCACACCGAGAATGATCCGGCCCCGGATCACCACCTGCTCGACGTCGAGAATCTCCACCCCGTGGCGGGTCAACGCCGAGAAGATCACCGACACGACCCCCGGCTTGTCCCGCCCGGTGACCGTTACCAGCAGGGTCGTCCGCGGGTTAGCGATCACTTGTCCCGTGGGTCGTCGATCTCGCCCTGCTGCATCGATTGGGCGGCCTTCTCAGCCGCCGAGACCGGGTGGTCTCGGCCACCGATGTGGCTCTCATCCCGTATCCGCTCCATCATGTGCGGGTAGTGCAGCTCGAAGGCCGGTCGTTCCGAACGGATCCGGGGCAGCTCAGTGAAGTTGTGCCTGGGCGGTGGGCACGAGGTGGCCCACTCCAGCGAGTTGCCATACCCCCACGGGTCATCTACGGTGACGAGTTCGCCGTAGCGGTAGCTGCGGAACACATTCCACAGGAACGGCAGCGTGGACGCGCCGAGCACGAAGGCACCGATCGAGGACACCATATTCAGGGTGGTGAACCCGTCGCTGGGCAGGTAGTCGGCGTAGCGGCGGGGCATCCCCTCAGCACCGACCCAGTGCTGCACAAGGAACGTCAGGTGGAACCCGACGAACGTGGCCCAGAAGTGGAACTTACCCAACGCGTCATCGAGCATCCGCCCAGTGATCTTCGGGAACCAGAAATAGATCCCGGCGAACGTGGCGAACACGATCGTGCCATAGAGCACGTAGTGGAAATGCGCCACCACGAAGTAGGTGTCGCTGACATGGAAATCGATCGCCGGAGCGGCCAGCAGCACCCCGGTCAGGCCGCCGAGCAGGAAGGTGACCAAAAAGCCGATCGAGAACATCATCGGCGTCTCGAACGTGAGCTGGCCCCGCCACATCGTGCCGATCCAGTTGAAGAACTTCACCCCGGTGGGCACCGCGATGAGGAACGTGGTGAACGCGAAGAACGGCAGCAACACCGCGCCGGTGGCGTACATGTGGTGCGCCCACACCACCACCGACAACGCGCCGATCGACAGGGTCGCGAAGATCAGTCCCTTGTACCCGAACAGTGGCTTGCGGCTGAACACTGGGAAGATCTCCGACACGATGCCGAAGAAGGGCAACGCGACGATGTAGACCTCGGGATGGCCAAAGAACCAGAACAGGTGCTCCCACAGGATCGTGCCGCCGTTGGCCGGGTCGAACACGTGCGCGCCGAGCCGCCGATCAGCCTCCAAGCCCAGCAGCGCGGCGGTCAGGATCGGGAACGCCAGCAGCACCAGAAGTGACGTGACGAAGATGTTCCAGGTGAAGATCGGCATCCGGAACATCGTCATCCCTGGTGCCCGCAAACAGACCACCGTGGTGATCATGTTCACCGCGCCGAGGATGGTGCCCAGCCCGGCGAGGACCAGGCCCATGATCCACAGATCCCCACCCGCGCCCGGCGAGTGGACGGCGTCGGACAACGGGGTATAGGCGAACCAACCGAAGTCCGCCGCACCACCTGGTGTCATGAACCCGGACAACACGATCACGCCGCCGAACGCGAACGCCCAGAACGAGAAGGCGTTGAGCCGGGGGAACGCCACGTCCGGAGCGCCGATCTGTAGCGGCATTATCAGGTTCGCGAACGCGAACAGAATCGGCGTGGCGTAAAGCAGCAACATGATCGTGCCGTGCATGGTGAACAGCTGGTTGTACTGCTCGTTGGACAGGAACTGCATTCCCGGTCGGGCCAGCTCGGCACGCATGAGCATCGCCATGCTGCCGCCGACGAAGAAGAACGCCATCGAGGTAACCAGGTACAACATCCCGATCACCTTGTGATCGGTGGTCTGCAGGAGCCCGAGCAGGGCCGACCCCTTGACCGTGGGGCGGACCGGGCGCGGCCGGGTAACGATCGGCTGGGGCGCTACGGCCGTCACAGGTTGCCTCCCGGTTGTCCACGACTCACCGTGCACGGTACCGACCTATGGCGACACTGGTCACCCTGGTCCCTTGTGTGATGTTAGCTGCCGCGGCGTACGACCCGGCTACTGCCTCTCGCCAGGACCGTGCGGCACGCTCGGGGGAGCGGTCGAGCCGTGGTCGGGGTTTACTGGCGGGTCAAGGTGGGGTATTGCCTTTAACATGACGCGACTCCTCCACCCGGTCCGAGCCGTTGCCGTCGGTCTGCTGGTCGCCGCGGGCATGGTTTTCGCTCCCACAGCCGCAGTAGCCGCCGCGACGGGTGGCGCGCCGTGCTCGGCCTCAGCCCGGGCTTGCGTCGACTTGTCGACCCAACAGGCATGGCTGATGCGCAACGGCAGTGTCAGTTACGGGCCGGTCCCGGCCATCGGCGGCAAAAGCAGCGCTCCGACGGACCCGGGCACCTTTACGGTGTTCTGGAAGGATCTGCACCACCGCAGCACCAT
>QHBZ01000323.1 GCA_003244055.1 Pseudonocardiales bacterium | reverse complement strand
GGGTACTGGCGAAACCCCGCCCGGCCGCGATTCCCCGTGAGTCGGCATCGGCGACCACCGCAAGCATCACAGCATGCGTCCGCCGGGATAGTGATTCCATATCCCACAGCGCCTGAACTATCCCCGTGTCATCGACACCACTGAGCATTCCGCGCACGCTGTCGAGACAATCCGACATCGCCGCCACGGGCTGGCACAGTGCCACGGTCACGACTTGATTCTCGCACCCACCCCTGACAATGCCCGGCACCTCGGACCGGATCCGAATTCCTCGCTGAGCGAACGGCACGGAAATGCGCAAGTTCGCCGGACAACGCAGCCAGCCGCGGAGCGGCCCATGCCCGCAACCAGCGCACTCACCGGCGTGGTGAGGAGGCCGGGCTATGTGCGTGCCTCGGTACGCGCTCGTAGGCTGGTGCCATGAACCTCAAAGGCAACTGGCCCGAGGGCTTCGAGGCCTGGAAACACCTCAGTGACGTGGTGCTCGGCGCCGGACTGGAACCGCAGCTACTCAACCTGGTCATGATGCGGGCCTCACAGATCAATGGTTGCGCCTCCTGCCTGGACATGCACAGCACCGATGCCGTGTCCGCCGGCGAGGATCCTCGGCGGCTGCATGTTCTCCCCGCATGGCGTGACGTTTCGTGGTTCAGCGCCCGGGAACGTGCGGCATTGGCGCTCACCGAGTCCGTCACCAGGATAGGCGAGGGCCGCACTGTCCCCGACGACGTGATTGCGGAAGCCGACTCGGTGCTCGGCAAGGATGGCGCCGCCAAGCTGCTTCTCGCCATCGTCGTCATCAACGGATGGAACCGGATCAACATCACGGGTCACGCGGCACCGCGGCGAGGGCCCAGCCTCTCCGCCCACTCCTGATCGGTGCGGACCCGCCCGAGCCGGGCCGCCCTGCGTCGCGGTCGGCCCGATCTGCGAGGATCTGCGCGAAGGGGCCCGGACCCAGGGAAGGGATCACGTGAGAACCCAGGAAGTGGCCGGTCCGCGGATCCGGGCGGCGGTGCAGCGCTCCGATCAGGCCGCTGACGAGCAGGTCGAGGTCCCCACGGCGATCGAGCGGGCGGCCCGGAGGGAAGCGGCGCGCAGCAATGCCGCCGACAGCAAGATGTCGGACGTCAGCTCGCTCCAGGTCGGTCCGACTGCCGGGATGGTGGCGCCGCGGCGTGTCCTGCATCGCGTGGTGATGCCTCGGCCGGACGACCCCCCGGAGGTCCGCCCGCTGTACCTGGATGAACCGGAGACCCTGCACGGCCGCACGGCCGAAGTCGTCAACCGATCGACGGTGACTCTGCCGCCCGCCTGCCAGCTGTCGTTCGCCACCTACTTCAACGCCTTCCCGGCCAGTTACTGGAAGCGCTGGACCCGGGTGGAAGAGGTGGCCTTGCGGCTGACCGTGCGCGGCGCCGGGCGGGTGGACCTCTACCGCTCGAAGTCCAACGGCGACGTCATACACTTGGAAGGCAAGCAGCTCGACGCGGCGACCGACCCGGTCCAGCTGGAGTTCCGCGAGTCGCTGTCGCCGTTCGAGGACGGTGGCTGGGTCTGGTTCGACGTCGCTACCGATCGTGGGTCGCTGACCGTCACCGACGCCGCGTGGATCGTCGACGAGCCGCTGCCGGCCCGCCCGCTGGCGGTGGCGATCACCACCTTCAACCGTCCGGCGGACTGTGTCACCGCGCTGGCCGCGCTGGCCGAGGAGCAGGCGGTACTCGACGTCATCGCGAAGGTCTTCGTCGTCGACCAGGGCAGCGTCAAGGTGCGCGATCACCAGCGGTTTGCCGAGGTCGCAGCCCAGCTCGCTGACCGGCTGGTGGTGATCGACCAGGAGAACCTCGGCGGCTCCGGCGGGTTCACCCGGGGCATGCTCGAGGCGCTGCGCACCGAGGGCATCGAGCACGTGATGTTGATGGACGATGACGTCCGGCTCGAGCCCGACAGTGTGCTGCGCGCGCACGCCTTCGCGAGCGCCACGTCATCGCCGGTGATCGTCGGTGCACAGATGCTGAACCTGCAGGTTCGCAGCGAGCTGCACGCGATGGGCGAGATCGTGGACCTGCGGACCAGCTTCTGGCGGCCGGCACCCGGGTCGGTCTACCAGCACGACTTCGCCAAGCTGACGTTGCGCAAGCAACGCTTGCTGCACGCCCGCATCCACTCCACCTACAACGGCTGGTGGATGTGCCTTTTCCCCCGTGAGGTGCTCGAACGCACCGGCCTGCCGTTGCCG
>QHBZ01000322.1 GCA_003244055.1 Pseudonocardiales bacterium | reverse complement strand
GCGGACGGCCAGCTGCGGATCGAGGCGCGCGGAATCCACACCGCGGGAACGCGCGATCTGGAGTACTTCCATGTGCGCAGCCGGATCCCGGTGCTCACCTGCGCGCCGCTGCTGCACCGCACCGGGCGCGCGGAGCTTTGGAAGCCCGGTGGCTGCACCATCGGCGAGCGTCCGGTAGACCTGCACCTGGAGGTCCTTCGGGCGTTCGGTGCGGTCAGCGAGCGGACCGACACCGGCTTTAGGCTGACAGCCGAAGCGGGCGGCCTGCGGGGCGCAGTCGTCGAGTTGAAGTACCCGAGCGTGGGCGCCACCGAACAGTTCCTGCTCGGGGCGGTCGTCGCCGCGGGCGACTCGGAGCTGCACAACGCCGCCACCGAACCGGAGATCATCGACCTGATCTCCATGCTCCAGCGGATGGGTGCACTGATCACCGTCCAGCCTGGCCGTGTCCTGCAGGTCACCGGCGTGTCCCGGCTGCGGGGGGTCTCCCACACCGCCATCCCGGACCGGCTGGAAGCGGCTTCCTGGGCGAGCCTCGCGTTGGCGACCGATGGACGGATCACCGTGCGCGGCGTCCGGCAAGCCGATCTGGGGACGTATCTCAACGTCTACCGGCGCGCGGGTGGCGAGTTCGAGTTCTCCAGCGACGGTAACGAGGTGACGTTCCGGCGGGAGAAGTCCATGCCGCGCCCGCTGGTCATCGAGACAGACGTGCATCCTGGCTTCATGACCGACTGGCAGTCCCCCATGGTCACCGCGCTGACACAGGCAGACGGGGTGACGGTGGTGCACGAGACGGTGCACGAAAACCGTCTGGCGTACGTGAAGGCGCTCCAGGCGCTCGGCGCCCAGATGCAGGTCTTCACCGAGTGCCTCGGTCGCACCCCGTGCCGCTTCGGATCGCGCAATCACCAGCACTCCGCCGTCGTGGTCGGACCGGCCAAGCTGCAAGGCACGACCGTGCACGTCCCGGACCTGCGCGCGGGTTTCTCCTACGTGCTGGCCGCACTCGCAGCGCAGGGTGCCTCGACGGTGACCGGAATCTCGCTGCTGGACCGCGGCTACGAGAACTTCCGCGAGAAGCTGATCGGCGTCGGAGCCAAACTCCGCTGACCGGCGACGCGGCGTCACGCTCCGCGGTAGGTCAGCGGCGGGCCAGATGGTGGTGAGTGATGGGGTCTTGGTCATGGCGGTGAGAGTAGGTCGGGGGTCTGACAGTCTGGCGCTTCTACGGCCGTGACCAGCGGCGTTGGCGGTGCCGAACGGGTCGGTTACCCGCTTTGCCCGATCAAGGGCCCGCTGTGTAGGCTGCTCGTCTGGCGGCCGCGAAGGGCCCCGGGAGGCTTCGCCTAGTCTGGTCTATGGCGCCGCACTGCTAATGCGGTTGGGGGTTACGCCCCCTCCCGGGTTCAAATCCCGGAGCCTCCGCGGACGGTCGGATCCTATGCTGGCCGACAACAGAATAGGCGCCCGTAGCTCAACGGATAGAGCATCTGACTACGGATCAGAAGGTTGGGAGTTCGAGTCTCTCCGGGCGCGCAGGTGGGAAGGGGCGCCCTCTGCGGGACACCCCTTCCGGGTCTCAATTAGGGTCTCAATCGACCATCTAGGCGGGCACGAGGACACCACCGGGGCCGTCATCGTCGTCGTCTTCGGACGCCTTCCAGAGCAGTCCGCCAAGCTGTGATGCGATCCGCTGCCGTAGCTCGTCGGGGACATGCATGTACCGCTGAGCCATATCGATTTTTGACCAGCCCATGATGTCCATAACGGCACGTTCAGCCACACCAAGCACCAGCAGCATCGTAGCCGCTGTGTGCCGCGCATCGTGTAGCCGAGCCTCCCGCACGCCAGCCGCCGTTAGCAGGCCTTTCCACTCACCGTAGTCGGCACGCGGGTCAGTCGGCTTCCCGGTCGGCTGCGCGAACACCCATCCGTCGTTCCGCCACAGTTCGGCCGCCAGGCGTCGTTCGTCTTCCTGCACGCTTCGATGTTCAATCAGGGCTGGGATCAACGGCGGGGGCAGACTGATTACCCGCCGGCCAGCGTGTGACTTCGGCTCCACCACGATCAGACCACCTCCGTGCCGACGTGGACAATCCGCGCCACGCTTCCGGCCGCACGTCTCGCCCGGACCGCAGCCGTGCTGCCAGGTTTGCCGCTGGATTGCCCGGCGAACTGTGAGGGTGCCCGTCGCGTGCCGTCGCGTGCAGTCCTCCGGTGGTTTTCCACATGGGCTCGCCCCCGGACAACCGTGATGCCATTCGGTCCCGATGTCTGGCCACTTGAGCCCGAGCGCCTCGCCTTGGCGAAGCCCCAGCGCGAGCGCTACGGCCCACCGGACACCGTTCCGTCTCTCCCGAGCCACTGCGAGAATCGCTTGGGCGTCGTCCACGGTCAGCGGTTCAATCTCGGTTTCCTCCGTCTGCGGTGATCGAACTACCCGGATGGGGTTTTTCGTGATGCGGTCCCTCCTTTCTGCCTCGTTGAGCGCCGCCCGCAGGGTTCGGTGCACCTGAAGGAGCGTTGATGACCTGGCGCCGTCCTTACGTAGGCGGCCGTAGAGGCGTTCGATGTGTTCCGATTCGAGTCGGTCTAGTCTGTGGGCACCGATACCAGGCAATAGGTACTTGTCTATGGCCGTGCGGTAGTAGGTCCGCGTCTTGTACCGCACAGACGGCGAGGCGATCTGTTCGTACCAGTGGTCCAGCCACTTTTCGACTGTCCAAGCGGGTCCCGCCTTGCGAACGCTCCCACTGTCACGCTCACGTTCTAGCCGCCGGACTGCTTTGATTACGTCGGCCTCGCTAGTCCGCTTGACGTGGCGCCGGTCGGCCTTACCGTCGTCACCGACACCCATGGTAACCCGCCCGTGCCACTTCCTGTCATACTCGCTGTAGTAGATGCTCGATGCACCGTTCGGCGAGCGAGTTCCTTCGGGTCGCTTCCTGCGTGCCACAGAGATTCCTCTCACGCTGCTCTATCAGTCCGGGTTTTGTTAAGTAGTTTTCTTGCGTAATCCTGGATTGCGATAGCAGGGACACGGCGCAGACGGCCGATACGGATAGATTCAATCTCGTCGTTGGCGATGAGCTTGTACATCAGGGTCCGGCCGATGCCGAGTTGTTCGGCTGCTTCTTCCGCTGTGAGTAGCACGCGCTCCGGTAGCGGCCGGGCGGATTGCTTGGACACCTCGTCTCGCGGTTCCTCGCTCATCAGTTGCCCCAGCCGCGCCAGCAGAGCTGCTATCTCAGTGGTCCGGGTGTCCGTTCCCATCACGCCTTCCCCGTTTCGTCCGCTACTGCCGCTACTGCCGCTACGTCGCTGGTCAGGGGCACATCGGGGGGTCGCCCCCTATCCGCTACGTCCGCTACAGCCGCTACACAACACGCCGACCTTGTAGCGGCTGTAGCGGCTGGCGCCTCTAGAGGATCGGTGTCCGCTACGTGGTTGACCTGGGCTGTAGCGGCTGTAGCGGAAGTAGCGGCCGCTGGGAGGTAGCGGCTCCAGACGTCGGCTAGCCCGTCGTCGCCGTCGGTTCGGTAGCCCTTGATGACTCCTCCGATGGGCAGCCGCAGGTTTTTGGGTTTGATGCCGTATCGGGCGAGTTCCTTACTCAGCCGCCGGCTGTCAAGGGGCTTGCCGTGCAGGTCAGCCCAGGGTGATTCTTCGAGTTCCCCCAGGGCGGTGAGTACGTCGGCAGTGGTCATCCTGTCCGTGCCAGCTCGGGTGAAGATCTCCCGCAAATCAGCGAGCAGTCGGACACCGATCGAGGTCATCTGCGGTCCGGCGTCGAGGACGAAGTGTCGGCAGGCGTTGCGCGCGGTGTCGGGCCAGTGGCCGCCTGCGGTGTCGGCAATGGCCAGGAGTGGTTCCCAGATTTCGGCGGCCCGGTCGGTGACACCGGCAGGCATGTCGGGTCGGGCGTCGCCGAGCTGGGTAGCGGTGGAGTCTATCCAGGCGGCGAGTTGCTCTCGGAGGGGTTGCGCCTCTCGCACCACTTGCCGTTCCCGAAACGGTTCGACGGGTTCATCAGCGCGGCGTCGGCGCATGTGCATGGTGATGGCGCGGGTAGTGATGGTGGAGGGCATGGCCCCGGCGATCCCGGCGAGCGCGGCGGGCGCGTAAACGGCGAAGCGTTCCACTTTCATGTTCTTCGCGTCGCCGACGCACCGGGCGATGGTGGCGGATCGTTTGTATCCCGCGTTGAGTAACCCGCGAAGATCCTCGTTGTTGCCCCCGTTTTTGGGATTGAAAATCACGTCGACCTCATCGAAGAGGATCGTGATGGGCCCCAGGGACACCAGCCGGAACAACGCCGCTGGGGTCGCTGAGATCGTCATCTCCGGTGCCCGCACGAGGTATTGAGCGACTTCTAGGACTCGGGTTTTGCCCGATCCCGGTTCGGCGGAATCTAGGACCAGTCGGGGGGTGACGTAGAACTGTTCGGTGGCGTGGGTGTGGGCGTACCACAGCGCCAGCGTCGGCGCGCAATGCTCAGACGGGAATACCGAGAACCGCGCCACGAACGCCATCACGTCATCCAGCAGTTGGTGACCAGCCCGGACGACGGCTCCGGGTGGCTGCCACAGCCAGCCCAGCGGCAAGGCTGGTGTGGTCTCGGCGGGTGCGGTCCCGCGCACGGTTTGCGGTGTCTCGGCCTGTTGTTCGTGCCAGGTCTGCTGGCAGTCCTCGGAGCAGAAGTCCGGCGAGGGTGAGGGACCGATCGGCTGCCCGCAGCGGCGGCATTTGCGGTCGCCGATGGCGTTGTCGATCGCGGTGAGCGCCGTGCGGATGTCGGGTGTCATGCGGCCCCCTTATGGCTGGTACGGGGTGTGGTGCGGCGGGGGTTGCGGGCCCCGGCGTCGAGTCCGGCGGCGATGACCCTGGCGACCTCGGCCGGGGTGCAGTCGCAGTTGGTGCCGGTGAGGGCCTGGGCTGCGGTGGTGAGTTCGGCCCGGGCGGTGGTCTCGGCGAGTAGTTGGGCGCCGATGAGTTGGCCGAGGGCGTAGGCGGCGCGGCAGAGCACGGCGTTGTGCTGGCCGGGTGGGGCCGTGCGTACCCGTTGGGCCTCGCCCCGCACTGCGGCGGTGACGTAGTTACTGGGGTGGGCAGCGGCAGCTACGGCGGACGCGGAGAGCCTGGGAGACGGTTTGGGCGTGAGGGCGTGGTGTATCCAGGTGGGTAGTTCGGCGGGGTCTCGGTCGTCGATGAGCTGGTATCCGCTGGGGGGGACCGGGTTACCGGGTGCGATGACGTACCCGCCGTGGGCCCGGGTGTCGATCTTGTAGCCGATCATGTTGTGGGTGTTGCGCAGCGGCGCCCCGGGTGGGGCGGTGTAGTACAGATGCCAGCCACCTGAGGGTGTCCGCACGGCGTAGGTGGGGTCCGGGGTGGTGTCGTGTTGGCGTGCCAGCGCTGTGAGGACTCCGGTGCCGGAGCTGATCCCCGACCTTGCCCATCGATCCGGTATAGGTTCGCCGGGTTTGGGGGTGTCGAGGTCGATGACGACGAGCCGGGAGGGGCCGGTGGCGATACCGATCGAGTACGGGGTGTGTTGCCACCAGTGGTGGATTTGGTCGGGGTCGGTGCTGGCCCGGGTTTCCCACCGGTCGATGACGGGGGGTTTCTTGGCCCGGGGGGTGATGGGGAAGACGTGCCAGCCTCGGGCGGCGAAGTGCAGCGCCCAGGCGCGCAGGTTGGTGGTGGTGTCCACGGCTGGTGATCTCCTGTTCAGGGTGCGGGCAAGGTGTCGGGGGGTGGGGTGGCTGGTCATGCTTCGGTGACATTCCGTTCACTGTGGGTGGTCGACTGTGGGCGTGCGGGGGCGAGTCCGTGCGCCGGGTACGACGCCGGAGATGAGCCTGGGATGGGCGGGAAACGGGGTGCGGGCTGACGAGGCTGGTGGGGGGTCTACCCCCCGCTACCGTGCTGGTCGGAGCCCGTTACCTGGGGGGTCTACCGGGGTAGAGGCCCCCCGCTACCCACCGGTGAATCGGAGGGTGCGGGTAGCGGGGTTCCGGTAGTGCCCGGGGTAGACTCCTCCCCCTCTACCTGTCACCGTCGGTATTCGGTTTCGGGATGGTGGGCCCGGGGAGGGTGGCTCCGGCGGGGACGGCGGCTTCGAGGTCGGCGCGGCGGTAGCCGGCCAGGTTGATCCCGTCGACTTTGACTTGTCGGCCGGAGCGTTGGACTCCGGCGCGTTCGAGTTCCTCGGCTAGGCGCTCGGGGGTGTAGTCGCTGTAGTTGTCTTCGTCGGTGTTGACCAGTCGGGCCAGCAGGGTGCTGGTGTGCATGCGCTCGACCCCGTGCATGGCGTAGAGCACGTCAGCGAGCACGGTGGGGATCTGCACCCCGGCGGCTTCGGCGGCGGCCACCGGATCGCTGGCGGCGTCCCCGCTGAGCGTGCCCGCCGCGACCCGCAGGGCCCGGCCGTGTGCGCAGAGTTGGGCGAAGGTGGGCAGGTCCATATAGTCGCAGCGGACGATCTCAAACGACCCCGGCCCGGTGACCAGCACCCCGACCCCTTTGTGGTCCTCGGACAGGATCGAGGCATCCGCACCTTGGGCGGCTTTGCCCTTGCCCAACACCATGTCCGACGACGTGCGGTCCACCACCTGGGTGCAGTACCGGTAGCTGATGATCTCCCGCAGTTTCGCGGGCACACTGTCGGCATCCGGCCGTTGCGAGGCGACGTTGAGGATGAACCCGGCCGCCGGGGCCCGGCGGGCGAGCCGGGCGAGTTTCTCCACGGTCTCCTCCTTGACCGGTCCCGCCATCGCGGACAGGTACTCCTGGAGCTCGTCGATGGTGATGAAGATGACCGGCATCTGATAGCGGCGGCTGATCTCCGGGGTCAGCTTGCCCTCCGGACATACCGACGTCGGCAGTGTCCCGAGCACCGCGAACCGGCGGCCCATCTCCACAATGAGTTCATCGAGCATGGCCAGGAAGGCGGTGATGGCCTCATCTTCGGCGCCGATGACCAGCCGGTGTGCCACGCCGCGCATCGGGCGCCAGTCCGCGCCGCCCTTGCCGTCGGCCATGTAGTGCCGCACGTAGGCGTCGAGCACTCCGGCGGCCGAGGGGAGTCGTTGGGCGAAGGTCTTACCCCGCCGGGGCAGCCCACCGAAGAACATCGACTGCCAGATCAGCGCCAGGGAGATCCGCCGCCCGCGGGCGTCCCGGCCGAAGGGGATCGGGTCCCACACCGAGAAGGTGTCCATACAGGTCAGCGGCGACGGGTTCGGTGCCCCCAGGTAGGGGTCATCGTCGGCGACCCATACCGTCAGTCGCCCGGCGTGGCCCCCAGCGATAGCCCGGACCCGGGCCATGATGACCTGGATCTCATCCACACCGAGCTCAGCGGCCAGGGTGTCGCGTTTGGCGATCACATCCGCGGCGGTTTTCCCGCCTCCACGGGGCAGGTCCAGGGTGACCGCCCACCCGTTGCCGTCCCGCAGTGGCGGGGTGACGAGTTGCGGGGTGGCGTCGGCTTTGACCAGCCCGGCGGCGCGCAGGGCGTCGGTGAGCATGTCCGCCGACAATTCGAGGTGCAGGGGCAGCACCGGACCCGCTGGTAGCACCGGGGCGGTGCGTGGGCGGCCCAGCCACAACGCACCCAGCCCGGCCCCGACCGTGGCCCACCACCCGAACACCGGCCCGAGGATCACGTAACCGGCGGCCCCGGCAGAGCCTCCGGACACTGACAGCCACGCGGTGGTCTTCATCCGGACCCGGGCCAGCGTCCGACGCTCGGTGATCAGGTCCCGGACCAGGTCCCACCGCTTGGCGTCGCGGGCAGCGGTGATCAACGGCTGGTACTCACCGCGCACACTCACCCAACCGAACCCGGCAGCGATCGCCCGGACGGTGCCGCGCAGGACCCACCAGCCCAGCGCCAACCCGTAGGCCGGGGTGCGCCACGCGTGGAACCCGATATGCCGCCCGGCGTAGCGCACCGCCCATCGCGCCGTGCCCAGCGCGGTCTCTTGCGAACGTAGCCACGGTGGTAGCACCAGCGGCATCGGGCGCCGGGTGAACTCCGCCTGGCCGAGGGGTTCCCCGTCCCACACCTCCGGCGGAGGCTCTGACCCCGTGCCCCTCGGGGGCGGCTGCCGGGAGGTCACGCCCGGGAACGGGATCAAGTTGTCATCTGGCGGCTGTGGCGGTTCTGGTTGGGTGCTCATCGCCGGATCCCCCTCTCGCCGTGCACGAGCTCGTTCACCGAAAACATCCGGGCGATCGCGCTGCCCGCGAACAGCGCTGGCACGGCCAGCGCGACACCCCACGCGCGGGGGTCGGTCGTGAAACTCACGACCGCCCACTGGATCCCGACGATGACCACGGTGGTGCCCAGCGCTCGACCGAGGTTGCCGCCCATCCGGGTCACCTCCTGGGTCTGCCGCGCGACCTTGTAGGCACCCCGGGCGCCGCTGCGAAACGCGGCCATCGCGCCCAGGCCGGCCAGCACCGCCAACCCGACCAGCACCAGATCAACCCCTGACGGGTTCATCGAGCTCATCACGCCATCTCTCCGGTCATCTCGGTGCTGGTCACGACTAGCGCGCGGGACTCGTGCAGGCAACACCGGCGGCAGTACCGGTACTCGCCACCGTCGATCAACTTCGGATCTGCCTGCGGGTAGTGCCACTCGGTGAACTGGTGGCCTTCGTCCTCACAGGTCAACACCGCACCGCACGTCGAGCACCAGAACCGCCCACCCGGGCCGACCTGCCAGCCCTCGGTGACAGCCGCGTCCAGCGCGGCGGATTCGCTGGGGTAGTGCGCCTCGTACCCAGGGCTGCCCAGGGCCCGGCCGCACTGGTCACAGCGGACACTTACACAGGTATGCACCTGTACCATTCCGATCTCCTCGATTGCTTTTGCTGGTGATTCAGGAGCCCCGACCCGGCGGGTTGCTGGCCGGCATCGGCCGCCGGGTCGGGTGTCGAACACATCAATCCGGGTTCCGAAGACCTCAGCGCCCGTCACGCCGCCCACCCACCCGGGCCACCAGCCACTCCCCGCACTGGCAGCACACGCACCGCCGCGGCCACACAACGCCGCGCCTCACGCCGATAACGGCGCTGCGCCGCTTGCCCGTCCATCAGCGCTGACGTCGGACGCGGCTTCGCCACCGCGGCGGCGCCATCCACCTCCCGGAGCAGCGCATCGATCATCTGCTCAGTCAGCCCGTCCGGGCTGAACCTCACTGAACCCTCGTCGCCGTTCAACGATCACTCCTCAGTTTTAGTTTGAGTGTTTGCTCTCAAACTCGCAAACTGAACGTTACCGACTGTGCGCACAGAGTGCAAGGAGTTTGCCCGCAAACTGACAAACTTGGCGTAGGCTGGGGTGCATGGAACCTCAGAGGACACCAGCACTGGCCCCCATCGCCCTGCGAGTAGCAGACGACCTGCGCATCGAGATCGAGACCGGGCGGCTTGCCCCCGGCGACTCGCTCCCGACGCTGCACGAGATCACGCAGCGATGGAAGTGCTCGATCACCTCAGCGCGGACGTCGGTCGCTCTGCTCAAACAGCAAGGGCTGATCACGGGGGGGCGAGGGAGAGCCCCGGTCGTGCGAGCGGAACCACCCAAGGTGGAGCGCACATCGTTGCGGCACCAAGCAGAGAAAGACCTCGTTCGCGAGTCTGAGGAGATCCGGCGCCGTCGTGGCCTAGCCGAGAATGACCTCCACGGCCCGCTCGACGGGTTCGACTTCACCGCCGACTACACGACCGAGCCCGCCGGGCCAGAGCTGAGCGAGCTGTTCGAGATCGGCGGTGAGGACCTGGTGCTGCGCCGGGAGTTCGAGCACAAGGACCTGATGACCGGTGATCGTGCAGCATGGTCGGTGTCCTGGATTCCCGAGTCGCTGATCACCGCCAACCCGATGATCAGCGATCCAACTCATGCGGCGTGGCCTGGCGGAACTATGCACGCTTTGAGTACGGTCGGGATCGAGATAGACGAGATCGTCGATGAAGCCACGGCCACGATGCCCACCACGGTCGAAGCGAGCATGTGGGCTCTACCCGAAGGTGTGCCGCTACTGTGGGTTCGTCGAATCTCGATTGACACTATGGGCCGGGTAGTAGAGATCAGCGACGCGCAATACCCGGCAGATCGGACGAAGCTGACCTTCTGCACTCGGCTCACGCGATGGGACACGAACGGTTGAGGACACGTCGAATTTCGATCATCACTGCCGCCTACGCGCCATTGGCTCAGTACTTCGCCGAGACGGTCGACAGCGTGCTCAGCCAAGAGCTTCCCCATCCGTGGGAACTGGAGTGGCTAGTCCAGGAGGACGGCACCGATCCTCGACTAGCAGACGTCGTGACCGGGCTGCCAGGAGTGTCCTACTCAGCCAACCGGGTACAAGCCGGGATCGCAACGACGCGGAACCTCGCGTTGACCAGAGCGACAGGTGATCTCGTCCAGGTGCTTGACCACGACGACGTACTGTTGCCCGGCGGGTTGGCTCGGCTGATTCCGCATTTCGACGACCCATCAATTCACTGGGTAGTGGGACAGGCTGATGATCTGATGCCCGATGGAACGCGACAGCCCTACAAGTCAGCGCTTCCGTTCGGGGTAATCGAGGCCGGGGTGGTCAACACCTGGGCCATTGAGCACGGTGGTAACTGGCCGATCCATTGTGCGGGCTTGGTGCTGCGAACGCATCTGGTCAGAGCGTTTGGAGGTTGGGGCGCAGTACCAGTAGACGACGATGTGACGATGTTTAGTGCTGTGTCCGAGTGTGCGCCCGGGTACAACGACCCTTCGCTTACCTGGCTATACCGAATTCATGATCAGCAGACAAGCCGTAGCGAAACTTGGCGCGAGCGAAGCGCCGACGGACGAAGGATTGCGCTGCAACGAGTCCAAGCAATACGCGCGGCTGGAGTCACGATCACGACGGATGGCAGTTCGGTCGAGCCCGTTAGACCGGTGCATGTAGAACCGTCCATCAAGGACGCCGCCCTAGGAGCGCGCTGATGCCCGCACTCCACATGAATCAACACCATCTTATGAAACCGGCCGGGCCGCTGGGAGCCTCGGGAGCGTTGCGGGGGGCTGCTCCCTCTCGACCGGCGGCCCGGCCGGGGTCTAGTGGTCTCGCGCCGCGCCGCGGAGTTGGGTGTATCGGGAGTGCCCGGCGTCGATGATCGTGACCTGTTGTCGCCCGGTGGGATCGGGGTCGGCCAACGCCTGCGACCCGGCGTCGGTGAGCTGGGCGAACGGCTCAGCCAGATCCGGTGTGAGGACGTCGCGGTCGAAGTAGTCCCCGTGCTGGCGGGTCACACCACCGTCGTGCACGCGACTGAGCACGATCCACGCGAGCAGATCACACGCATCGGCGGTCAGTTGGCCGCCGCCAGCATCGCCCGCGCCACCTCGACGGCCTCGGCACGCGTAAGGATCGTCGCGGTGTTCATCGTGGCGTCCAAAGTCACCACCACCCGCCGCTGCACGATGCCGTCCACCAGGTCCGCCTCCTGCCACAAGATGATCGTGCGGTTGCGGCCCTCGGGATCCTGACCGGTTAGGGCGAACCGGTGGGACTGCTCGGGGCTCAACCCGTCCTCATCGGTGGCAGGTCCCCGGTTGCCCCGCATGGCCTGAACAACGCCATATGAACCCGGCACCAAGCGATGCAGGGCCACCGGCGGCGACGGCCGCGCCGATTCGGGCACGCCGGGCACCGCCCGTACTGCGGCGGTTGATGCGACAGCAGCATGGCGCGTAGCGCGTCGATCAGCGTCGGGTCTTTTCCGGCGCGTTCTAACTCGCCGAGGCGAGACCACACCGCATCGACCGGATCACCGTGCCGGGGCAGACCAGCTAGGAACCGCCGGGGGGTCTCCGGCAGGCCGCTGGGCTGGCGGTGGATCGTCATAGCCCGCTGGGGTTGGCGAGCGCCTGGATCGCCCGTCGTCGTCTCAGGAGTTCTTCCACGAAGGCGTCGTTTTCCGCGTTGCAGCCCTTACCTGCGTTGTCCAGGAACAGCTTGGCCAGCGCCTCCCCTGGGGTGAGGGGAGGGTCGGCGGGGGAGGTGTCGACCATCTCGACGCTCCTGGCTCTCAGGGGTGATAGCGGTGCGAACGCATGAACACCCAAGTTTGTCCTCAAACTCTCAGACTGAAGACTACAGAGCGCGACAGCCAGAGCGCAAGATGTTTGTACGCAAACATGCAAACCAGCCGAACTGGGCGCTGGGAGGGAAAGGGGCAGCCACCGCCCGGCGACCACCTACCGTTGACACGCCCCGCCGGCACCGAACAACCGGAGAGCTCTGCTGTGAGGTGGTGTCTTTGCGGGAGGAGTTCTTAGCGCCTGGGAGTCACCAGTTTTCTACCAGCCATCCGGTGCGCCTGGTTTAACCGGAGTATCGGATTTGGCGGGAGTATTCGCATCAGTCTGTGGTGCTGGAGGCACCGGGTGCGCTGCGGCCGACGGGGACGGTGTTGAGACCGGATCCGCTCGCCGATGAGGCAATGTTGTCGGTTTGTGCAGTTTCTGGGCAGGCAGCGCCTGCTGAGCTGGTGTGATGATGCGGGGCGTCGGTGTGACCAGGGCTGGGGCGACCGGTGGTGCGGGAGAGGCGGGTGCTGGCTGGGACGCCGGCCCGAGCGGTGCGTTGGCGGGCTCGGGTGTAGTAGCGGAGTTAGGGTGGGTCATCGCATTCGAATTGGCCATGATGTCCGTGCCAGCGGGAGCGCTCGCGGCGGGCGCCGTGGGAGTTGTTCCGAGACGGACCTGTCCGTTAACCGTGCTCTGGTCGTGTTGTTGGTGCACGACCACGGTGGTCAATACGCCGACGATCGCCACGGCGATCACCAGAACGACTAGCAGGAATTTATTCAAACGCGCCCAGCGAAAATCCATCTCACGCCCCCGGTTCGACCTCCGCGAAAAACCAGCCGGACTTGAAGATATTGCCAATACACTTGAAGGAGGTGCTAAGAATCCTGCATTGTAGTGCAAGTTAAAGCCCGAGGCCCGCGACTCGAAATCGGTGCAGCACAGCTGCGGGGGAATGCGTCGACCCTTCTCCGTAGTGCTGCTCTGACCGTACGTACAGGGTAGGTTGCCATTTAGCCGGGAGGCAACCTCGGGAAGCCGATGGGGTGAACGAACCGCGCAACGAGTCCAGTACGCCGTACAGCTCATCGGAGAAGACTCCACGAATCCGGACAGCATCATGAGGCTGTTCATTAGACGGCTCATGAGATGATTCAGGAGCGCGGCGAACCAGGTTGCCGCACTGTGAGCATCCAGCGCTAGCGGCAGTACCAGCGTGAGGTTAGGCAGTATGGGCTCGGCTGTACGACTGTCGCAGGGACGTTGGTCGTGACTCCTGCGCGGTTGCCCGGATGTTAGTCTCATATACGCCGTTCTTGCAACGGTACGCGACGCTGCTGATGCAATTGCACGCTCGTGCATTCGCTCTTGCATCCGCATGCGGGGTCTGGGACGGTAGCCGAAGCGATGTGCCGATGAACCACCCAGAGCGGGGAGGTTGCGTCGTGGGTTTCCATGCATTAGCGTGGCTAAGACAGAAATCGGTCAGACGCGCGATTTTCGAATGGCCAGGTCGGCTCGCTGTTACGCGGGCAGGTCACACGGTGCTCGGTCCATGAGGTCACCTGCGGTGTCCGTGCCATGCTCCGACAGTGAGGTGTGCTTACCGTCGGAAGTAGAGCGGCTGTTGCTCGACGTGGTTGCCGATGGGTTCGTCGTGTACTGCTGCGGACCCAGCGCCGCGCCGTTCGCTTTGGTCGCGTCTTATCAGTGGGAGAGCTACGTCGACCTCGTTACCATCAGGCGCGTCGACCGGGTCATCACGGCCAGGGTCCCTGCACCCCTACACGGTCGGGTCGACGTGTTCGCCCCCGAGGCCGTGGTGTGGGCGTATGAAGGGCCGCCGCAGTGGGCGCTGCGAGCGTTACTCGACCTGGTGCATCCCCTACACCCTCACGCTCCGGCCAGCGCCTACCCGGCGCCACCCTCTCTGCGCATTCCCTGCGCTGAGCAACGCCCGATGACGATCCGGCTTCCACCACCAGGCCGGGCCGGGATCCGCGCCGCCCGCCTCGCCGCCGCGATGACAGCTGCTGGCTGTACTGGGTGACGAACTCGGCCGTCTGCTGCCATTGCTTGGCGATGTCCGCCGGGTTCACATCCTTCCGAGACTGCTCGACGAGGACCGAAGTACTGGGCGTCGAGGACCGAAGTACTTGGCGTCGAGAGAACTTGCGTTCGGCGGTTACACAGCGCGCCTCCGACAGCACCTCCGACAGCACCTTGTGTTGCCGAATTAGCCTCTAATGGATCAAGGCACCGCCTGCGGCGGCGCGGACATGGCTGAGTCCGTCGTCCTGCTCGCGTGCCCGCTCGGGCCGATCCCGCTCGCTGCGCGCGGCCTGCCGGCCGTGCTCGCGCGGGTCGGCCCCGGCGGGCGCGCAGGGTCGCCAGCAGGCGCCAGCCGCCGGCGGCGCCTCACGTGCCCCATGCCGCGGCTCTGGCGCAGGCGACAGGAACGGGTGTCACGGGTCAGCGCCACCTCATCGTCCCGCGGATTAGTCCGCGCCGCGACCACGCCGTCAAGGCAGCTGCGCGATCGCCTCCGGTCAGCCTTGACCGCACCGCCCCGGACGAGATCGGCGGTCAGGACGGGATGAAGCCAGGGGAGTAGGTCATGACCGGTATTGAGATTTGATCCACTCGTTCAGTTCGCGCGCCCGCTGCTGCTCACCCAGCTCCCCCAGGTTGTAAGCGAGGTTGTTGGCCGAG
>QHBZ01000321.1:8241-8435 GCA_003244055.1 Pseudonocardiales bacterium | reverse complement strand
AACCGGCGGAACGCCGTGACGTGGGCAGACTCCTCCTATGTCCGCAATACGCAGAGTTTCCCGAGGCTCGGTACTTGCACAGCGATGGCCCACACCCTGGTCCCGGGCCCCGGTGCGTGCAGACGAACGAAGGTCCGCAGCCAGCAGGGGTACAGCGCCGCGACGGCGGTCAGGACGGTGACCAGGAACGCCAG
>QHBZ01000321.1:0-8089 GCA_003244055.1 Pseudonocardiales bacterium | reverse complement strand
GAGGTGTCCCCGCGCGGTTCGTGCACGACGATGGGCGCTGCTCACGCCGATCAAAGTTACGGCACGTGCTCAGCCCGTGTCTGTCAGTACCTGTTCCCGAGGTCCTAGGTGGTGACGGTGAGGGTGCCCATCATGCCGGCGTCTTCGTGATCGGCGGTGTGGCAGTGGTAGACGCTGCGGCCGGGGTAATCGGTGAAAAGGATGCGCAACCGCACCCAGCCGCGGGCGGGAATCAGCACGACATCCTGAAAGGTCGCGGTGCGGGGAGTTCCGGTGCTGTCGGCGAGCACGTGGAAACGCCACACATGCAGGTGGAACGGGTGATCCATCGAGCTGGTGTTGGTGATCGTCCAGTCCTCAGTACTGCCCAAACGGACCGTCTGGTCATCGCGACGCGCATCGAAGCCGCGCCCGTCGATGGTGAAGCTCATCCCCATGCCACCCATGCCGCCCATGCCCCCAGAGCCCATGCCGCCCATACCCATGGCGAAGGTGAGCGCTCGTTGCCCGTCGACGGGTCCCTGCGGGACGGGCGGGGCGGGCAGCGTCGCCGGTAACGGCGGCGAGGAGCCGACCGGTCCGGCGACGGCCAGGGTGGCCAGGGTGATCGGGCCGGTTGCCCCGCCAGACATCATGCCCATCATTCCGCTGCCGCGGTCATAGGGATCGGTAACCAGCACATACTGCCCGGCGCGGGCTGGATGGACGATCACGTCGGCGCGGCCGGCGGGGGCGAGCACGATCTGGTCGCGGTCGGTGGGGGCGGGCAGGAACACCCCGTCGTGGGCTATCTGGGTCAGCGGGTGCTGCTCCAGGCGCAGCGCGAGCACCCGTGAGGTGCAGGCGTTGATGATCCGCCACCGCTGCGCCACCCCGGGTGTCGCGGGGATGGCAGGGTGGTGTTGGCCATTGAGCAACACCAGCTCACCTTGCCGGCCCATCATCTTGTCCATCGCACCCACCGGCACGACCCGACCAGCGGCGTCCAGGGTGGTGTCAGTGATCATCAGGACCCGGTCCGCGGCCACCGGCAGATCCTGGCCATGCTCGATCAGCAGCGCGCCCACCAGGCCGCCGAAGAGTTGATCAGCGATGTAGCCGTGGTGATGCGGGTGATACCAGTAGGTGCCGGTCGGGTGGTCAGTGGGAATGCGGTAGGCGTAGTCGAACCCTGAGCCCGCGGCGATGCTGAGGAACGGGTTGTCCCCTCGCCCTTGTGGGGAGACGTGCACGCCGTGCAGATGCAAGTTGGTCGGCGCATCGAGGTGGTTGGTCAGCCGGATCCTCAGCAGGTCCCCCGGAGCCACCCGCAGCGTCGGCCCGGGCGATGTGCCGTTAAACCCCAACGCCGACGTGTCCCGCCCCGCCAGCGCCACCCCGGGTGCCGCAGTCAGCTCCACATCCAGCACCCCGTCACGACTGGCCAACACCGCCGGCTGGACGAGCAACCGACCGCCGGCACCGAGCGCTAGCCGGCCGCTGCCGGCGGGGGCGCCCAGGCCAGACACCCACCCGGTCGTGCCGGCCGCGACGCCGACCGCACCCAACGCGATCACACCAAGCGCGCGGCGGCGACCGATCGGCGCGCGGGTCATCGCAACTCAGCCCGCCGACGCCGGTACTCCTCGTCGTCGATCTCCCCCCGGGCGAAACGCTCATCCAAGATCCGCCGGCCCGACGAGGCGGGGACCAAAGTCCCCGGCGACCGACCCTGCGCGAGCCACACCACCCCCACCACCAGCAACACCAGGCTGACCAGCACTAGCACCGGCCAGACCCACATCCAGCCGAACATCCACCCGTTCATCATCATCGCCATCCCGCCCCTTCCTGTCATACCCCTCAATCCCAGGTCCGCCCTTCCCACTCCCGCCGCCCAAGGGGGCGTTCGCAAGGACCACATGGAGTCCGGGTGCAGCGAACTTGACCGGTTCCCGGCAAGGGACCCAACAATCATCTACTATTTACGTACGGAGACCACAAATACTAGATGGATCGCGAGCCACGACCACGATCGTGGAGGTACACATCGTGCAGTCGTTCTTTCTGGGCTTGGCCGCCCTCGCGTGCCCGGTGGGCATGGGTCTGATGATGTGGATGATGAGCCGCGGCCAGAAGACCAGCGCCAGCGAAGTGAGCGGGCACCAGCAGGTCGAGCAGCTGCGGACCGAGATCGACCAGCTCAAGGCCGACCGCGCCACCCAGCACGTGCACCCCAACACAACGTGCTCCAATCGGGCTCCCCGGCAACCTCGCCGTCGTGAGGAGCTCGCGTCTGCTCTTACCGTCCACCTACCAGCAGCCACGATGCCGCGTTGGCTACCATCAGCGCGCGGGGCCGTTAGCTCAACTGGCAGAGCAAAGGACTTTTAATCCTTGGGTTCTGGGTTCGACCCCCAGGCGGCCCACAAGATCAATATAGGCATTGGCCTGCAACTCTAGCCACCGAAGTGGATCTTGACCTAGTCCAGGTGATCTTGCGTGGGGCCGACGTGGGGCCATGACACCGAGTTGCCAACGCTCACATCACGTGATGTCGATCCAGGCTGGTCGGCCCCACCACCGCTTCTCGTGCTTCTGCTTGCTCGCTCGGATCCGGCGGGCGAATTGGTCTGCCACACCCTCGCCTGCCACGACGGGGAGGTGCGGACCTGGGACCCAACCACCGGCACAGCACTCACGTCCCTGCGTGTCCCAGGCTCCCTGTCCCATCTGGCATTGGCATCAACGACGATCGCCGCTGCCGGAGAACGCGGGCCCTACTTCCTAACGCTGCACACCGGGACGCCAACCCGGACAAGGTCGCGTCGCAGCTCCAGTGTAAATGAAGACGGACGTAGGTTCCCCTAGAAGACGACCAAGTCACGAGGAAGGAGCCCACGCCCGTGTCGAAGAGAGTAACGCCCAGCGAGCGGCTGCGTGCCGAGGTGGACGTGTGGGGTTCCAAAGTCGGCCACCTAAGCTGAGCAGCGGCTTTATGCCGCTCGTTCATATTCGTTGATCAAGCTGCCCAGAATCGGGCGACGTTTGGTCCGTTCCTGGCTGAGGTCCGCTGCGGGGTGGGTCGGCCGTGGCGGCCGAAGGTTGCGGGCGCGGTGGGGTCGTCGACCGTTGTAGTGCCAAACGTAGTTCGTGAGCACCATACGCAAGTGCCGCTCGTTGAAGATCAGCATGCGGTCGGTGAGTTGCGCTCTGATAGTGCGCACGAACCGTTCGGCGAAACAGTTCGCCCGCGGGCAACGCGGAGGAATTCTGACCACGCGGATGCCCACATCGGCTAGGACGGCGTCAAACGACGCGGCGAACTGACCGGCCCGGTCTCGGATGAGGACCCGGAACTGGGTGAGGTGATCACCGAGATCCATGACCAGGTTGCGGATCTGCTGGGTGGTCCACCGGCCGTCTGGGTTCGGGGTCTTGCCCAGCAGGAGTCACAGGCCAGGATCGTCGAGGCCTGGGTGCGCAGGAACTGTCGCCAGGTCGTGTCGGTGTCTCGGACCGGGGCTGGAGGAATCCGCAACCGCTGCAGGACGCGGCGGATGGTGGAGGCTCCCACGCGGTGGCCGAGTTTGAGCAACTCGCCCTGGATTCTCTGGTATCCCCAGCTGGGGTTCTCCCGGGCCATGCGCTCGATCAGCACGGCCAGGGCGTCCTCGACGGGTGGACGGCCGGGGCGGTGGGGATAGGTCCATTTCTTGGCGACGAGGCGACGATGCCAGCGCAGGATTGTGCCCGGCGTGACCAGGCGATGCCTCCGCAGCATTGGTGGCAGCCTCCGGACGAGCGCGGCGAAGACCGCTCGATCCGCCCAGTCCAGGCGGGGCTTCGGGTGGGCTCTGCGCAACACGGCGACTTCGTGACGCAACACCAAGAGCTCGATGTCCTTGGACGTCGACGAGCGGCCCAGCAACAACAGCAGGTTCACCAGCTGAGGAAGATCAAGTAAAGGAGACGCACCGACACAGCTCACGATCATGCCTGGCGGCCGAGTACACCGATCACCAGGTCAGAGGCACAGACCGACTTCTGGAACCCCACAGGTGGTGTGTGGTCCCGTTGTGACTTGGGCTCCTCGGTTGCGGTACTTCGCTGCTGTACCGCCACCCTCGCTCCTAGAGAGTTCGGGAAAGTCCAGCCACGTACGCGGGTGGTTGTCACTCAGTTCGTCACTCACCAGCTCAGCCGGGCCGCAAGTCAGGTGTCTATCAGGGTCATTCGGGAAATAGCTGGAGAGGTGGCCAACGTCTGCAGGCCACCCCTCCAGTGCTGAGTGCAGTACCGCCACGCGATCACGTGGCGGTACTGCACGACTACGAGGAGGTGTAGTCGGTTGCCCAGCACCGCGCTGAGCGTTGCCGCCGGTTATGCCGGTGCTAGTGTCGGTAGCTAACGGCATCATCGGTTCAGCTCAGGCTTTTGTGGGCTCGGCCTCAGCCGCCGTTGGCGCTGCCGCCGTGGCCGCCGGTAGCGTCACCAGCGCTGGCTGTCCCGGTGCCCAAGATGCCGATGCCGCTCAGCAGGTTGATACCGAGGCCGCCCTGGGCGCTGCCGCCGGCACCGCCCTTGCCGCCGTTGCCGCCGCCGGCGCTGAACAGGGACATGACGGTGCGAGCGGGGAGCAGCTCCACGTGCTGTCCGTCGATCTCGACAAAGCTCAATGCGTCAGACATGCATTTCCTCCTTTGGAGTGGCCCCAGTGGGCCATGGAACGCTTCATCGACGATATTGCCGATTTGGCTAATCCCACCATGGCTAAGCGAAGGCCGTCTGGCAACATGTATTTGCCACCTAAACTTCGCATGACGCCACCTAGCCGTGAGGCCGATTTATCAGCTGCTTTGTCACCGGTGAGCAGTTACTGAGGTTCCAGCAACGTCGGTACCTACCGCTCGACGTCGCACGGACCTGGCCAGCTGCCATTCGGTCCACATTGTTGCTGATGAGGCCCTAGACTGGGCGTGAGTGTAGGTAGTTGGGACACCGCTGCGGCACGACGAGTGCAGCGTTTAGGGCGAGCCATTTCCGCTCGCCGCGAGACGTCTCATGTACCATTTAGAAGAAGCCCTATTTTACTACGTAGTATCACTGGCAATTTCTACCCAGTGTCCGTGAACTCTGGTCACATTACGCTACTCGACGATAACGCAGTGCTGGGAATACCTTCCCGCGAACAGGACGCCGAGCAACCACCTAGCGACCCTGCACTTGCTATACTCAGTAGTTGCGTAAACCCCGCTCACATTCAACTCACATCCAACAGAGTTAGCAACCCCTGTACCGCTCCAGAACCTCGCGTGCGGGGTTGACCTGGAGGTTAGGGATAGATCAGGATCAGACATGATCGTCGGTCGTGTGTTTTCGACTCCTATATCTGATCATTGTGTGCTTGTTCCGGTGGCTGGCGGTCCTTGCGTGCAGCAAATCCGCGGTCGCTGCCGAGCTGCTGGTGTTGCGGCACGCCCCTCGTGGCCGGATCGAGCGGTTCTGTCCGCGTTGGTCCGGCTGGTCACGCCGGCCACGTCGCTGGCCTGGCACCGTCGCCTGGTGGCACACCGGTGGCGGTCTGATCCGACGCCACCGCATACTCGGCGGTGTGATCAACGAATACCACCGAGCAGTCTGACCCACTCAACAAAACAGCAGGTCACCGACCTGCACCGAGATTTTGGATCGGTACACGCAACACCAAGAGATTCACCAGCTGAGGAAGATCAAGTAAAGGAGACGCACCGACACGGCTCACGATCATGCCTGGCGGCCGAGTACACCGATCACCCAGGTCAGAGACACAGACCGACTTCTGGAACCCCACAGGCTCCGAGCGCTACATCCAGCGGGTGCTCGCCATCTCGACAGCAAACCCTGGCTGGACTGGGCCGCCACACCCCGCTAGCCCTGGTTACGGTGAGGGCGGTCACCAGGTGGTCAGCAGGAAGTGGTTGACCAGCAGTGCGAGCACCGCTTGGGCGGTCAGCCACCAGCGGGCCTGCCGTGGCGGGAGCAGCCCGGTCCCGGCGAGCAGCCAGACCGCGAACGGCAACCAGATCCGTTCCACCTCGGCTTTGCTCATCCCGGACAGGTCGGCCAAGAGCACTGCCAGCCCCGCCGCCGCGGCCAGCAGCACCAGGACCCGGGGCGGGTGCTGGGTCGGGGTGAACACCCGCCGCAGCCCGGCCACCCCGGCCGGGCCGAGCACCACCGCCAAGCACGCCAGGTCGGCCCACACCCAGTAGCCGTAGGGGCGTACCAGGCCGTACTCACCCGGCTGGTAGTAGCGAATCCGCACCTGCTGGAACCCGTCGAGCCACCAGAAGCCCGCGGCCGCGAAGACGGCCACCACGCTGGCCACGCCGGCGCCGGCCACCAGCAGCGCGGCGCCGCGGCGAGCGGCAATCACGACGGCGAGCGGGAGCAGCCCGGCCAGCGCCAAGCCGTAGGACAGGAACAGCGTGGTCCCGAGCAGCACTCCCCCGGCGGCGGACGCGGCCAGCGCCGCCAAGTCGAGCCGGGAACGGGCCGCACCGATCGCGAGCAGGGCGATCCCCCAGCTCAGCACCCCGGTGTACAGGCCGTCCGCGGACACCCCCACCCAGATCGCGCCGGGAAACAACACCCCGAAGGGCAGCGCGGCGCGGGCGGTCGCCTCAGCACCCAGCGCCCGCAGCGTGACCGCCACCGCAACCCCGGCGCTGGAGCCGACCAGGATGCACAGCAGCGCCGCCGGCGCCCCGCCGGGCAGCCCGATCCGGTCCAAACCGACAAAGACCAGCAACGCACCGGGGGGATGCCCGGCGACGTGAGCGGTCCAGGACCCCGGCCGCAGGCCCAGGATGTGCTCGGAGAAGGTGTGCAGCATGGCGCCGATGTCGGTGACTCGCGGGACGTCGTGGAGGTATTCGGTGGGGGTGGTCAGCCGGTCGACCACCCCGGTCTGCCAGCCGTCGATCAGGGCCAGGCACAGGGTCCACGCCACTGAGGCGGCCGCCGCGGCCCCGAGCAGCGGCCGCCAGGACAGCTGGGCGGCCAGTTGGGGCCCGCGCAGGATGACGAGCAGCGCGATGACCACCGCGGGCACCGTGCCCGGACCGGTGTGCGGCAGCCACTGCGCACCCAAGGGCGGGGCGTCGACGTGCAGCGGCACCCCCCGCTGGAGCAACCAGACGCCGACGACCGCCGCCACCGCGACGAGCAGCCCGGCGATCCCGGCGGCGACCAGATCCGCACCGAGCCCCCGGGACGTCGTCGAGGCCGATACCGGGGCGGGTCCACGGTCGCCGCGTGGCGCGGTCCTTGTCACGGTCTTGCGTCACACCCCCCATTGCCCGACCTCCGGCCATGCCCAGGTCCAGTCAGCCGACCGGCGGCTCGCTCACCTGCCGCACGGCACGGCGCCCTCGCAGCGTGTGCGCTCGCCGGCCGAGCAGTGTGGCGGCGAGCACCAGGACGAGGAGCATGCCCAGCAGCGGCAGCACGCCGATCTGGTCCACCCAGCCCGCCAGGGTTTGCTGGACGGCGCCGGCCGCGCCGACGATGGGGTCGCTGGCGTCACCGCCGCCGAAGTACAGCCGTAACTCGTAGCCGCCGTAGTAGCCCACGTATCCGCCGACCAGTACGAGCAGGCCGCCGGCGATCCGGTTGATGTGGGGCAGCAGCCGCCGCGCCCCGCTGGTGACCGCGGAGCCGGCCAGTGCCACCGCGGTCGCCAGCACCCCGACGACGATGGTCATGCCCAGGCCGTAGGCCAGGTAGGCCAGCACACCACCCAGGATCGAGCCACTGCGGAAGGTGGTGCTGGTGACGGCGAGGAACGGGCCGATCGTGCAGGACAGTGAGGCGATCGCGTAGGCCAGCCCGTAACCGAACATTGAGCTCAGCTGCGCGGTCGGCGCGCCGCGCCGCAGCTTGGGCAGCAGCAGGGTGAGTTCCCGGCCGGTCAGCATCCAGATGCCGAGGCCGATCATGGCGGCGCCGATCAGCACTGTGAAGGCCGGCAGGTACTGCTGCACCGAGCTGGTCAGGGGGGCGATGAGCAACCCGAAGGTACCGAACACCACCAGGAACCCGAGCGCCATCACCGCGGTGGCGGCCA
>QHBZ01000320.1 GCA_003244055.1 Pseudonocardiales bacterium | reverse complement strand
CACGTCACTGACAGGCACCTCGGGATTAGATTGCTAAGGTCTACTTCGCATCGCTACATGGGGATGTTCTTCGCGGCGACTGCCGCCACGCCGTCGACCCGCTCGCGCTTGCACGACTCGCCGACTGCCGAGTTGGCTCGGCTTGTCAGATGTTGCCGATCAGTTCTCGGATGATGTTGGTGACGGGTGCGTGGCGGTCGGGGTGGAGTTCGGCGACGAGCTCGGTGAGTTGGCGGCGGGTGACCCTGTGGGGTTCCAGAAGTCGGCACCTATGTGAGCAGCGGTTTCACGCGGCCTGTTCGTACTCGTTGATCAATGCGTCCAGAACCGGCCGACGTTTGATCCGTTCATAACTGAGGTCTGCCACGGGGTGGGCCGGGTGCGGAGGGCGAAGTTCGCAGGCACGGTGGGGTCGTCGACCGTTGTAGTGGCGAACGTAGTCGGCGAGCACGACCCGCAGGTGCCGCTCACTGAAGATCAACATTCGGTCGGTGAGTTCGGCTCTGACGGTGCGGACGAATCGTTCTGCGAAACAGTTCGCCCGTGGGCAACGAGGAGGAATCTTGACCACCTGGATGCCCACATCGGCGAGAACAGCGTCGAATGATGCCGTGAACTGTCCAGCCCGATCGCGGACGAGAAACCGGAACTGGGTGAGATGATCGCCAAGATCCATCACCAGGTTGCGGACCTGCTGAGTGGCCCATCGACCGTCTGGGTTCGTGGTCGCGCCGAGCAAGTGCACGGACCTACCGGGCACCTCCAGGACGAAGAACACATAGATCCGCTGGAGTGTCACTGCGCAGTCCACGTGGAAAAAGTCACACGCCAACATTGTCGACGCCTGGGCGCGTAGGAACTGGCGCCAGGTCGTGTCGGTGTCCCGGACCGGCGCCGGAGGTATCCGTCTCCGCTGGAGAACGCGGCGGATCGTGGACGCTCCAACGCGGTGACCGAGCTTGAGCAACTCGCCCTGGATTCGCTGGTAGCCCCAACGGTGATTCTCTCGGGCCAGGCGTTCGATCAGCACTGTTACGCCGTCGTCGAGCGGCGGACGCCCGACGCGGTGGGGATACGTCCATTTCTTGGCTACCAGGCGCCGATGCCAGCGCAGGATCGTGCCCGGCGTGACCAAGCGATGCCCCCGCAGCACCGTGGGCAGCCGCCGGACGAGCGCGGCGAACACCGCTCGATCCGCCCAGTCCAGGCGCGGTGTCGGGTTGGCCCTACGCAACACGGCGACCTCGTGGCGCAACACCAGGAGTTCGACGTCCTTAGACGCCGACGAACGCCCGAGCAACAACAGCAGGTTCAGCACCCGGAGCAAGACCAAGTAGAGCAGACGCAACGACACAACTCACGATCATGCCCCGACGGCCAAGCCCACCGATCATCCAGGTCAGAGGCACAGGCCGACTTCTGGAACCCCACAACCTGTCGGAGGGCCGGGGTGCGCTTCTCGATCACCACGAAACAGACTCGGCCGGTACAGGCAGCGATCGACGTCATCGACCCGGGCGCCTGGGTGTCGATCGCCTACATCGCCTACCCGCACGCGATCTACGACGAGGCCACGCAGCAGTGGATCTCCGATGCCGAGATCGCCGAGACCACTTACACCGCATATCAGTCGCGGCGGAAATCTGAGCAGATCACGGTCCGATTGATCGTTCCGCGAGTGAAATAGCTACCCTGGAATGGGCGACTGGCACAGCCACCGACGGTTACGCAGCGCCCACCACGACCTGACACCCGCGGAATACGAACTGATCCACTACGGTCAACACCCAGCACTCACCGAGGCTGGAGTCTCAACAACCTGAGTCTCCGGACACACCGGCGCGATTCAAGCCAGATACAGCCTCTAGCCAGCGAGGTGATGGGGTATAAGTGGCTGCTGGGGTGTTTATGGCATTTGCGATCTGTGCGGCGGCTGCCGGAATCTTCACCGGGCCGTGTGGTCAAGAACCGCTGTTGGGGTAACGCGCAGCACTGTATGTCACCTAATCGTTTTCCTACGTAGCCTTATTCTCTCCTACCTAATCCCAACAGGGCAGTTACTCTCAGCACGTGTGATGCGGTACGTTCGGTCTTGTTGGTGTGCGATGAGCCGGGGGAATGGATAGTGGCCGGGCGGGGGCGTTGGTCGCTGACAGGAACCGCTGCGCGTGACCGGGGAGGTGAACTTCTTCATTCGCACGTTTCCCACTGCCTCGTGGGTTGGTGGGAGTTCTCCGCCCAGTTGTTCAGATATTTGGTATCGACGATGCTCCACGCTGCGCATCAACCGTCGGTGGGCCGCACCGTCGCTGGCCAGCGTGTCAGTGACCAGGACCTGCAGCAAGGACCGCAGCCCTCTCAACAACTTACGGAGGAATCCAATGGCGCGGTTTTCGCGTCACACACCGGGAGGTAACCAGAATGTCCAGAACATTCCCGTCCCGGTTGACGGGCCGCCACAGGTACTTCCGCTTCCCGCTGATCGTGAGAACACCTCGTCCAGATGCCATTTGTCACCAGGCCGGGCCGGCGCTTCTGGCACCACTGCCGGATCGCCTCCTTGCTGACGATGACCTCCGCGCCAGCATCATCTCCTTCGACCTCACGGAAACTGAGCGGAAACCGCTGGTACAACCACACACAGTGGCTGATGATCTTCCCCGGGTGTCGATGGCCCTTGTACAACGACGACGACGCGGCACCCGTCGGCGTTCCCTCCCCCGAAGACCTACCGAGAGCCCCATCCCACCACACCTCAACAACTTGCAGTGCCTTATCAGGCCTGGCGGTCGGGCAGGCGTGTCCTTGGAGAAACCAGGAATGACAGACCCACCATCCGTGAGGTCCATGCGAATGGGTTAACCGACCGGCAACTTCCTACGCGATACGCGGTGATGTGTATGAGGTGCTCATGGAATTCTTGGATGTTCTGGTCGCCGATACGCATCAATACACGCCGCCGCGTGGCGCACAATCTTCTCCCGATCACTGGGCGACCGGCGCTGGAGCAGCCGCTGGTGGTCTCGGTTGGTCTTATCGGTAGACCGATTAAGGGTGGATGAGATGTCTGGTGATCAGAATCGTCATTTGCCGCTGACTGCCGCGCAGACCGGGATCTGGTTCGCGCAAGAGCTGGACCCGCAGAACCCGATCTACAAGGTCGCCGAGTATGTGGACATCCAGGGCCGGGTCGACCTGGTTCTGGTCGAGGTCGCGGTGCGTCAGGCGGTGGCCGACACCGAGGCGTTTCGGGTTCGTGTCGAAGTCGACGACGAGGGCATGTTGTGGCAGGTGGTCGACCGATTGGTGGATTGGCCGTTGCCGGTGATGGATCTCAGGGAGACGGCCGATCCGTGGGCCCAAGCTCAAGAATGGATGCAGTCCAATCTTCGCCGCCCGATTGATCTCAGACGCGCTCCGGTGTTCAGCTTCACGGTGCTGCGGCTGGCCACCGACCGGTTCCTACTCTATCTCAGCGGCCATCACCTCGCGATGGACGGTTTCGGTTTCTCGTTGTTCATCCAGCGGATTGCCGAGGTCTACACGGCGCTGGATGCGGGACTGGAATGCCCACCCAGCACCCTGGGTTCCCTCGGTCTGTTGCTGGCCGACGAGGCCAGCTACCGGGCTTCCGACCGGTTCACCCGGGATCGGAAGTATTGGGCGGAGCAGTTGGTCGACCGGTCTGACGCTGTGGGCCTGGCGGGCCAGCTGGCGGTGACGTCCCACACTTTCCTGCGCCAGACCGGCTATGTGCCCGCGCCGGTCGTCGATCGGTTGCGGGCGCTGGCGCGGCGGTCTCGGGCGAGCCTGCCAGCGCTGGCAATGGCGGCGTTGGCAATCTATGTCCACCGCCTGACCGGTGCTAGCGATCTGATGCTGGGATTGCCGGTAACCGGCCGCACGGGAACCGTTGCACGCAACGTGCCGGCGATGCTGGCCAGCCAACTGCCCCTGCGGATGCGGGTACACCCGCAGATGAGCATCGGTGACCTCGTGCACCACGCTGCTGAGCGGGCGCGGGGTTTGTTGCGGCATCAGCGTTACTCATATGAGCACCTCGCGCGGGACCTGGGGATCGTGGGCACCGGCGAGCACCTGTTCGGCCCGGTGATCAACATTAGGGGTTATGGCCCAGCGCTGTGTTTCGCCCAACACCCGGTGACACTGCACAACCTGGCGATCGGGCCAGTCAATGATCTAGTGGTCAACGTCTACGACCCGTCTGGTGACGGTGCGTTACGGATCGACTTTGACGCCAATCCAGCCCTGTACCGCTCCGAGGAGAACGCCGCGCACCACCGCCGCTTCCTGGTGCTGCTGGAGAACTTGGCTGGTGCCGATCTGGACCAGCCGATCGGCCGGATCG
>QHBZ01000319.1 GCA_003244055.1 Pseudonocardiales bacterium | reverse complement strand
GTCTCGATGGGCAGCTACCCCGACGGCGGACGGGGCGGGAGATGGCGATAGAGACCGGAGCGGGTGCCGCCGGTCTTGGCGACGATCGTGGCGATGGTGCGAGGTTGCGCGGGTCGACCACACTACCGACCGATCTGGCGGCCGTTCATTAAAGCGCAACATCGGGTTCTGGTCGTATCCCGCTCATACCCGATCTGGGCCCTTCCAGGGTTGCACCCATGGGCTGGCCGGCCAACCCTCCGCGGCGGCCATCAGCGGCAAGGCTGTGGCACCGTCGAGTGATTCCCGGACGATGTCAGCGTGGCCGGCGTGACGGGCGGTCTCCTCGATCAAATGGAGCAGAACCCACCGCACCGACCACGCCGTGACGCCGCCCAACCAGGACGACAGCTCCTGCGGAACCGGCACCGGCTGCCCGAGGTCGGCGATCTGCGCGATGATCGTGTCGGTCTCCTTGGCCGCGAGGTCGTACAGGTCGACGACACCGGCCAAGGTCTCGCTGGGCCCGAGCCGGAGATTGGCCTCGTGGTCCTCTGCTGACCACTCCCGGCCGCGTTGTTGAACGGTCATCATCCAACCCCGCTCCACAGTCGCGAGGTGTTTGATCAGCCCTCCGATACTGAGCGAACCCGCAGTGGGCGTTGCCCGGGCCTGCTCGTCGGTGAGCCCGTGCGCGGTGAGGCGGAGTACCAGGCGCTGCTGAGCGAGGTAAGCCAGCAGCCCCTCGCGCTCGTCAGCTACTGGCGCAACGAATCCAGGCATGTCGTGTTGCCTCTCTCTGTGCGGATTTCTCTGATCTGAGGACCCGTCCAGCGTGGCATCAGACCCCGACAGTTCGGCCTTCACGAGGGTGCAACTCTGTTCTCCAGATAGAGCAAGATCAGCGCTCGCCGACTGCATCTCGCTGGCTGTTGAGCGCCGATTTGATGTCAGTAGCCGCACCGCGGGCCTCACCCTCCCCGGCTGACCAGCCACTACGCACCAGACGGCAGGGCCCCGCCGTATCTCGACCGGACCGAAGATCTGTCCCATCGCCTGCCAGTATCGCCCCCTCTTACAGAGCACCATCAGCCGCGTCCACGGCGGTAATGGAGCCCTCGTCGAACCGCAGGTCCGGGTACTTAGGGGTCGAGTAGGAACGGAACAGAGAACCCCGGTTAGTGTCACATTTGTTGACACGCCGGGTTTCCGCAGGCCAGGGTTGCCGGGTACTGGATCTGCGGCGAAAGCGGGGGCGATGGAATGGCCGAGCTGACGTCGGCGCAGCACCGGGCGGCGCTGTCCAAGGCTGCTGAGGCGCGTCGCGTGCGCGCGGAGTTGCTGGCCTCGGTGACGGCCGACGAATCCCGAAGCTACGGCCAGCCCCAAACGAGCCAGCGTTTAGCTCGCTGGCCTGCGATTGATGGTTAGTTAGGAAGTGCCTGCCTTGGCGAGGTGGCGGTAGATAGTGGGGCGGGTGACGCGGAACTCGTCGGCGATCTGTTGGACGGTGTGCTTCCGTTTGCCGTCGTCACCGACCTCGTCGTACATCTGCCGAGCGAGGCGGACCTGACGAGGGCCGAGTTTGGGTTTCTGTCCACCGGTGCGACCACGCGCGCGGGCGGCGGCCAGCCCGTCGATCGTTCGCTCGGACATCAACGCGTGTTCGAACTCTGCGATCGAGCCGAGTATTTGAAAGAACATCCGGCCTACGGCGGTGGAGGTGTCGATGCCTTGGTCCAGCACGACCAGGTCGACCCCCCGGGTTTGCAGCAGCTTGGACAGCTCGATGAGGTGCTCGAGGGATCGGCCGAGTCGATCTAGCTTGGTGATCACTAGCTGGTCGCCGGTCCGGTTCGCCGAGAGCAGGGCCTTGTCCAATTCGGGTCGGCGGGTGAGCTTGCCGGAGGCTCTGTCGAGGAAGATCTCCTCGCACCCGGCGGCGGTGAGGGCGTCGTGTTGGGCTTCGGGGTGTTGGTCGTGGGTGGAGACTCGTCCGTAGCCGATCCGCATGGCGAAAAGTGTATCGCGAACGCCTGATAGTGTGACGTTGCCGCGTACGCGGAATCCGTTACACAGTCCTCCTGCGGAAACGTCGGGCCGCTGGAGGTGTAACGCGAACGATCGTTA
>QHBZ01000318.1 GCA_003244055.1 Pseudonocardiales bacterium | reverse complement strand
GCAGGAAGTCGTCTCGCTGCAGCACTGGCGACGAGGGAGTCATCGGTGACCAGCAAGCGTGTCCGGCGGGCCGCCGAGTCCCGGGCTGCCGCTGGCCGACCGCACGCTGGACTGCCATACGGCTACCGGCGTGTGTGCGACACACAGACTGGTGTGACGTTGCGTTGGGAACCGCACCCGGACCAGGCTCCGATTGCCGCCGAGATATTCAAACGGCTGCTGTCCGCCTACATGACCTCACGCTGAGTAACCCACTTGATACAGCGAAGAGCCCGATTTACACCGGGGTGTCCGATGAGTACCGCAACCGGCTGGTCCAACGAGCGCTGAAGCAACACGACGCCGGCCTGTGGGAGGACCAGCCGTGATCAAGAAGATGGGCTTCGTGTGGCAGCTGCGGCTGCGGATGGCCGAGAAGGGTCTGTTCCAGACTTCGGATCTGGTGCCGTTGCTGGCCGAACGGGGCATCACCCTGTCGCGGGAGCAGGTGTTCCGCCTGGTCACCCAGTCCCCGCAGCGGCTGTCCATGGACACCCTCGCGGCCCTGTGCGACATCCTCGGCTGCCAGCCCAACGATCTGATCGAGGTCCAGGTCGTCAACACCGAGGTCCGTAAGACCGCCGGCGAGACGACGACGCCGGCGCCGCAGGTCCGTCGGACCACGATCCGCCGCCCAGAGGGCCTGTGAGCACACCACGAGACCGGCGCAGGGCCGAACAACGCCGCGCTCTTCGCGGCACCGTGATCACCGCGCTGGCGAACGCGCTGCCCGACCGGCAGGACCTCGACATCTCCCTGATGCTGGACACAGTGCGGGCCGCCACGGGCATCCCGCTGGGGCACCTGGCCGAGCACCTCGCATGTCATCCCGACGCCCTGATCTCCGGTGATCCCCGCTGCCCGGTGGTGCTCATCCGGTTGACCCACGCGCTCTACGACGCCGGGCAGCCGGTGGTGCGGCCGGGCTGCGCCGGATGCGGGAAGGTGACCCTGAACCTGGCCCAGTGCGGCTCGGGCGGGCTGCTCTGTCAGATGTGCCGGGTCCGCACCCGGCTGTCGACCTGCGCCCGCTGCGGGCGCGAGGACACCCGGATCGCCGCTCGCCGCGCCGAGGGCGGCATCTGTTTTCCCTGCTACCGCGTCGATCCCGAGGTCGTCGAGGAATGCGGGCGCTGCGGCCGTACCCGGATGCCGGTGACCAGACGCGGCGATGGCACCCCGCTCTGCCTGGGCTGCTGGACGCCACCGGTGCACCGCTGCATCCACTGCGGCCAGGACCGGCCGGCCCGGGTCTCTGGACCCGACGGGTCGATCTGCCGAGACTGCTACCGACAACGACCACGTCGCTGCGGGCGATGCGGTGGCGTCCGGGTCATCTCCAAACGCGCCACCCACGGCAACCCCGACCTCTGCGGGGCCTGCAACCGGGGCCCTGACATGCCCTGCGCGGGTTGCGGCCAGACCCGGCCGAGCCGCCGCTACCGCCCGGACGCGGCTGCAGCCGAAAACTCGTTCGGCACCTGTGCAAGCCCTACTGGTCAGCCGGCTGGACCAACCGCGACATCATCCACGCGATGGACCACCGCCCCGGGGTGTTGGAGAGCGGGATAAGTTGGGGGAGGCTCTACGAGCTGAGCGTTGCGCGGTTGCGGTAGAGGTCGCGCAGCAGCAGGATTTCCGTGCCGTGGTGTAGCGCTTCTCTGTTGATATGCAGCAACCAGCGCGGCCAGCGGATACTCGGCGAATGATCCCTCTGCCGCCCCGCAGGGGCGTGCGAGGTCGGTGGGAGACAGCGCGCGTACGCCGTGTCGCCAGCTGGTGTAGGTCATGTCCAGCTGGTCCAATGCCTGCTCTGCGGTGCCGGCGTAGGGGAAGTCTTCGTAGCTGATCGGTGGGGCGGCGAAGTGGTTGACCAGTGCACGGTGGGCGCCGCTGTTGATCTTGAGCCCTCAGCTTCCCGCTCGGTTCACATGAGCGCGGTGGTCTTCTCATAACGTTCTCTGATGCGGTTCCCGCGTCCCCAGTCATGGTGATGCCCTATTGTCTGGCGTCGGGTCTTCGCGCGGCCCGAGTGATCCAATGTTCGATGTTGTGGTTCTACGTTCACTTCGGGCCAACAGGTGGTCCATTGGGTTGCCGCGTGGGTTACGCGGGAACTCGACGACGGCAAAGGGGGCTCGATGCTCGAACGCCTGCTCGCCTTGCTCTGGAGCGGATACGTCGACTGCAGCAGACACCGATCGGGAACGCTGCCGCGATGACCGGCAAAGCCGCGGAGCTGTTCGATGACTACCAGCGGACTGGTCGCCTGGACTTGCTCAACGCCGCGATCGAGTTGTTCGGCGACGCGGTCGCCGCCACCGCACCCGATCACCCCGACCGCCCGGGGCGCCTGTCTGATCTCGGCAATGCGCTGTGCGCCCGGTTTGGGAGCACCGGCCAGTTGACCGACGTGGACGAGGCCATCGCCGCCTTACGCGACGCGGTCGCCACCACCGCAGTCGATCACCCCGAGCGCCCCGGGCGGCTGTCCAGTCTCGGGGGCGCGCTGCATGCCCGGTTTGGGAGCACCGCTGACCCGACCGACTTGGAGCAGGCCATCATCGCCGGACGCGACGCGGTGACCACCACTCCAGTCAACCACCCTGAGCGTCCCAGGTATTTGTCCGCTCTCGGTCAGGCGCTACAGACCCGGTTCCAGCGCGTTGGCCAGCAGGGCGATCTGGATGACGCGGTCGTCGCGTGGGGTGACTCGGTGAGCACCGCCCCACCTGGCCACTCCAACCGCCACGCGTACTTGTCGAAGTTCCCCTCCGCGCTGCAGCGGTTCGCTCGGACCGGCGAAGTGGCGCCGCAACGTTCGGGGGGTCGAATGGAGAGACCCCCCGACGACCGCGGTGGCGGCGGGGTGACGACGCGCCTGGTATTGCTGGCGTTGACGATCGTCCTGGTCCTGCTTGGCAGTGCTGGCGGGTTGGTCGGCGCGGTGGTCTTGCCGAAAATCTACGCCGCGCGCGTGGAGGTTCTCTCTTCCATTGGTCAGGACCAGCAAAGCGGCGATCCGCTGAAGCAGGATCGCCAGCTCAGCACCCAGCTGGTGTTTTTGAAGAGCCGGGCCGTGCTCGGCCCGGTCGCGCAAAAGGAGGGAACGCAGTTCGAGGACCTCGACAAGGTCGTCAGCGTGAAGGTCGTGGACAACAGCGAGGTCATCCAGGTCGAGGCCGATGGCCCCACCAAGCTGGCCGCGACGCAGACCCTGCAGGCCATCATGGACAGGTACCTGACGCTGGTCAGCCAGCCCACCGCAGCGTCCCGCAACCTCGACACCCAGCTCGCCGACGCCAAGACGGACACTGCCCAGATCCAGACTCGGGTGAACCAACTCATGGTTGCGGTGGTGGCCACAACCGCCACCCAGATATCTCTCAACGAAGCCCGGGTACAGCTCGCGGCATCCTTGGACCGGGAGAAGGCGATCCAAGCCAAGATCGCTGAGCGTAAACTCAGCGGCCAAGCGGGACCCGACGTCCAGCTGCTGACTCCGCCCTACTCACTGCCCGACGCGGTGTTCCCGCAGCCGCTGATCGCGGCCGGCACGGGTGCGCTGGTCGGCTTGATCGTGGCCGGCGGGGCAGTGGCGGTGGAACTGCTAAGACGGAGGTGACCGGCTCGGACTGGGCGGCCTGATGGGTCGCCACGTTCGAGGGGGACTGTTGCGTAGGGGAGAAGCAGATGGGATTTTCCGCTGCGCTGCCGTGATCAGATGGCGCGGGTGAGTTCGGTGAAGACCGATGTGAGCTGATGGCGCCGGTCGATATCGCTGCCGAGTTCGTAGTGGCCGCGGTGGAGACATCGCACGAACGTGTGCCCGGCACTGATCACCCGTGGCGCGCGGAGGCGTTTTAGGCCGCGCATCGGCCGTAGTCGGGACTTCGGCCGCCCATGATCGGTTTCAGCGGGGTTATGTGCGTACTCGCGGGTAAGCCGGTGCCCGGTCGGTGGTCACCTCGATCGGGCGTCGGCCGTGCTCGAGGGCGCTGATGAAGAACCGGGGGTACCCGCGGTAGCGGAGGGTTCCTGCGGCGCCGTGGATGTAGGTGACGCCGATGTGCACCCGGGGGTGGTTACGAAACCCGGATCCAGGGTGGCCATCGGGGTGGCAGCCCGCAGGGTGCCCAGGTCGATCCCGGAGGCGCCCAGGGTGGCCTCGTGGTCGACATCCGGTGCTCACCCCCGGTTAATCAGCGTCACAGCGGGATCACCACCACCGTTGTCAGGCATGGCGCGCGGGTCGCTGGAAGAATGCCGACCAGTACGAACGGCACGGCACTCCAGCTTCTCGCGTGGGTGCTGAGCGATTTCGGTGAAGGGCACGCTGAGCTCTCCGGCACAGCGGGTCAGCCCACTCCTGTCGATCTTGGCTGTCTGGTAGTTCTTTCGAGTACGGGGCGAACGAGTCGAATGGGTGTTCAATGGGCTATGAAGAGCAGCTGCAGCGGTCCGTGGGGACCGATGGAGTGCCGCTGCAGCGTTCGGCGAATTGGCTCGAACGTCGCACCGAAGGCCGCGGTGCTGGCCGGTTAACGCCGCGGCTGGTGGTGCTGGCGTTGACGGTCATCTTGCTTGGTGCTGCCGTCGGGCTGACCGGTGGGCTGGTCTGGCCGAAAACTTACGGAGCCCGCGCGGAAATCCTCTATCTCATCAGCCAGGACCAGGGTGGTGACACTCTTCGACAGGATCGCCAGCTCAGCACGCAGCTGGTGCTTTTAAAGAGCCGGGCCGTGCTCGGTCCGATCGCGCAGAAACAAGGCCAGCAGTTCGAGGACCTCGACAACGACGTCAGCGTGCAGGTCCTGGACAACAGCGAGGTCATCCAGGTCGAAGCCCACCGCTTCACCGAGCTGTCCGCGATGCAGACGCTGCAGGCCATCATCGACAGGTATCTCACCCTCGCTGGCCAGCCCAGCGGAGTGGCCCGCAACCTCGACACCCAGCTTGCCACCACACGCCAAAACACCGCCCAGCTCCAAACGCGGGAGCAGCAACTTAGGACCGCGGTGTTGGCCGGCACCGCCACCCAGGCTTCCCTCAACGACACCCGGGCGCAGCTCACCACATCCCTGGACCGGGACAAGGCGATCCAGGCCCGGATCGATGAGATCAGACTCGCTGGCCAGGTCGGACCACACGCCCAGCTGCTGACGCCGCCCTACTCGCTGCCCGACCCGGTGTTTCCGCGGCCGCTGATCACGGCCGGCACCGGCGCCCTGGCCGGCCTGATCATGGCCGGCGCAGTGGTAGCGGTAGGCGTCTGGCGCCGGAGAGGCCGTGAGCGCCCAACGGTGGCCGCCTCAACGGTGACTGCCCCGGCGCAACCCCCACCACGACCGGACTGATAGCCCTCCCACTCAGCCCACTCAGCCCACTCGGTCCACTCGGCGATCCGGCTCGCCGCCCTGGCGAATGGTGATCTCGCGGAAACGGGGAGCCACGGCGGACAGGCTGATGCCGAGCTCTGCGGGGGAGCTCCCGACCAACTGGGCGGTGGTCGGTCAGGCGTCCAGCCGGCCGGCGCGGGCACCGGCGACCATGGCGTGCCACTGCGCGGCGGTAAAGGCCAGCACCAGGCTGTCGGCGCCGAGCTTGCTGTCCCGGACACCGACCCACCCGGGCAGCTCGGTGATCACCTCCACGCACTCTTGCCCGTCCGGGGAGGAGTAGCTCGACTTCCGCCACTGAGTGCAGATGCCAAAGGTGTCTTGTGCAGCTTCGTGGTCCACGACATCGCCTCCACTCCGCGGACCGGCACGGCCCACGATCTCTTGTTGTTTGTAGCACGCTGTTATTGAACGCGGCAGCCTCAGGGTAATGGCGATGATATTGCACTGCCATGGCTTCTTTTACCGCGACTGGGGAAAGTTACCGGACGTCGTGGACCTCATCGACACGATAGGGGCCAGAGTGCCGTTTTTACAGTCAGTGGCCAGCGTGAGGCGCCACCAGAAAGCCGAGTAAGTTCACCCGAAGGCGGCGCTATTAGCCCGATCGATGGTCCAGTATCTCGACGGTCGTGACGTGGCGTACGCGCTCAGTCGACTAGAACGTCGAGGCCGATACTCGGTTACGCGAGGCATATGCGATTTCATGCGTTCTGCAAATGCACGTGCATTGACGTCTCAGGAGAGCCCGCGTTACATTTTCGCAGTGCACGTGCAGGTGCATGGGCTTCGAAGGACGCCGGCCCGCCCCGGGCAGGTCGCTGTTGCGCACCGGAGGCGTGAGATGCCAGACGTGACCGACACAGTCAGCGACCTTTGCCTGCGCTTGGCTGCCGTGGAGCTGGCCCACCGCCACGCCACACCGCCGTCGCGGTGCCCGGATGGTGCGTTGCCGCTTCCGGAGTCGACCGACGCCCACGGGGACCCAGGCACGGCGGCAGCGAGCTGCGCCACCCGCGTTGCGCCCCTCCCGCCTGCCCCGCTACCACCTGGCAGCGGCGCGGTCAGCGAGATGAGCGGGCCCGGCGGATCCGGTGTTGCCGGAGCGGAGGTGTCTGTTCCTCCGGTGATGTTGGTCCGTTACCGAGCCGGTGTGACCGGCCAGACCGCTCGCACCGTGCACCTGGTTCCGATGCCCGACAAGCCCATGGCGGGCGCGGTGGCGACGTTGTGCGGCGCTTTGTTGGACCTCGACGAGATCGAGACCGGCTGCGACCAGGGCACGCCCTGTACGATGTGCCTCCTCAACCAGGTCAGCGCCACTACTCTTGCCGGGCAAGCTCCCGTGAGCAGCCCCGAAGCAACAGGCGCTGAGCTCTCCGGCGCGGTGGCTTATCAGGCGTGGGGCTGGCCGGTGACCCAGCACCATCACCAGTTACGACTGAGCCTGCGCGGCGACGTGTCAGCTATCGCGATCCCGATCCCGCTCAGCACCGAAGTAACCCAGCTGCTCAACACCCGATACTGCGCCCCAGCAGTGCTGGCCCACCCTTATGCCCCCGACCACCACATCGTGCTCACCGGACAGAGGTACGCGGTCGGCCTGCCCTGGCCGCCCAGCGTGCACCACGTCACCGGCGCCCTGCTGCTGCCCCCCACCATCACCCCACGCGGGCCCATCACCTGGACCCAACCCCCATGCCAGGACTCGTTGCGGTTGTCCCGGGAAATCGACGTCTTCGGGGCGCTGCGCACCGTACTCAGCAACACCGCCGGTCTAGTCCCTGCTTGATGGGCAAGCAGCCGCCGGTTCGGCGGGATTTCGTCGCGGGACGGCGGGGGAACGGGTCTACTTTCCGCCACCAGCCGTTGCCGGTCCACCGCCTCGCCTGGCAGTCGCCGACACCGGCGCTGATCGTGCGACCTGATCACCCGAGACATTTGTCGCCCGGATGTGCCCGTCGGCGGCGTAACCCGTTCGCGTAGGTCTGCCCGAACTTCTGACACCACTGCCGGATCGTCTCGTAGGAGACCGCGACGCCCCGCGCGAGCATCATCTCCTCGACCTCTCGGAAGCTGAGCGGGAACCGGTGGTAGAGCCACACGCAGTGGCTGATGATCTCCGCGGGGATACCGGAATCCCTTGTACGACGGCGCAACGGCGGCCACGAACCTAGCCCTTCCCATCGAGATCAACCCGTCGATCATCCCAGCCACCACGCCAGCAACCTGACAATGCCCGTGGCTGGTTGGACGCTGCTCACCGCAGCGATCGTCAGCGAGGTCTGCGGCACCCTGGCGCTCAAGGTGGCTGACGGGTTCCGTCGCCCGGGCTTCATGGTTGTGGTTGTGCTGTGCTAGGGTCCTCGTTCGCAATCCTGACCTTGGCGCTGAAGTCGATCCAGGTGGGGCCGGCATACGCGATCTGGTCGGGTGTCGGGACGGCGATGGTCGTTGGCGCTGTGCTGTTCGGCGAGCGTCTGAGCTGGGTAACAATCGGCGGGGTGGTGCTCATCGTGGCCGGGGTCGTGGTGCTGACCCTGCTCGCGGGCGTCTCGGCGCGGTAGACCTGGGCTTGCGTTGGCGTGCCATCCTAGAGCGTTCAGGACGAGGGCGCTTCACGCCGGCAGGCGGTCACCGAGGCCCTTGACGGCGCTCGTCTGAATCTCCCCAGACCTGCTCGTTGAATGTCCCCACCTTGAGCACCCGCGGCGTGGCGTCGTCACGCGTGGCGGGGTTCCTTCGAGGGTGGCGGTCTCTGACCTCCGCCAGCACCTCGAAGGAACCCCGAACTGATGCTCACACAGGAGGACGATGTGGATGCTCACGCGCTGCGCCGGCAGGGTTGGTCGATCTCGGCGATCGCCCGGCATCTGGGTCATGACCGCGGGACCATCCGGGATTATTTGACCGGTAAGCGGGTCGCCGGCCAACGGGCTCCCAGCACCGAGGATCCGCTGAGCCCCTATGTCGACTATCTGCGTCAGCGGCTGGTCGACGATCCGCATGTGTGGGCGACGGCGTTGTTCGACGAGACCATCGCGCTGGGGTTCGACCGCTCGTATCCGACGTTCACCAAGGGTTTGCGTGTCCACCGGTTGCGGCCGCACTGCGAGCCGTGCTCGGCGTCGAAGGGCCGCGACCATGTGGTGATTGCGCACCCGCCGGGTGCGGAGGTGCAGTGGGACTGGGTGG
>QHBZ01000317.1 GCA_003244055.1 Pseudonocardiales bacterium | reverse complement strand
GCCCGGCTGGCATCCGCCAGGGCGCCCTGGCGTTCGCCGTTCATCAACTCGACCCAGCCGCGGGTCAGCAGGGCCGGAACCTTGCGAACTCCCTCGTCCAGCTCCACCGCCTGGTCCGCGCGCGCATGAGCCCCCTTCGGGTCATCAGCCGCGGTGATGCGCGCAAGGCCGATCAGCGCCGAGCTGAGGCCGAAGACGTCGTGGCACGGTTCGGCGAGGATCAACGCCTCCTCGTAGGCTGCCTGGGCTCGCATCAGCTGACCCCTGGTCCGATGCAGGTCGCCGAGGCCGCACAAGGGCCAGGCCAGAAATCGGGAGCCGATGCGCTGGAAGATGTCGATGGCTACGGTGAAGTCAGCCGCCGCCTCCTCCAGCATCCCGAGGCGCGCGCGGGCGCGGCCGCGGGTGGTCAGTGCATGCGCGATGATGAACGGGTTGTCGCATCGCTCGCTGAGGCTCAACGCAATCTGGGCGTCGGCCAGCGCATCCCGGGGGGCACCCGCTTCGAATTGATGAAACGCCTGGCAAGCCCGAGTCCACGTCACCTGGAGCAGATCGTCGCACTCCTCGGCGCAGCGCAGGGCATCGGTGCAGTGCGCATCAGCTTGTAACCAATCCCCTTCGGCAGCGGCGAGCAGCGCTAAGACATGGTGAACACCGGCCCAGGCTCGGGGTTCGCCGCACCGTCGGGCCGCGGCACGAGCTCGGCTCGCCATCCTCCGCAGACCTACGAGGTTCCCGGTCATTCGATATGCGCTCGCTGACAGCGTCAATACCCGAATCTCGTCGAGCGTCTCCTCCCGATCCAACCGTGTCCTGCCGGTCAGAGCTTGGACCTCGGCGAACTCGCCGTGGGCGAAAGTGATCAGGCCGACCCGCCAGGCCAACGCGGGCTCCAGAGCGTCCCGGTCCTGGGTGGCGCGCTGGAAGTGCTGCAGCGCCTGCGTCCACTGTCCGCGCACTTGCTGCGCCTGTCCCAGAACCAGTTGGACTCGCGGGTCGTCGAGGTACTCGGCTGGCAGATTGGCAGCCTCCAGCACGGCATCGAGTTGGCCGCTCTCCACCATCGCACTACCCTGATCGACTAAGAGTGATACGCACGCGGCATGATCATCCGCTGCGAGGAGATGTCGCAGCGCTTGCGCATGTGCTCCCCGCTCGAGGTAATCCGTGGCCGCCATCACGTGTAGCGCTGTCCGCTCGCTTGTAGGCACCGCCTCGTGCTCGAAGAAGTCTCGCAACGGACGCACAAGCGACCAGCCGCCGCCCCCACCAGTGCGCCGCACCAGTCCCTGGCGACCCAGTTCGGCAAGCGCGATCGTCGGAACATTGAGCCCCCGTGCGATCTCCGTCGTGAATCTGACTTCACCGAAGATCGCTAACCTGCGTAGCAACTGCTGAACCCACTCGTGGGAGGCACCAATAATCTCTTCGGTCAGATATCCGTGGAATCGTTGTCCCGGGTCCGACAGCTGTCTCACCGCGGCTAGGCGCTGATCCGGTTCGACCGCCCGCAACATCTCGACAGCACAGTGCACGGCCGCGGGCCAGCCGGCCGTGTGTTCCCAGACTTGCCTCGACAGGCCAGGTGGATCTTTTCCGACGGTCCTGTGCAGGAGTGCTTCGATATCGGCGACGTCGAAGGCAAGGTCCGGCGCGTGGATCTCCGTGACGAGACCGCGACCCCGCAGCCGCTGCAGGGAGAACGGCAGCTCACATCGTGATATCAGTAGTAGGTGCAGCCGCTCGGGTGCTCGCTGGCACAGGTCCTCGACGAAGCGGGCCGCAGCACTGTCCGGCGCCACGGCCTGGAAGTCGTCGAGGACCAGCACAAGATCCTTGCGAAGGGCACCCTGTAACCACAGGCAGATGGCCTGGACGGAGGACTCCACCGGATCTGTGTTCGGGGACGCCGTAGCCGGCATTTCGGGTACCGACACGTGCGCCCGAATGGCCCCGAACAGGCTGGCGAGCAGGCGGTTCGCGTCCCCCTCGTGGTCCTCATACCGCAACCACGCGGTTGGGCGGCTGCGCGACCAGGCCGCCACCGCCGTGGTCTTACCCCAACCAGCCGTGCCGATCACGACACAGATCCGGCGCTTCACAGCACGGTCCAAGAGCTCGCCGACTGACGGGCGTTCGATGAGCTCGTCGGCTGGCGCGGACGGGGTGGGTCCAGCAGGCCAGGTCAGCCTGGTGGCGTCGGCTTGTCTCGCGCATCCCACGCGGACCGCGCGCCTGTTGACCACCACGAACTGACAGTACCCCGGGTTACATTGGTTCATCGGCCGGAAATGTCTTCGTCTCCGAGGAGGACCGGAATTTGCTCCGCGCCGACGTGTTGTTTACCGAACCGGCCACTCATCGCAACTGTCGGTTACCAAACCCCGACTATTGGGAAACCCTCTGCTTACGGACCGCAAGTGAACGCTGACCGCGAGTGCTTCCAATTCGAACACCAGGTTCGCCAGGCCTCGGCTTCGGTGGCCGTCGACTCGGATCCGTGTCATATCGGACCAGGGTCCTACCCCAAACCCCGGACCCCGCTCTGATGTGCCCGCGCCCCGCCTGCGGCAAGATTGCCTACATGATCGAGGTATGCGAACGGACCAGCCAGCTCCGACCCGACGTGTTCGTGCGTTCGCCCCGCCGCAGCGGACTGACCAGGGTGCTGACCAGCATGGGTGCGACCGTGCTCGTCGAATCCGGCCATGGGCTCTCGGTCACCGGCATGGACGCCTGCAGGATCGCATCAGCCGCCGCGGCCCATTTCATCCCGATCCAGGAACTGACCCCCCGCTGATCATCACCGCCGGGACGTCAGTTGCCAAGCCCACTGCATTCTTTTCGCGACTGGCCTTGGCACCTCGGGCCGGATAGGGTCGGAGGTAAAGGATTTCTGGTCCGAGTCGCAGCCGATCCGTCCAGGCTACCCTGACCACCTAGGTTCTAATCTGGGCAAGAGTCGGCTTGGCTGATATCCATCGGATATCAAGATAGAGGAGTAGAATGATCCAACTTGAAGATATCACCAAGACGTACCAGATGGGTAAGATCAATGTTCCGGTACTCCACGGTTTCGACCTGACCATCGACGACGGCGAAATGGTCGCCATCATGGGACCGTCCGGATCGGGCAAGACCACGCTCATGAACATCCTGGGGTGTCTCGATATCCCGACCAGCGGACGCTACCTGCTCGATGGCGTCGACGTCAGCCGGCTGTCCGACTACCGGCTGGCCAAAATCCGCAGCGGCAACATCGGGTTCGTATTCCAGTCGTTCAACCTCGTCTCGCGCACCAGCGCAATCCGCAACGTCGAACTTCCTTTGGTCTACGCGGGGGTGCGAGCTCGGCGCAACCGGGCCCGGCTGGCCCTGGAGCAAGTCGGGCTGAGCGACCGCGAGAAGCACATGCCCAATGAGCTCTCCGGCGGTCAGCAACAGCGGGTGGCGATCGCCCGCGCGCTGATCAACGATCCCACCCTGCTGCTCGCCGACGAGCCCACCGGCAACCTCGACACCGCATCCAGCATCGAGATCATGAAGTTGCTCGGCGCGCTCAATGATTCCGGCCGCACGGTCGTGATCATCACCCACGAGGAGGAAGTCGCCCGGTTCTCCAAGCGGGTCGTGCGGATGCGCGATGGCCTTATAGAAAGTGATGAGGTGTCGCAGAGCCGGACGCAGGTCAGCGCGTGAACCGGTAAGGGCGCTGGACCGGGTGGAGTTCTTCGAGTGACCCTCGACCCTCGGGTAGCCGACCGCCTCAGCGCCCGACTCGCCGCCGACGACGCCGCCCGGCAGGACCGCTACCCCGGCGTGGCGGCGCAGCGGCAGCCGGTGCACACGGTTTATGTGCCAGCCGATCAGCTCACCGCCGGCATCGTCGGCGTGTGGGGTGCAGCGGCACTCGCCGCGCTGGACGCGCACGGACCGCTGCCGTGCGCCGATGGCGGCAGGGATGACGAGGTCGACGCTCTGGTGCGGGACAAGCTGGCGACCGAACCCATCGAGGACCTGCGCATCGACTTCGAGGACGGCTACGGCAGCCCCAGCAGCGCTGTCGAGGACGTCGACGCGCGGGCGGCCGCCCGCGCGCTGGCCCGGGACGTCGCCGACGGCGTCGCGCCCCGGTTCACCGGCATCAGGATGAAGTCGCTGGACAGGCCCAGCCGGCGGCGCGGGATCCGCACCCTGGACCTGTTCCTGGACACCCTGCTCGCCGCTGGATCGCTGCCCGCCGGGTTCCGGGTCACCCTGCCCAAGGTCACCTCGGTGGACCAAGTTGAGGCGATGGTCGAGCTGTGTTTCGCGCTCGACGCCGAGTACGGGCTGCCCGCGTTGCGCTTCGAGCTGCAGGTGGAGACCCCGCAGGCGATCCTCGGCGCGGACGGGACGGTGCTGGTCGCGCGGATGATCCACGCCGCTGCAGGGCGCTGCGCGGGGTTGCACTACGGCACCTACGACTACAGCGGTTCCATCGAGATCGCGGCGGCCTACCAGAGCATGGAGCACCCGGCTGCGGACTACGCCAAGGCGGTCATGCAGGTGGCGGCTGCGGGCACCGGGGTGCCAGTGTGCGACGGCTCGACGAACGTGCTGCCGGTCGGCGATGCGGAGCAGGTCCGCGCGGCGTGGGCGTTGCATGCCCGGCTGGTCCGCCGGTCCCTGGAGCGCGGCTTCTACCAGGGGTGGGACCTCCATCCGGCGCAGCTGCCGACCCGGTTCGCCGCCACTTTCGGCTTCTACCGGTCCGGGCTGTCCGATGCGGCCGGCCGGCTGCTGGCCTACCGCGAGCGGCGCTGCCTCGGTGTGCTGGACGAGCCGGCGACGGCGAAAGCGCTGGCTCGGTTCCTGCTCCGGGCGGTGGAGTGCGGCGCCGCCGAGCTGGGCGAGGTCAGCGCGCAGGCCGGCGTCACGCCCACCGAGCTCACCGACTTCGCAGCCGCGCGCACCTAGCGCAGGCCGCCGCGCCGGTCAGGTCTCAACCGGCGACTCAGACGAAGCCACTGATTCCCTCCCACACACCGCCCGCGGGTGGTGCGTCGTCGCGCACGATGGAGGCCTCGATGAGTCCGTAGGGCCGATCGGCGGCGTACCAGACCTCATTGGGGTTATCGAGGCCCCATTTCGACAGGTCGACGAGGAAGTGGTGCTTGTTGGGCATCGAGAACCGGATCTCGGCGATCTCGGGGTACGCGGAGAGCACGCCCTCGCCCATTGCGTACAGCGTTTGCTGCAAGGACAGGCTGTGGGTCGACGCGAAGCGGTCGAGCATCAGCTGGCGGACGCCAACAAAGGTCTTGTCCCAGTCGTGCTCGACGCCGACATAGCGCCACCGCGCGCTCACCGCGCTGGCCAGGACCCGGTCGGTCGTCTCGACCAACGAGGTGTACTCGACCTCGGGAAATCCATGGAATTCGCTGCCGGTGCTCTTGAGAACGGTCAGGTCCCGTAGCCCTGAGATGACCACCTCGTCTGCGCCGTGCTTGGTGACGACCGTGGTTCGGACCTCGGTGGAGCCACGGATGAAAGCGTGGTCGTGCAGGCCGGCCACCGATGTGCTGATCCGGTTCCAGGAATACTCCTCCACCTCCTGGCGTGAGCCGGTGACCTGCGGGTACTTGTCGACGAAGTGGCGCGCCACGCGCAGTCCGAAGTTCTCAATCGGGCCGACACCATGGAGCCGAGCCAGAGCGTAGACGGTGTTGCGCTGCGTGTCGGTGGCGATGACCGAACTGTTGTCACCGGTGAGGTGGGTTGCAGCGAAGTCACCGATCAGCTGACTGGTGACGCTCACGTCTTTGATCTGATGTACCGGGGTAGACCGGTCGATGTGTACCAGCCGGACCTCGGCCTTGCCGTACTGGTTGTACCCCAGCGAGATGCCCACGGCAGTCTTCATCCTTTCGTCACTGTGTGTGTCGTGAACTCGACACCAGCGACATCCCCGCTCGTTAGAAACGTCGGTGGCGTCGAGTTCACGACACACGAGTCTGTACCGCGCCGGAAAAGGATCGATCTGGGGCGCTCGTTACGTTCGCGTGAAGGTATTGCCTCCGGCGCAGTGGGTGCGGTGCTATGAGGTCAGGAAGCAGTTCGTGCGGCGTGGCCCAGTCCCGGAGGTAGTCCGTTGAGTACCGATCAGGCTGAACCGGTAAAGCCGGGTGATGGATCTCGTGAGGTTCAACGCGCTGCCCGACCGTAGCGCCGTCGCAGAGCTGACGTCCTGTTGCTCGTCGCCGAGCTGGGCCGCGCGGATGGCGAGCAGCCGGCCGTTCGCCACGGTCGCGGAGCTGATCCGGTGCGCAGACTTGGTCCTCACCGAGCTGGACGACGACGAGGTCAACGCCGCGCTGGCCGGGCATCTCCGCATTGGTGAGCACCCCGTACATGAGTCCTCGAGGCGTGAGCAGGCCGGCATCGCGATCGCCGACGCCAGCCTGCGCACCGCTCTGGCGCGAGCCAACCGGGACTACGAGGCTCGCTTCGGGCACGTCTATCTGGTCTGCGCGGACGGGCGCTCGGGCGAGGAGCTGCTTGGCGTCCTGCGTGAGCGGCTTGGTAACGACGCGGCGACCGAGCGTCGTGTGCTGCGCGACGAGCTCGTCAAGATCAACCGGATCCGGCTTGCGCGGCTGGTGGGCGCGTGACGGGAATCAGCACCCACGTCCTGGATGCCGCGCTCGGACGCCCGGCGGTGGGCGTGCCGGTCCGCCTGGAGGGGCCGGCCGGGGTGCTGGCCACCGCGATCACCGACGGCGACGGCCGGGTCGGCGTCCTGACCGCCGGGCCGGTCGCCCCGGGCACTTACCGGCTCGTGTTCGGCACAGCCGAGTACTTCACCGCGACCGGCCAGCGGGGTTTCTATCCCGAGGTGAGCATCGCGTTCACCGTCGAAGAGGGGCAGTACCACGTCCCGTTACTGCTGTCACCGTTCGCCTACTCGACCTACCGAGGGAGTTGAGCAGTGTCCCCGAACCCGGCGGACCCGAACCCGACGGATCCGGATGAGAAGTGGTTGGCCGCGGTGATCGAGCTCGCTGTCCGGAACGTGCAGGACGGCGGCGGGCCGTTCGCTGCGGTGATCGTCGCGGGTGGCGCGCTGGTGAGCACCGGCTGCAACCGGGTGACCCGGGACAACGACCCCACCGCGCACGCCGAGGTGGTGGCAATCCGGGCCGCGTGCTCCGCCCGAGGCGACTTCTCGCTTGCCGGCACGACCCTTTACGCCTCCTGCGAGCCGTGCCCGCTGTGCCTGTCCGCGGCGCTGTGGGCACGGGTGGACCGGGTCGCCTACGCCGCGGATCGGCACGACGCGGCCCGCGGCGGGTTCGACGACCTGGAGTTCTACGAGCTCTTCGCGCGCGACCGGGCAACATGGGCCATGCCGGTCGAGGCGCTCGCGGTGCCCAACAGTGCTGAGCCGTTCGACATCTGGCTGGCCAACCCCGACCGGGTCAGGTACTGAGCGTGGCCGGCTGAGTGGACCTGCACACGATCACCGCCGTGCGGCGGCCCGGGTCACGCTCGGAGCTGGCCCTCGGGCCCGGTACAACCGTGCTCGCCGGCGGCACGTGGCTGTTCTCCGAGCCGCAGCTCGATCTGCATACCCTCGTCGACCTGGGCGGTCTCGGCTGGCCGCCACTGGAGGTCACCGGGTCCGGCCTGACCATCGCCGCCACCTGCACCCTGCGCCGGCTCGCGGCGTTCCGCGGCCCGGGGGAGTGGTCCGCACTGCCGTTGCTGCACCAGTGCTGCGCGGCGCTAGCCGGGTCGTTCAAGATCTGGCACGAGGCCACCGTCGGCGGGAACATCTGCCTCGGGCTGCCCGCCGGCCCGATGATCGCGCTGACCGTGGCATTGGACGGCGTCGCGGTGGTGTGGCCGGCCGGCGGTGGGGAGCGGAGGATGGCCGTCGCCGAGCTCGTCACCGGGGTGCGGCGCACGGCCCTAGGCCCCGGCGACGTGCTGCGCGCCGTCGAGATCCCGGCAAGCGCACTGCGCGCCCGGACCGCCTACCAGCGAATCGCGCTCTCGCCGCTCGGCCGCTCGGCAGCGCTGGTGATCGGGCGGCGCGGCGAGGATGACCGGTTCTCGATGACGGTCACCGCCGCGACCGAGCGGCCCTACCAGCTCTGCTTCCCGACGGTTCCCACTGCGCAAGAGCTGACGTCCGCGCTGGCCGGGATCTCGCGCTGGTGCGCCGACGTGCACGGCGCCCGGGACTGGCGCGAGCACGTCACCGGCCTGCTGGCCGAGAAGATCAGGGGTGCGCTGTCGTGAGGCTCGACATCAACGGCACGACGGCCGAGGCCGACCCGGCCCCCGGCCAGTGCCTGCGGACCCTGCTGCGCCAGCTCGGCCACACCGACGTGAAGATGGGCTGCGACACCGGGGACTGCGGCGCGTGCTCGGTACTGGTCGACGGCGAGCCGGTGCACTCCTGCGTGTACCCGGCGTTTCGCGCGCAGGGCCGTTCGATCACCACCGCCGCCGGCCTGGGTACCCCCGATGACCTGCATCCGGTGCAGCGGCGCTTCATCGACGCCGCCGGTTTCCAATGCGGTTTCTGTACCCCTGGCATGGTCGTCACCGCGTCGGCGCTGGATGACCCAGCCGACCCCGATCTCCCCGAGCTGCTCAAGGGCAACCTCTGCCGCTGCACCGGCTACCGCTCGATCGTCGACGCGCTCAACGCCAGGATCCGCGTTCTGGATGCAGACTGCGGTAATTCGAGGGCCGTACAGAGCAGTCTGCATCCAGAACGCGGGAGCGGGGTGGGGGAGTCGGTGTGGGCGCCGGGTGGGCGGGGCGTCGTCACCGGGACGGAGGGCTACACGCTTGACGTCGCGCCGGCTGGGTTGCTGCACCTTGCGGTACTGCGCAGCCCCCACCCGCACGCCCGGATCCGTTCGATCGACACCACCGCGGCCGAGGGAATCCCCGGGGTGCGCCGCGTGCTCACCCACCGCGACGCCCCAGCGGTCGCGTTCTCCACCGCGCGGCACCACAACCGCCTCGACGACCCGGACGACACGCTGGTGCTCGACGATGTCGTGCGGTTCCGGGGGCAGCGGGTGGCTGCCGTGGTCGCCGAGTCGATCGGGATCGCCGAGCAGGCCTGCCGGGCGATCGCCGTCGACTACGAGCCGCTGCCGGCCGTCTTCGACCCGCAGCGCGCCACAGAGCCGGGAGCACCCCTGGTACACGGCGACAAGGGCGCCGAGTCCCGGATCGCCGACCCAGACCGCAACCTGGTCGCCGAGCTGCACGGCGAGGTCGGCGACGTCGAAGTGGGCCTGGCCGCGGCAGTCGCCGTGGTCGAGGGCACCTGGGACACCCAGCGCATTTCTCCCACCTCCCTGGAGACACATTGCTGCGTCGGCTGGCTCGAGGACGGCAGCATCGACGGCGCCGGCCGGCTGGTACTGCGGACCAGCTCGCAGGTGCCGTTCCTGGTGCGCGACGAGCTATGCCGGCTGTTCGGTCTGAACCGCGAGCAGGTGCGGGTGCTCACCGGCCGGGTCGGCGGCGGGTTCGGCGGCAAGCAGGAGCTACTCACCGAGGACCTGGTGGCGCTGGCCGTGCTGCGCACCGGAGCTCCCGTGCAATACGAGTTCACCCGCTCCGACGAGCTGACGGTGGCGCCCTGCCGGCACCCGATGTCGGTGACTGTCCGGGTGGGCGCCAACGCGGATGGGGTGCTGACGGCGCTGGCGATCGACGTGCTGGCCGACGCCGGAGCCTACGGCAACCACAGCCCTGGCGTGATGTTCCATGGCTGCCACGAGTCGATGGGCGTGTACCGGTGTCCGAACAAGCGGGTCGACGCGCGGTCGGTGTACACCAACAACCTGCCCTCCGGGGCGTTCCGTGGGTACGGGCTCGGGCAGGTGATGTTCGGTATCGAGTGCGCGTTGGACGAGTTGGCCCGCAAGGTTGGGCTGGATCCGTTCGAGCTGCGCCGGCGCAACGTCGTGATACCAGGCGACGCGCTGGTCGCCAGCTCGGAGCACCGCGACGATCTGATGTTCGGCAGTTACGGCCTCGACCAGTGCCTTGATCTTGCCGAGATCGCGCTGCGCAGGGGCAACGGGGTTGCCGCGCCGCCGGGGTGGCTGGTGGGCGAGGGCATGGCGCTGGCCATGATCGCGACGATCCCGCCGCGCGGGCACGTCGCCGAGGCGTCGGTTTCCTTAGACCCGTTAGATCCTGCGTCCCTGGAGGCCGGTGGTGACTACATCCTGCGGGTCGGTACGGCGGAGTTCGGTAACGGGACCACGACCGTGCACACCCAGATCGCCGCAACCGTGCTCGGCACCGAGCCGGAACGGATCGCGGTGCACCAGTCCGACACCGACGCAGTCGGCCACGACACCGGGGCGTTCGGCTCCGCAGGCAGCGTCGTGGCGGGGCGTGCCGTGCACTCGGCCGCGACCGAACTGCGCAACCGGATCCTGGCCCGCGCGGCCGCGCTGACCGGCGTCACCGACGGCCGGCTGGGACCGGTGGGTGTGCAGTGCGGGCAGCGGCTCGTCGAGCTGGCCGAGATGGCTCCGCTCACCGCACACGCCTGTCACGATGGCACCCCGCGCTCGGTGGCGTTCAACGTCCATGCTGTCCGGGTAGCGGTGGACCCCCGGACCGGTCGGGTGCGGATCCTGCAGTCGGTGCACGCGGCGGATGCCGGGACCGTGCTCAACCCGGAACAGTGCCGCGGGCAGATCGAGGGCGGGGTGGCCCAGGGAATCGGCTCCGCGCTGTACGAGGAGCTGCGGTTGGACGGGCAGGGACGTGTGCTCACCGCCGTGCTCCGCAACTACCACATCCCGCAGCTGGCCGATGTGCCGTACACCGAGGTCTACTTCGCGCAGACGGTCGATGAGCTGGGTCCCTTCGGTGCGAAGTCGATGAGCGAGTCGCCCTACAACCCGGTGGCACCCGCGCTGGCCAACGCGATCCGGGACGCGATCGGGGTACGCCCCCACGAGGTACCGATGTCAGCCGACCGCCTCTGGCGACTGATCACAAAGCGCTGAGCTTCAGTCTCTTTCGGAGGCTGTGCCTATTGGTTCTCGATCATGGCCGGTGGTTGGGCTGTTCGTACCCATGGATCAACAACACCAACTCCTGATCCCGCCGCACCGGTCGATGACCCTTCGCCACCCGCAGATCCGCCCAGAAAACTAGATCCACAATCGGACCCCACGCAGCGCCAACGCCAATTAGGCAACAGCCTCTCCTCGGATGGGCAGCGCTCGCTCCTTGGCACACAGGTCCCAGCTGCCACCCGACCTCGTCGACTACGTCGGGGCCGCGCTCGAAGCCGCCGACGAGGGACAACCCCTGTTGCTGTACGGCTGGGAGGTCTGAGGCAGAGGCAGCATTCTTCCTGCGTTGGGTCAGCCCGGCCACACGATGTTCAGCCTCGGCCATGGGGCGGAGCGCTTCAGCGGGTAGCGCTGCGATCTGTTCCCGAGCGTCGGGGTAGATCTCGATCTCGTAGGCCACGTCCTACAGGCCGAGCTCTGCCTTGAGCTGGCGCCAGGGCACGCTGTCGGCGGGAGACTCACCGGTGCGCAGCACGTGGTCGGCCTGGCTAAGCATTCTGCGATAGCTGTCGGGTCCGTTGGCTGTGGTCAGCCAGGCGATGCGACGCCACGAGTCGAGCGTGGCCAATACCTCGGTGAGATCAAGGTGCTTGGTGGCGTTGGCCATCACCTGGCGCCATTGGCGGTCGAACCGCTCGACATCCTCGGGGATGAGCGCGGCACGCACCTGCGCCGGCGAGGCGTCCGCGAACGGCGGACGACCTTGGGGCTGCGGCTCGGAGGACCACAGTCGACGGTGCCCGCGCCCGCATGGCGCGAGACGCTGACGCAGTGGGCGCAACAATGCCCGAACATCTTCCAGCGTCACCCCTGGTTACTGTCCGCGACAGCAACCCCTCGACGCCTCATGGGGACCCGCGAACTGAGCTGGCTCGATGCCGCCCTGCGACCCATGTCAGGCCTCGGGCTCACCGAACAACAGCAACATGACTTCGTCCTCACCCTGCTCGGCCACGTTCGCATCACTGCCCAGTTCGCCGACTCACCTGACCAGACCGGCGTCACCTGGGCCACGACCATGACGAAGCAGGTGACCCGCTCACCCAACGACTACCCCGCGCTGGCCGCGACAGCGCAAGCCGGCGCATTCGAACCACACGAGCGACAGCGATTCGACTTCGGACTGACCTGCCTGCTCGATGGCCTGCAGCAGCAGACCTGCAGTAGCGGCGTACGCCGTCACAGATAGGGAATCGCTAGCGAGACGCCTCAGGCGGCCGCGCTGGCGCCATCAGGTCGATTGATCCGTTGGCGACGTCGGCGTAGTAGAGGTCGCTCGCGGTGAAATCCTGGCGAAGCACTCCGGCGTCGTGGCCTTGCTGGAGCAGGCTGATATTCATATCGGTGGCTGCCTTATCGTGGCGCAGTGACCGCCCAACCAGCAGCGAGCGGACCGCAGGGCCCAGGCCCTGAGGTTGCTCCGCCGGCCGCAACGCCGCGCGCGATCCGGCAGGCCTTGCTGCCCGAAGAGGCGGGCCAGTTCGACAGCGAGTGGCGCACCGCGATGTCCCGGTCAGCAGAGAGCCTCGACCTGACTGAGGTCTACACCGTCCTTCGCCGGTGGCGTGGGATCGCCGCGCTGACCCAGGCCGATCCCGACGCGCACCGCCGGATGCTGCGCCGCGCCGACCAACTCCTAGCCGGACAGGAACGCGGCAGCGTCACTGCGGACCAGATGCGCGAGATGGCCGCGCGGCGGCTCGGTTAGGCGCGATGTACGAGGTCGTCACCGACGACGAGGTAGCCCAGCAGGTCGCGGTACTGCCCGACGCGCTCCTCCCGTACTTCTTGCAAGTGCTGGACGTGCTCGAGCTCGCCCTGGAACGGGGAGCCCTACAACGACGCGAAAGCCGACGGTGTCATGCGCAAGCTGCTGTTCGGTCCGGGCGGGCGGGCCGAGGTCATCTACCTCGTCCTCGAGCATGACCGCCGCGTCGAGCTACTTACGTCTACGTAGCCGATGCCGACGCGACCTATCGCCGTGCGCTGGGCGCGGGCGCCACGACCCTCGAAGCACCGCTTGACACGCCGTACGGCGACCGGCGGGCGATGGTACGCGACCCTTACGGCAACGTCTTCCAGATTGCACATCGACTAGCTGTGTCTCCCAGCTGAGTCCGAACCGTGCTCATAGGCGACGGCGACCGGAGCGCTGGGAAGTTGCAGATCCCCGCCCTGCCGAGGCAGTCCCGCTGGCGGATCGGCTCCTGAGGCGCCGCCGGACCCATCTGGCAAAATCCTGGCCGTGGCGGACCGCTGGTGGGATCGCCCGAGGTCGGGTCGAATGGCTGGTGCCCGTTGATCGGATCAGCTCACGTGGCCGCCGACTGTGGCTGACCCAGGTACCACTGAGATGCGACGGTCCTGTTGCGGTGTCGGAGATCCTCCTCGCGGTCAGCGTGTGGCTCGGTTGGCAGGACGGCCAACACCGCGCCCAGGTGCGCCGCCTCACGTTCGAGGATCGCCAGTTCGGCCTCGACGGCTACTCGATCGGCGAGAAGTACAGCGCCGCCCGGGTCATAGACCGGCGGCGCCGGCCCGAGGATTCCCGAGAAGGACGCTGCATCGACCCGTCCCGTGGTTGCTGCGGACCCCGTGGCCTCGAGCGGCTTGACCCACCATTGCTCAACGAGTCGCAGCGAGCACTCGAGGAGCATCTCCACCTTCCGCTCGTCAGCTTTGGCGGTCACGACCCGCAGAGCATCCGCGCCGCTCCCGGCGAGCTGCTTCCACGTTGCCAAGAGCAGTTCCCGACCGTCCCCAGCCCAGGTGGCCTCGGGATCGATGGCGAAGTCGTCCACGAAGCCCTCGCTCATGCGGTGCTGTCCGATGATGAAGCCGTGGTCTGTTCGTAGTCCGACGTTGGTCCCCGTTTCGATCTGGCGGAGGAGATAGCGGGCATGGAGATCGGTACCACCGCGTGCGGGCCGCCAGAACACAGGAGAGTAGAGGGCGTAGAGCTGACGACGGCTCTCCATGAGATCCGCCGCCCAGGGGATGTCAGCCGGTTCGAGAGGCCTGACGTTCATGACGACATGATGGTCCGGCAGCGACCTGCAGACGAACCAAGGGGGCCTCGTCGCCAACCATCGAGCGAGCCTGCCCGACGCTCCCACTCTCGGCGCAGCGCACCGCCGCGAGGTCTTCGTAGTCCGCCAGCTGGTCAGGCTGTCAGACTCATATCCGGGATCAACCGATGACGACGTTCCAGGGTCGGATGCGCCAGGCCGTCACCAATCCCTCCCGCACATAGGGATCGCTCGCGACGAAGTTCTCCACGACCGAGCGATCGTCGGTCGTGAACACGAACACGGCACCGTCAACCGGTTCGGCAAGGGCGCCGGCCATCAGCAGGAGGCCTCGTCCGTGTGCCTCGCCGACCAGCGCTAGATGCGCCTCTCGAAAAGGCGCACGACGTTCGACAATATCGTCCACATAATCGTAGAACAGCAACGAATACATTGCCCAATCCTTCCACGGGCGGCCGCGTGGTCGCCCTGGGTCAGCGTGGCGCGAATGCGGCCAGCACCTCGCTCGCCCAGTCCAGCGGCCGGTCTCCGGCCCGCAGCGCTGCCACCACGAGTGCGGCGTCGAGCCGGGCATCGGTGAGCACCTGCCGAAGGTGAGCCGGAGGCAGCGCATCCAGCCAGCGGCGCAAGGCAGTGTCGTGCCCGGCGGCGGTGAGCTCGCCGTGCGCGCGGAGGCGGGCGAACCCGCCATCGGGGTAGATGTCCACCCGCAAGTGTGTCACCTCCGGCGCGGCCGGGTCGATCCGGAACCGGTGCGGGGTGTCGGGCAATACCTGCCGGCGAGCCACCAGCGGCGTCCACGCCTGGACGTCGAGTGGACCTTCGAGGGCAGGATCGGTCAACGCGCCGCTGACCTGAACCTGCGCCGGGGCGTTGCCGAGGAAGTGGCTGGTGTCGAAGACGACGTCGCGCAGCCGCGCCGCCCCGGCCAGCCGGATCACCACCCAGTCGTTGCCGCCCTCGCGTCGCCGCGCGGTCTCCCAGCCCTCGCCCATCGACCGGGCCGGGCCGGGCAGCAGCAGGTTCGCGGGGGAGGAGAAGAACCTGTTGGAGCACTCGATCAGCGACCCGCCGTACTCCTGCGCAGCGAGATCGATGGTGCCCTGCAACAGCCGGGGATCGACAACGGCCTGGCCGTGCACACGGAACCGCGCCACCCCTCCGTCTGGGTGGATTATGAGCTTGACGTGCGTCCAGCGGTGCGGGTCGGTGACGTCATAGACGTTGGCGGTGTCGCCCTTGGCCGCTGCGCGGGGCACCAGCGTGGTCCACTCGGCGGCGGCCAGGTCGCCGGGGCTGGGGAAGTCCTCGAGCGCGGTCGCCTGGACCGAGATCTCCGGCGGGTAGTTGCCCCGGAAGTAGGCGGTGTCCACCACGACACCGCGCACGATGCCGGGGATGCCGAGCCGGATGATGGCGTAGTCGAAACCCGGCTCGCGGCGCCGGCGGGTCTCCCAACCGTCGTAGACCTTGCCCCGGTAACCGAACTCCGACCTGGGCTGCACCGGACCGGGCAGCACCAGCGCGGCCCGGTCGGCGTAGAAATCGTCGTTGGCGTCGACGACCGCCCCACCCAGCCGGCGGGAGCCCAGATCCGGTAGCCCGGCGAACGCGGCGTCGAGGTCCGGACCGTCCAGCTTCGTCATGCTGATCCCCTCCGCAACAACCGGCCGCGCGGCGGATCGTCGATCTCGATGCGGCGACCGCGCAGCCACGTCTGGCGAACCATTCCGGACAGTGCCCGCCCGTGGTAGGGGGTGAGCGGATGGCGGTGGGCCAGTCGCCGAGCGTCCACGACGAACGCCTGGTCCGGGGCGAAGACGGAGAAGTCGGCATCGAAGCCCACGGCGATGCGGCCCTTCCGGGTCAGCCCGGCCAGCCGCGCGGGGCGGTCGGCCATCCAGCCGATCACGTCAGTGAGCTTGTGCCCGCGAAGCCGCGTTCCCGACCACACTGCAGGCAATCCGACCTGCAACGACGCGATCCCGCCCCACGCCGCGGCGAAGTCACCGGTGTCGCGGTGCTTGAGCTCCACCGGGCACGGGGAGTGATCCGACACCACGGTGTCGATCACTCCATCGGCCAACCCGGCCCACAACAGCTCACGGTTGGCCGCCTCCCGGATAGGTGGGCAACATTTGAACTCGGTCGCGCCGTCGGGCACCTCCTCGGCGGTGAAGGTCAGGTAGTGCGGGCAGGTCTCCACGGTGAGCCGCACCCCGTCGCGGCGCGCCGAGGCGATCATCGGCAGGGCGTCGGAGCTAGACAGGTGCAGCAGGTGCACATGCGCACCGGTCCACCGGGCGCGCTCCACGAGCCAGGCGATCGCCAGGTTCTCCGCTCCGCGAGGCCGTGAGGCGAGAAACCCGGCGTAGCGCTCCCCACGGGGCGGCGCTGCGCGGTCGATGCTCTGCGCGTCCTCCGCGTGCACTATCAGCAGGGTGCCGAACCCGGCCAGCTCGACCAGGACTGTTTCCAGCTCGTCGAGTGGCAGGGGCGGGAACTCGTCCACCCCGGAATGCAGCAGGAAGCTCTTGAAACCGAACACTCCCGCGTCGTGCAACGCGCGCAGCTGCGAGAGGTTCCCAGGCACCGCTCCGCCCCAGAACCCGACATCGACGTACACCTGCGCACTCGCTGCCGCCCTCTTCTGTTCCAACGCGCCGACATCGATGGTCGGCGGGACCGAATTGAGCGGCATGTCGATCAGCGTGGTGACCCCGCCGAGCGCCGCAGCACGGGTAGCCGAGGCGAAACCTTCCCATTCGGTGCGGCCCGGCTCGTTGATGTGCACGTGGGTGTCGACCAGCCCGGGCAGCAGCACCTCGTCTTCGGCCAGTTCGACCAACCGGTCACCTGGCACCGCACCCGCAAGTGGCGAGTCGTAAGGCTCGATGGCAAGGATCCGCCCGTCGCCTACCCCGACGCACCGGTCCACCTCGCCGTAGGCGGTGATCACTCGGCGGGCACGCAGCACGAGGTCTAGCGGTTCGGGCACCGTCAGCGCCCGTCGCGAATCGCGTCGAGGACGGCGAGCCTGGTGGCCGCCACATGTTGCTCCACGATGAGAACGGCCTGCTGCACGTCGCGTCGGCGCAGCGCGTCGACGAGCAGGGTGTGCTCGTGCAGCGAGTCCTGCCGGCGACTCGGAGCTACCGTTGAGAAGTAGAACCGAGCGCGCATGCTCAGCGCACGTGCGAAACCCACCAGTGTCTGGTTCTGCGAGCAGCGCGCGGCGGCTACGTGGAACTCGGCGTTGATCTGAGCCAATCCGAGTCCGTCGTCGCAGACCCGTTGGCGGGCCAGAATGTCCTCCAGCGCGTCGAGCTGGGCGGCGCTGCGCCGCTCTGCGCCACACCTCGTCGTCTGCCCCTCGATCAGCATGCGCGCCTCGAACAGGTCCACCAGCTCTTGTTCACTGCGCATCCGCACGAACACCCCTTGGTGTGGCCGAATCGTGACCCAGCCATCCGCGTCCAGGGAACGCAGGGCCTCGCGCACCGGGATGTGGCTCACCCCGAGCTGCCTGGCAAGGTTCTCGGCATTGAGGTGGGTGCCCGCGCCGAGCCCGCCGCTCATGATCGCCTCGATGAGCTGGTCTCGGACGGCTTCTGACGTCCGTCCCCTCGATCGATGCTCCTCGGGCAACTGAGACAAGCTAGCGATGCCCGTCGGCGCAAGATCACTCGGTGGATTGTCGCCGACCGCCGTGGTCATGAGCGCCCCCCAGTCTGTCTGGCACAGACACAATCCTATAGGCCGCTGTGGACCTAAATGATGCAGGTGAGCACTCGTTACAGGGCCTTTACCCAGCGGTAACGGGGACTTGTTCCTATAGGATTCATGCGGGCGTGGCATGAATCCCGCTTCTCCGCATTCGGAAGGGACAGCCATGTCAAGCACCGCCACCGCACCGGTTGAGAACCAGGTGCTCGAATCGGAGTTCGAGCACGAACCCGTACCCGTCAGCCACCGCCGCTCGCTGATGTCGGTCTCGGCGGTCTGGTTCGGCTTCCCGATGATCCTCACCAATGCCATCTTCGGCGGCACCATCGTCTACGGACTCGGCTTCTGGCCTGGTCTTACCGCGATCCTGGTTGGCAACCTGGTGCTGCTCAGCTACGTCGGCGCCCTGAGCTACGTCGCCGGCCGCACCGGCAGGAACTTCGCCCTCACCGCCGCCGAGACTTTCGGCCATCGCGGTGGCACCGTCGCCGCGGGCTTTCTCTCCACCGTCGTGATCGGCTGGTTCGCTTTCCAGACCGGCCTGACCGGCGCCACGCTGCACTCCGCACTGGGATGGAACGAAACCGCGATGATCTTCCTCGCGGGCATCCTCTACATCGCTGTGACCTTCATCGGCATCCGCGCGCTTACCGTCATCGGTGCCATCGCCGCGCCGCTGTTCGTCATGATGGCGATCGTCGCGCTCGTATTCGCAGCGGGTAAAGGTGGACTGTCCGGCATCACCTCCTACACCGGTGGTGGCGCCGGCGCCGCGGTGCTCAGCATCGGCGCCGCCATCACCATCGTCATCGCCGGATTCGCCGACTCCGGCACTATGACCGCCGACTTCACCCGCTGGTCGCGCAACGGCCGTGAAGCCGTACTCGCTGCGTTCTCGGCATTTCCCATCGCCAACTTCATCTCGCTCTTGGTCGGAGGAATTGTCGTAGCCGCTGGCGCCGCGGCCACGCCCGCCGCCAGCGGCGGCGACTTCCTACCGATCCTGACCTCGCACGGGCCGGTCCTGTCGGCAGTCGCTGTCCTCTTCGTCTTCGTCAACCTCGGGTCCGTCTGCACCCACTGCCTCTACAATGGCGCCGTCGGCTGGAGCCAGCTCACCAACAGCTGCATGCGCCTGCTGACGATCGTTCTCGGCACGCTCGGTCTCGCGGCGGCAATGGCCGGCGTGTGGAGCTATTTCGCGACCTGGCTCAATCTACTTGGCATCTTTGTCCCGCCGATCGGTGCAATCCTTATCGTCGATCAACTCGTTCGGCGGCACACGGCGTCGCGGGCGAACAACCGGTGGCGCGTCCAACCTTTCCTGGCTTGGGCGGTCGGCTCCCTCGCGGCATACGCGGTGCACGTGTGGACGCCGCAGCTCAGCGAGGCCGTGGCCGGCCTGCTCGTTGGTGGGCTGGCGTACGCCGCCATTGAGGTGTGCGGAGCACGCGAGTCGCCGCCAACCCGTGCCGAACCGGAATTGGGATGACCGCCACCACACGAGGTGACTGCCGGTAACGCCGGCGACACGTCGACGTTACCGTCGCCTCCTATCGTCCCTGAGTGACCGCAGATGCGTTAACGATCGAGCTGCGCCGCGCACTGGCTCGGCTGGCCAGAACACCACGGCTACTCGTGGCCTGCGACTACGACGGGACGCTCGCCCCGATCGTCGCAGATCCGAAGCGGGCCGCTCCGATACCGGAGTCGGTGACTGCGCTGCGCTCACTCGCAGCCATGCCGGCGACCACTACCGCGGTGATCTCCGGGCGGGCGCTACGTGACCTGGCGGTGCTGTCCCGGCTGCCGGCCGAGGTCCACCTGGTCGGCAGCCACGGCTCGGAGTTCGACGTCGGCTTCGTGCACGACTTGACGCCGGCCCAGAAGGAGCTGCACGAGACGCTACGGATCGAGTTGGAGGCGCTGGTCGATGGGCGACCCGGGGTGCATCTCGAGGCCAAGCCGGCGGGCATCGCGGTGCACGTCCGATGGGCCAGCGCCGAGGTCGCGCAGGAGATCCTGGCGGCGGTGATCGACGGACCGCGGCGCTGGGCGGGGGTGACGACCACCGAGGGCAAGGGGATGATCGAGCTCTCCGCGGTGCCCAGCGACAAGGGCGCCGCGCTCGACGCGCTACGCCACCAGGTCGGGGCGACGGCGGCCGTCTTCCTCGGCGACGACCTCACCGACGAGCGCGCCTTCGCCCGGTTGACCGGCCCGGACGTCGGGATCAAGGTGGGTGACGGGCACTCCGCGGCCGCAAACCGGATCCAGGACACCACCGCGGTGGCCATGGCGCTGGCCTTCCTGGTCGAGGAACGCAAGCTCTGGCTGTTCGGCGAGGACGCCGTCCCGATCGAGCGGCTCTCGATGCTGTCCAACGGCCAGTCCGTCGCCCTGCTCACCCCGGACGCCCGGGTTACCTGGATGTGCCACCCGGAACCGGATTCGGCGGCGGTCTTCGCTGATCTGCTGGGTGGCCCCCCGGCGGGCTACTTCTCCATCCGGCCGGAGCGCAACGGGCGCCCGCTGGGACAGCGCTACCTGCCCGGCACGATGACGGTCGAGACCCGTTGGTCGCAGCTGCTGGTCACCGACTACCTCGTCCACCTCGACGAGGTGAACCGGACCGACCTGATCCGCGCAGTGTCCGGGCGCTCCCGTGCGGTGGTCGAGTTCGCGCCCCGGCCGGAGTTCGGCCAGGTCAGAGTCCGGCTGGAGCGGGTACCGGACGGGCTGCGGGTGCTCGGCACCTCGGACCCGTGGGTCCTGCGCGCGCCCGGCGTCGACTGGGATATCACTACCGACGGCATGTTCCCCACCGCCCGCGCGGTGCTCGAGCCCGACGGCGGCGAGATCCTGCTCGAACTGCGCTGCGGCACCGACGACCTCGGACCGTCGGTGATCGAGGAGCCTGAGCGGCGGCGACGGGCGTCGGTGTGGTGGTCGCAATGGCTGGCGACGCTGCGACTGCCAGGTGTGCAGCGCGAGCTGGTGGCCCGCTCGGCACTGACCCTGCGCGCGCTGTGTCACAGCGAGACCGGGGCGATCCTGGCCGCGGCCACCACGTCGCTACCCGAGGAGATCGGCGGTGTACGCAACTGGGACTACCGCTTCTGTTGGCTGCGCGACGCGGCGATGACGGCGCGGACGCTGGTGGCGCTGGGCTCAACCGGCGAGGCGGACGCGTTCCTGTGCTGGTTGCACGGGGTCCTTGAGACGGTGTCCGGCCCGGAACGGCTGCACCCGCTCTACACGATCCGGGGCAGCACGCTCGGGCCGGAGGCGGTGATCGACACCTTGCCGGGATACGCTGGTTCTCGGCCGGTCCGGATCTCCAATGCAGCCAACCAGCAGGTGCAGCTTGACGTCTTCGGGCCGGTCGTCGAGCTGGTAGTCGATCTCGCCGAGCGCCGTGGGGAGCTGACCGACCCGGACTGGCGGATGGTTCAGGCCATGGCAGAGGCGGTGCTGCGTCGGTGGCACGAGCCGGACAACGGCATCTGGGAGGAGCGCGGCCGCCCGCGGCACCAGGTCTATTCGAAGGTCATGTGTTGGGTGACGCTGGACCGTGCGGTGCGCCTGGCCGCCCGATACGCCAGGCGAGCCGACCCGGCCTGGGCCCCGTTACGCGAGCAGATCGCGGCCGAGGTGTTGGACCGTGGCTGGAACGCCGAACTGGGCTGCTTCACCACCGCCTACGGTGGCACCGACCTCGATGCCGCCACCCTGCACATCGGGTTGTCCGGGCTGCTCGCGCCCGATGACGAGCGCTTCCAGGCCACCGTCACAGCGATCGAGGCAGAGCTGCGCAGCGGCTCGACTGTCTACCGGTACAACCGCGACGACGCGCTGCCCGGCGGTGAGGGTGGCTTCCACCTGTGCGCATCGTGGTTGGTCGAGGCCTACCTGGGCTGTGGGCGGCGCACCGAGGCTGAGGAGCTGTTCCAGCAGATCGTGGATGCGGCAGGGCCGACCGGGCTGCTTCCCGAGGAATACGACCCGATCACCGAGCGCTCACTGGGCAACCATCCCCAGGCATACTCGCACCTCGGCCTGATCCGCTGCGCGATCCTGCTGGACGCCGTGAGCTGACCAATCGCCAGGCTCGAGGGCCGCCTGTTCAGCTGGCGAAGTGCAGCTCGGTCGATGTCTCCCCGGCCAGGGCATGGTGTTCGGGGGTGTCGGTGATGGCCGAAATGAGCGGGACCAGGTCCTGCGGGTCGACCGGCGCTGGGCGCCGGACCCGTACGGCGTCCACCGCAAGGTTGTGCACGATGCGGGTCAGCCAGGTCCGCACCGACCCCGCTCGTGCCCACCACGCTGGCCGTCGAGTCAACCGGGGTGCTCGTGCTCATCGGAATACTCGCAATCAGCCCCGACACCGGCCGGCGGCCGAGATCAGCTGCTGCTCGCAGGCGGTCGGTGTCCGTGACGACCTGGCCAAGATCGTGATAGGCGCCTGTCGTCGGTGAACGCAGCAGGCGCCTCGGTCAGCATCGCGGCGGTGCGCGAGCTTGCGGACACCTTGGGGTGTTAGGCCACTTGCCGTAACGTCATCTGGCATCGCCGCGATTACAGAGCATGGCAGCCACCTTGCAGCGAGTAGCGTGGCGGCCACCAGCATGTTCGTCGGCGGTGAGTGTTCCGCTCCACTATCGGATCCGCGGAGCTGCTGGCCGAGCGTGGCGTCTAGGCGGTGCCCAGCTTTGCCCTGGCTACCCTGCCAGGAATCCTGCCCGTTCCGTAGGGCTGGACCCTCTAGGTCGATTCATTGAGAGGCTGGCCACGTCGTGATTCTGCAAGCCTATCGCGTGTCTATTGAGGCAGAGGGTGCAGATGCTCGTCCGGCGTGGGAATACCTGGTCAGTCAGGACCCGAGCATCGCGCTGTCGAAGACACCACAGTGGGCGGATTGCATATGCAGTTCCGAGAATTTCTCGGACGCGACTTTGCTATTTCGGGGAGAAGATGGACGTCGGCTGATCTTGCCTCGTGTACGCAAAACAGGTATCCTCTCCTCGCTGGGACTATTCGCGTCACCTCCGAGCCATTGGAATCTTGGCGCTGACGCAAGCGGTTTCCTCAGCGAGGGTGGGCCGGCCTCGTCCAGAGAGACCGATGCGCTGATTCAGGAGATCCGACGTCATCCTGGTCTGCGCACTCGCGTCGTGGTGGGTAAGGAGGATGCCCAGGTGTGGGCATCAGCTGTGCCGAGCGCGGTCTATTCCATCGCCCGGTCCGCGCAGGTACTCGATCTCCGCGGAGGTTTTTCCACAGTCTGGTCGAAACGGTTCACGAGCAAGGTGCGATCCAATTGCCGGAAAGCGGAACGACGGGGCGTTGTTGTCGAGTCGGACAGCGCTGGACGACTGATTCCTGTCTTCGACGTACTGTACCGGAGATCCGTCGAGAGATGGGCTCAGGAGAGACGTTATCCGTTAACCTTGATGCGCTGGCTTGCCCAACGCCATCACCCGCTGAGCAAGTTTGCAACGGTAGCCCGCACATTGGGTGAGCGTTGCACTGTTTGGATAGCGTGGCGGCAGGGCGAGCCTGTCGCTGGCATAATCAATTTGACGAGAGGTCCACGAGTCACCTACTGGCGGGGTGCGATGGACAAAGAACGTTCACGGGGCACTGGCGCGAACGAACTTCTCCATCGTTGCGCGATTGAGTCCGCATGCGCAGGTGAACGGCAGAGTTATGATTTCGGTCTATCTCAAACTGCCGAACTGATGAAGTTCAAGAGTACTTTTGGGCCGGACGAGGTCCCCGTGCGCATCTACTACTTCGAGAGAATTCCAACGGCGGCTACCGAAATCAAGTGTTACGACGCGGCCAAGCGGGCAGTCCGAGGTGTGATGCAGCTGAATGGTCGCAGTTCTTGAACCTCGGTGAAGGATCGGTTGTGCGAGATGGCGCGGTAGTGCTGATACTGGCGGTGTCGCGCCATGGGAAGGCGTGGCGTACCCCCTCCTCGACGACCGGAGGCGACATGTGCGGGTTCTCACGCGGCGTGCTCCCACCGCGGCCGCTACCGTGCGTTCGCATGACGCACATCCAGACCACCGTTTCGGGTCGGTGGGTTTGGTGACAGCGCTTGACGGTGAAACCCTCACCGCTACGGCGCGGAACTCGGCCACCGTTGCCGCCTGGACGCTGGTCAGTAGGGCCACCGGCTTGCTCCGGGTGGTCGTGATCGGCGCGGTGCTCGGACCCACCTATTTCGCCAACTGCTTCCAGGCCGGCTACGTCGTGCCGAACATAGTGTTCACGTTGATCGCCGGGCCGATACTGGCGATGGTGCTGGTGCCTGGCGTGGTGCGCGCTATCGGCGCCGGGGGTCTACCCCGGGCCCGGGAGGTGCTCGGCCGGGTGGCCGGGTGGCTACTCGTGGTCTCGTCCGCGGTCGTCGTGTTGCTGATGATCGCCGCCCCGGTGGTGGCCTGGACGCTGAGCCTGGGGATCTCCGATCCCGCGCAACGGGCCCGGGGGTTCTGGCTGACCACGCTGCTGGTCGGGCTTGTCGCACCGCAGGTCCTGCTGAACTGCCTAGCTTATCTCGGCATGGTCGCGCAACGGGCTCGTGGGCGCTTTGCGCTCGCGTCGGCCGCGCCGGCCGTGGAGAACATCGTCCTGATCCTGACGGTGGTACTGGCCGGCTGGTATTACGGGACGGGCCTTGACCTCGATCACGTGCCGGTCGACATGGTCGTGGTACTCGGGGTGGGCAGTGCGTCGGCGGTAGCGCTGCACGCGGCGTTACAGCTGTTCGGTGCGGCGCGGGTGGGTCTGTTGACTCGCCCGTCGATGCGATGGAAACACGACCCTGAGGCTGTCGCGGTGACCCGCCGGTTGGCGCGCTCGGTCGGCGTGGCGGCTTGCCCGGCAGCGGCGATGTACGTGCTGCTCGCGCTGGCCGGCTCGGTGCCCGGTGGCGTGTTCGTCGTGCAACTGTCCTATGCGGTGTTGTTCTCGTTGTCCTACGTCAGTGCCCGCGCGGTATCGATGGCCGCGCTACCGGGGTTGGCACACGCCGCCCATCAGGAGGACGCAGCCACGTTCGGCTCGACATGGCGCCAAGGATTGTCCTATGCCGTGATCGCCAGTTTGCCGCTGCTGGTGTTGCTCGCCGTGTTCTCCGGACCAACAGCGAACATTCTCGCCAATGGCGAGTTACGCCATGCTGCCCTGATCGGTCCACTCGCGGCCTGCCTGGCGGTAGTGGCGGTAGCCCAGCTGGTCGGCGGAATGTCCGACCTTGGTAGCCAGGCCCTATACGCGCGGCTGGACGACCGCATTCCCCGGCGAGCCAGCGAGGTGGCTTTCGTTGTGACGGTGGTGGTCGCTGCCGCGGCGCTGCTCGTGCCGGCCGATGGGTCGCGCCTCGTCTGGCTTGTGGTGGCCATCCTGGCCGGTGAGCTCGCCGCCGCCGGGATGGTGCTGACTCGGCTGCGCCGAGTGATCCGGCCCGAGCGGTTCATCGAACTCCGTACCCTTGCCGGCGCGCTCGTCGCTACGGTCGCGATGGTGCCGGTGACTGCCGCGGTGTGGTGGATCCAGCATGTCCTCGGCGGGGGCCAACTCAGCAGTCTCGCAGTTCTCACCCTAGGCGGAATCGCCGCGCTCGGGGTCTATGCGCTGGTGCTACGGGCCACCATGGCACGACGGACCGGTGAGGCGTCATGACTCGAACTCCGGCCGCCTCCGACGCGGCTGGCTGGGTTTTCTAGGCTTTCCAGATTGAAGTATCGAGAGAGGTCGACCACATGGTGCTTTCTCACGCTTACCGCTTGTCCATTGAAGCGGAAGGTGTAGATGCTCGTCGCGCTTGGGAAGATCTAGTGGCCCGTGACGAGAGCATCGCGCTGTCGAAGACACCTGAGTGGATTGACTGCATATGCAGTTCCAGTCGCTTCTCAGACGCAACTTTGCTGTTCCGGGGCGAAGATGGAACGCAACTCATCCTACCTCGTCTGCGGAAAACCGGAACGCCTTCCTCTCTGGGGTTATTCGAATCACCGCCGCCCGGGTGGGGTCTTGGTGGTGATGCAGGTGGTCTCCTCAGTGAAGGGGGTCCGGCGTCGGCCGGCCAGACCGGGGCGCTGATCCAGGAGATCCGACGCCAACCGGGTCTACGCACCCGCGTCATGGTGGGTGGGGACGATTCCGCGGTATGGGCGTCGGTGGTTCCGGGCACAACATATTCTACCGCCCGGACTGCGCAGGTGCTCGATCTCCGCGGTGGTTTTTCCACGGTGTGGTCGGAACGGTTCACGAGTAAGGTACGATCTAATGCGCGGAAAGCAGAACGACGCGGCGTTGTTGTGGAGTCGGACAATACTGGACGGCTGGTTCCGGTGTTCGACGTGTTGTATCGGAGTTCCGTCGACAGGTGGGCTCAGGAGCGGGGTAATCCGTTATCCTTGATGCGCTGGCTAGCGCAGCGCCGCGAGCCACAGACCAAGCTCGCGGTAGTGGCACAGAGGATGGGCGAGCGTTGCACCGTGTGGATAGCGTGGCGGGGAGGTGAGCCTCTCGCCGGCATTTTCGTCCTCACGAAGGGTCCGCGGGTTACCTACTGGCGGGGGGCGATGGACAAGGAACGAGCGCGCGGCACCGGCGCGAACGAACTCCTGCACCGTTGCGCGATCGAGGTCGCATGCGCCGATGGCCGACAGAGCTACGATTTCGGCCTATACCAAACGGAGGAGCTGAAGAGATTCAAGAGTACTTTTGGAGCGCGGGAAGTACCCGTGCACGCATACTACTTCGAGAGACTTCCCACGGCAGCTGCCGAAATGAAGTGTCACAACGCGGTCAAACAGGCGGTGCAAGCCCTGGCGCGGCTTGCGCGCACAGGTAGGTGACACTGTCGGGAGCCGATTCCCCTCAGCTCCACACCAAGTCACGGGAGTTGTTCGCGCACGGTCACGAAGCTTCGGTACAGCAGTCGCGTTACCCCCTGGATGCTGCACATCGCTGTGGTTGAAGCGGCAGGCACGCGCTCTACATGAACGCTCAGTAGTCGCCGGGTCACCCCTTGACATCACTTGAAATTCGCTCTAGAGTCACTCTCGGTCGGGGACCGTACCCGTTTGAGGGGGATCGCCCTGTACCAATCTGAACGTTGAGTATCAACGGTGTCGGCACGAAGTCGGTTGCCCGGTTTGGCGCTCCGGTTCTCAGGTAGACCGCGTTCTATTCCTGTCTAATTCTCCCTGAGCTACTGCACTGATTCCGTGCTGATCGCCCTTGCTGGGCCGTGTCATCAGACGATGTCTGTACTCATTTTAGGTATCCGCCCTGGCCCGGCTCACCGGGAGGCTTTGTTAAGCAGGGAGCCGCGTAATGAATGTTCGCTGGTTGCACTCACACCGGATTTTACTGGCGTCGCTGGTGGCTGCCGTGCTCGTGGTGGGACTGCTGACCATCCTGGTAATTCGCCAACAGCAGAGCCAGGCGAGTCAGGTCTTCCTTGAAGCGGGGGGTAGCGTTGGCGCTCATCCCTTCGTACCAGTATTTTCCGCACCCCCAACGACGGGTGGAAACCCCGGTGGCGACGGTGCTGCCGTTCAGACGACCTCAGGCACGGACGGTCGGGCATCCACGGATCCAGAGAGGCTTATCTCTTACCTAGGGGCCCACCCGCAAGCCGCGACGGCCTGGGTGCAAGCACTTGATTCCGATCCCACGTTAAGCTGGAGCGGTGGGAATCGAGTCGATGTTGAGCAGATCCCTGCCTACATTCATGAACTCGCGCCGCGCAACCTCACCGAGGACTTGGAGGTCACCGATTACCAATTCGTCAACGGTAGATCGGTCGCCGTGCGCTCGATTCTGGAGAGAGGCTCTGCTGTCCTTGTAGACGCCAGGGGCGTGTCCCGGGTGCGATGCATGAGTGGTAACCCGCTGGCTCCCATGATCCGACTCAAGGGGGCGCCAATCTATCGGGGCACCCGGTGGCCCGGTTTCCAGCCGCAACGGGTCATCGTCATCCAAGGTGATCCGCAGCGTACGCACGACGAATATTACGAGGACGAACACCGCCGGCAGATTGCAGACTGTCCGTACGGTGAGTACCGAGGCGATGGCGGCCGGTGTCATGACTCGAGTCGCCCTGAGCGGCTAGATGCGCGTGGGCTGTCGGATGAGCCGGAGCAACCCGATCAGCCGATGCGACGTGATGAGCCGATGCGACATGACCAGTCGACGCGGCCGGATCGGCTCCAGCAGCCTGACTCGGCGAAGCAGCCTGACCCAGTGGAACAGCGTGACCCAGTGGAACAGCCTGCCAGGGCAGAACAGCCTGCCAGGGCAGAACAGCCTGACCCGGTGAAGCAGCCCGACCAGGCGAGAAAGCCCGACCAGGCGAGAAAGCCCGACCAGGCGAGAAAGCCCGAGCCGGTGAAGCAACCTGCCAAGGCGCAGCAGCCTGACCCGGTGAAGCAGCCTGACCAGGCAAAAAAGCCTGACCAGGCAAAAAAGCCCGACCACGCTACACAGGCTGCTCCGGTCAAGCAGCCTGAGCAAGCAAAGAAGCCTGACCCGGTCAAGCAGTCTGACCAGGCGAAACAGTCTGACCAGGCGAAACAGTCTGACCAGGCGAAACAGTCTGACCGGCCTGCACAGCGGGAACAGCCGGGGAAGCCGGAGAAACCTGGGCAACCGGATAAAGCAGGCACAGCCGATCCTGCCCAAACAGCCGGATAAATCCGGACGATTCGGTCAGTATGAGATGATCTACGACGCCATGGTGGGCGACGCCCGCGGGTCGCGGCCGCATGGTCGAGCTGCTGGCGGCGGCGACCCGTCACGTCAACGAGCCTTCGCACCATCCCGTCGGCCTGCGTAGCCTGACCGCGTCGGTCCTTTGGCGTGGTCACATGCTGCTCGGTGTCGACTAGCATGAGCTCACGAGGTCGCGGAGGCGATTGTGTGGGATGACCGATCAAGCACCGCCTATCCGATGGGTCGCCCTATGGTTTCCGCTGGAGACGAGGTCTCTGCGTCCCTTTTGGCCGGATGTACGACAGTCGGCGATGTTGGGTTGTACCGGCAAGCCGGTTGTGTTCCCTCAGCTACGGAGGGGTTCGCCTCCGAGAGTGGATACGGGCACGACATCGACAACTTTGTCGATCGAATGATCCCAAGCGCCTAATGGGGCGGAATCCGGTCTCCGTCGTCTGCCCCAGGGGGTCGGCGATCCGGAGATAACGGCGATGTTGGGCAGTGAAGCCCGCTGCACCGCACGCGCCACTGCGTCACCGTCGGGTCCACCACGGGTCTCGATCGACGACATCAGCGCGTGCTTGTGCGCTGATGTCAGCCGAGAAGTGCGGTGCGGGCCCTGACGAGATCTTCGGCTGGGGCCTGCGTCACAGGGCGTCCAGACCGCGCTCACCGGTTCGCACCCGGACCACGGTCTCAACCGGAGTGACCCAGACTTTCCCGTCCCCGATCTTCCCGGTCCGAGCTGCCTCGACCAGTGCGTCGATGGTCTTGTCCACCTGCGCCTCGTCGACCACGACCTCCACCCGGATCTTGGGCACGAAGTCGATCGAGTACTCCGCGCCCCGGTAGACCTCGGTGTGCCCCTTCTGCCGGCCGAAGCCCTGCACCTCGCTGACCGTCATCCCGAGCACGCCGATCTGCTCGAGAGCAGCCTTGACGTCGCCCAGCGTGAACGGCTTGACGATCGCGGTCACCAGCATCATGTCGCGCTCTCCTCGTGAGTCACCGGGTGGGATGGCGGCACCGTGTCGTGGCCCGTCGTGGTGAGCGGCGAGAACTCGTACGCGTTTTCGGCGTGCTCGGCTTCGTCGATGCCCTCGACCTCGACCTCGGGGGCCACCCGGAACCCCATCGTGACACGGACTAGCCAGGCGAGTCCGAAGGTGACCACGAATGCGTACCCGGCGGCCACCAGCACCCCGACGGCCTGCCTGCCGATCTGGCCGCCCCCGCCCCCGTAGAACAGCCCGTTCGCGCCCGCGGAGTTGACGGCGGTGGTCGCGAACAGCCCGGTCAGCAGCAGCCCGACCGCTCCGCCTACGCCGTGGATGGCGACCACGTCGAGCGAGTCGTCGTAGCCCAGCCGGTACTTGAGCCGGATCGCGAGCTGGCAGACCACGCCGCAGGTCAGCCCGATGACGATCGCGCCGAACGTGTCGACGTAGCCGCAGGCCGGGGTGATGCCGACCAGCCCGGCGATGGCAGCCGATGCCGCACCGAGGCTGCTGGGACGGCCGTC
>QHBZ01000316.1 GCA_003244055.1 Pseudonocardiales bacterium | reverse complement strand
CTCTTGGCCTTGCGATAAGGAGTGGGCGCGATCACGATGAGGCGAAGCGGACGCTGCTTGGCTCCTCGCTGCCAGTACACGCTGCCGACCTCTTTATACCGGATCTTACGACGTTTCCCGCCGTAAAAGATCTTGGTGGTTTTCCAGGCACGGGCGTCGTCTTTCCGCACTTGTTCGGGCGTAAACTTGTCGACTGCGTAAAACCGGCGCGAATCGGCGGGCGCGCGGAAACAGAGCTTGGCATCTTTGCGGGCGCGAACGAGCAAGATTGAGCGTTCTGGAATCCCCGTTTGCGGGTCCTTGGGATCGCCAAAGCAGGTGCGATTGCAGAAGCTACCGTCGCCTGCCAACACTAATATCTTGTTGCGGCCACCGAGTTGATCCAACTCCTGCCGCAGTTGCTGTCCCATCTGGACAAAACTGCGGGACAGATTGTGCTTCTTGGCCGCTTCCCGATACTGTTTCTTCAACTCTTCAGTGGCTTTCTTGCCAGGACGTTTGATGCGCGAGACTTCTTCAAATCGAATTGGTAAAGCGCGTGCGCCCACCGCGGCATTTCGATGTAAGGGAACCAGCAGCGAAGCTTGCAGAAAGCGCAAGCCCAGGACCAGATTGACGTGGAAGGGTGGGGATAAGGGATCGCGCTGATAGAACGCCTGTGGAATCGAGCGGCCCGTCTTCCGTAGGCGGGTATCGTCGAGCGCCACCCCGACCAAGCGTTGGGGACAGTGCTCCAAAGCCCGCTTCAGAATGGGTTGAAATAACTGCTGGGGCTCCCACTGGCAACGCGAGTGGAGAAAATACTCGGCGCTCCAGCTGCGGTTTTGGCCGCCATTGGTCCAGATAATGCGGGACAGGCAGCGTCGACCCATGCAGACCAGCGAGCCGAGTGATTGCCGTACTGCTCGCTGATAAGTGCGCTGTTGCGGGAACACGCCCCGCCAGTCCTCGACAATAGCCAGGAATGCGGTAAGGAGGCTCATTGTGCCTCAGGACGTAGCGAGAAGGTGTTTTTCTCCGGGCGGAGGAAACGGTCACCGCGAGCGACTTTCTTGGTGAGAGAGGAAACGAGGCTTTCGCGATCGACGGTAACGCCGAAGTGTTTCTGGATGCGTTCCAAGATCTGGGAGACATGCAGGGGTGAGCGAGCCTTCTTAAGTATGTCGAAAGCCATATCGACTTGGGACAGACCTTCGCGATGGCGCGGAATGGGCGATGGCTCACCTTGCCGGAGGCGGCGCACGGCGCGTAACTGGGCTTCGAGAGAGGCTTCAAACACACCTATAATGAGATCCTTGGTTTCATCGTTCATGGAGGGCTCCTGAGCATGGGCTCAGGATAAGCATGACCTACTTACGTCGGTCTGTCAATAGAAAACCGTTACAGACCGACTTCTTAAGAGGACCCCGTTCGCTGGCGGATCTCAGTTCGGATAAAACAATTCGATGGAGAAATGTAGAAACTCCAGGGGCAGGCCTTCAGCCTGCCCCCTGAGGCAAAGCCTCGTCAGTTATTCTGGGCCACGATGTAAGTGAACTGTACATCCGTGGCAAACCCCACATCCAAGAATGCCGATCCATCTCCATTGAGCGTAACATTGAGAGTTGTCAAAGGCTGGGTAGTCGCGGAGATTTGAGTGATGAAAGGAACCGCAAGTATTCCAGAGGAGAAAGTGCCAGCCGGGAACACAACCCTGTATACCCCTGACCCCTGCACGCGAGGAGCCACGGTTACTCCAGCACCGACCCCTGAGGGGGTCCCATTAGCGCTAATTAACCCGACGGATGTCCTGGCTCCCGTGGAGGTTGTAAAATACCCGTTGATATCGATAATTAAATCGGTGATTTTTTCGGCAAGAACAGTGATTCCCCCACTTGTTCCCGCCGGGATGATAGCCGCATTGGCTACAATGCCGCCCTGCGGCGCGTTGAGCGTGGAGACCCTTGGGTACGGAGTACCCGCTGGATAAGCGCTCAGAAATTGCAGGGTTCCTGGTGGAACCACGGTAAAGTTCAATGAATAGGCCAGAGCGGAATTCGGTATGACGCACGTGGGATGTTGCGTCAGATTAAAAGTGCGCACGACGGGGTTGTTGATATCTCCCCCGTATCCGGCTAGCGCGGGAGGGCCAAATCCCGAAGGCTGCCCCTGCCCTACTCTGGTATCGGCAATCCTGCAAGGCGTAATAGCTACAAAGGACAGCACGCCGGATGCGGCGGCATTCACACTATTCGGCGCGGCAGCGTCACTAGCTGCGGCAGGGTCGGCGCTCGCAACGGAGTCCTGGCCTTGCTCGATACGCAACGCGCGGCGGGCGCCGCTTTGCGCCGGGGACCAGTAGCGCGCTACGGGCCAATCTCTTAAAGGCGGGTCCAATAGCTGCTGTAACTGTGCCATGGCGGGCAGAGTGAAAACCGCTGCGGCAAGCAGGTGTTTGTAGTTGATCAATTTGTAATTCATTTAAAGTTTCTCCCCTGGTTCGTTATACTCTGCCATGGTTGCATAAATAACGGTCCGTTTCAAGATTGTAAGTACTGGGGCCGCGTGAAATATCTCTTCCCGGTACATGCCAGCCCCCTTGAGATTCTAGCGCCATGGTTGCCACAAGTTTAGGAGCAGCTATGCGTGCATCGCGTCCCTTAGTGATCTATTTTATATTTGGCGTCCTAGCGATCATCAGCCAGCGCTTCGCCATGGCTGGATCTCACGAGTTCGTGTTTTCGCCGCGTTTTGAAGAATTTAGCCCGAACGGAGCAGTTGGCAATGGCTACGTCTGGAGAGATGCCGGAAGCACCGTTATCCTGCAGGTTGGCAGCAGGGTGATCATCACCGCGCCTAACGGAGAAGCTATGTCCATCCTATTCGTAGGAGCGAATCAGCGGATTGTACCGCGAGGCGAGCAACCAGCCTTCAAAACACTGCTGTCCAAAACAGGACAGGGTTGTGATGGCTTGAGTTGAAGAGATTGGGCTTATCCGCCGAAATCCGGTTTTTAGAAAGTGAGGTCATGGGTTGGGCCTGTCCAACTCATGCCAGCGCCAGCATGAGTTGCTCGGATTCCGGAACAAGCGGCGGCGTTTGAAAAGGATCGTCCAACCAGTTCTGTAGCAGCCTGTAGGTAAATAGGTTCAAGCGGAGCATGGAAGCAAGGTTGGAAAGCGACCACTTGGCTTTGGAGAGGTAGTGCAGCCATTTCAGCAGCAGGAGCGCGATCAAGGCTGTCCAAATCTGGATGCGGAGCGCGTTCTCGCTGGTTCCGACGAAACTCTTGATTTTGAGATTTTGTTTCAGCGCTTTGAA
>QHBZ01000315.1 GCA_003244055.1 Pseudonocardiales bacterium | reverse complement strand
CCGCACCGTAGCCTCGTCATGCAATTGGCTGGAGTAGAACCACGTCAGCTCCAGTTCCCCGTCCTCCACCAAGGCCGATATGTCCACCAGATTGAGAGCTGGCTGATCGGGCGCTAGGTCCGCGCCGACGCCATCGCGTCGAGCCCGGAACAACCCACCCGCGCCAGTGGGCGTGTCCCATTGCCCGTGATAGTTGAAGCAGATCTGCGGTCGCTCGTCGGAGCGCAGCACGGCGGCCGGGGAATCGTCCCCACTCAGCTCCCGCAGTGCCCCGTAGCTGAGCCCCCGGTGCGGTATGCCCCGCAACTGTTCCTTGACCGACTTCAGAACCTCCCCCCAGCCCGACGAAGGAACAACCAACGCCACCGGGAACTGCGTGGTGAACCACCCCACCGTGCGCGACAAATCCACCCCGTCGAAGATCTCCTCACGGCCATGGCCCTCCAACGCGACCAACACCCGATCCCGGCCGGTCCAAACCGACAACACCCGACCCAAAGCACTCAACAACACATCATTAACCTGCGTCCGATACACCCCCGGCACCCGATGCAACAGGGCGTCAGTCTGTGCCCTGCCGAGCCGTGCGGTGACCCGGCGGGTGGAACCAGCGGTGTGGACGCCGGGATGGTCCACCGGCAGGTCGGCCCGTGCACCGTGGGACACCTGCTTCCAGTACTCCAGCTCCCCGTCCAGTGCCCCGGACCGGACGTGCTCGGTCAGCCGGTGTGCCCAGGTGGTCGCCGCGGTGCCGGGTGACTCCAGCGCCACCTCCGCGCCGGCGGCGGCCTGCTGGTATGCCGTGTCGAGGTCGTCGAGCAGGATGCGCCAGGAGACGCTGTCGACGGCGAGGTGGTGAACAGTGAGGAATAGCCCAGGCCGCTGCCCGGGACCCCGCCCGAACAGCACCGTCCTGATCATCCGACCGGTACCCAGATCGAGGTCGGATCGCGCCGCGGCTGCCGCCTCCTCCATCGCCGCCTGCTGCTGTGGCTCCGCCAGGCCGGACAGGTCGTAGCGCTCGAGCACGCCGCTCGCAGCAGCGGATCCGGTCTGCTGGCGCCACTGGCCGTCGACCTGCTCGAACCGCAGCCGCAACGCTTCGTGTCGGGTCACGACGGCCTCGATGGCGGTCTGCAGCGCGTTCTCGTCGACGTCCTCGGCCAGCTCCACGAGCATGGACATGGTGAAGTGCCGCAGTGCCCCGTACGTGCTGAAGAACCAACGCTGGATAGGGGTCAGCGGGGCGGGGCCGTCGATGGGTGGGAGCTGCTCGCCGGGGGTGTCCAGGGTGCCGACCAGCGGGGCCAGGGCGGCGATGGTCTGGTGCACGAAGATGTCCTTGGAGCGCAGCCGCAACCCCGCCTGGCGGGCGCGGGAGACTACCTGAATGCTCAGGATGGAGTCCCCGCCCAGTTCGAAGAAGTTGTCGTTGACCCCGGCCCGCTCCACTCCCAGCACCTCGGCCCAGATCCGGGCCAGCGTCTGCTCTGACGGGCTGCGCGGAGCCTGGTAGCCAAGGTCTGTGGGCTGCCAGTCCGGGGCGGGAAGACTGCGCCGATCCAGTTTCCCGTTGGCGTCCAACGGCAGCGCCGCGACGATCACGAACACCGAGGGCACCATGTAGTCGGGCAGCGTCTGGTTCAGGAACTCCCGCAAGGTCGCCGTACTGAGCCTTTCACCATTGGGCGCGGCCGGTCCCTGCGGTACCAGATAGGCCACGAGGCGTTTGCGCCCGCCGTCATCGGTCCGCGCCACCGCCACTGCCTCGGCGACCTGCTCATGGCGCGCTAGGGCGGCCTCCACCTCGCCCAGCTCGATCCGGAACCCGCGGATCTTGACTTGCTCATCGGTGCGCCCGACGAACTCCAACTCCCCCTTTGTGGTCCAGCGCACCAGGTCCCCGCTGCGATACATCCGGCTACCAGGAGGCCCGAACGGATTGGCCACGAATCGATCCGCGGTCAGTCCCGGCTGATCCCAGTAACCCCGCGCCAGTCCGGCTCCAGCGATGTGCAGCTCACCGGTCACCCCGATCGGCACCGGCCGCAGCTCACCGTCGAGGACGTAGACCAGCATGTTGTCCAGTGGACGCCCGATCGGCACCGCCTCCGGCACCGACTTGTCGCCTCGCATCCGGTGCGAGCTGGCGAACGTCGTGGTCTCGGTCGGCCCGTAACCGTCCACTACCGCCACATCCGGGCAGGCGGCCAGCACCCGACGCACCGCAGCCGCCGGTACCACGTCTCCGCCGGTCCATACCTCACGGAGACCAGCGAGGCAGTCTGGGGCCTCCTGCGCGATCAGGCGGAACAACCCCGCGGTCAGCCACAGCCCGGTTACCCCGTTCTCGGAGACCATTCGCCGCAGGACGCCGACGTCCACCTCGATCGGCGGCGCCACCACCACCTGCCCACCATTGAGCAACGGCACCCACAACTCGTATGTCGAGGCATCGAAAGCCAACGGCGAATGCACTAACACCCGCTCATGAGCCCCACCGGCAAAACGGCGGTCAGCAGCCAACGCCACTACATTTCGGTGGGAGACCGCCACACCTTTGGGCACGCCGGTCGAACCGGAGGTGTACTCCAGGTAGACGAGATTGTCCGGACTCAGCGCCACTGTCGGTGCCTCGGCGCATTCGGTCCCCAGCGACTCGTCGGCATCCACTACCACCAGCGGCCCCATATGCACCAATCGGGCCGTGGCCTCCCATACCCGGTCGGTCACCATTACGCTCGCACCGGCCTGAGCCAGCACCAGTCGCAACCGTTCCGCCGGCGCCCGCACATCCAGTGGCACATACATCCCGCCGGCCTTGGCCGCCGCCAGTACGGTCACCACCAACTCCGCCGAGCGCTCCACCAGCACGGCGACCCGGTCCTCTACCCCCACACCCAACCGAATCAACCGGTGCGCCAGCCGGTTCGCCCGCACCTCCAACTCCGCATACGACAACTCGATCGAATCCGACACCAGCGACACAGCATTCGGCGTCGACGCCACCTGCTGCCCGAACAAATCCGGCACGGTCCCCACCGGTACCGGGACAGCCGTGTCATTCCACTCGACCAGCAACCGATGCCGCTCCTCCTCCGGCAGCATCGGCAACTGCCCCACCTGCTGACCCGGATCGGCCGCCATCCCGGCCAGCAGCACCGACAGCTGCTCCACCATCCGCCCGATGGTCATCCCGTCGAACAGATCGGTGTTGTAGGTCAGCTTCCCGCGCAGCTCACCAGGGCCTGCTTCTCCCGCCACTACCTGGAACTCGCAGGTGATGTCGAAGATGGCGGTGTGGCCCGAGATGTCCACGATCTCGACGCGCAGATCGGAGAACGTCCGCGGGACCCGCTGCTCGTCCTGCATCAGCACCATGACGTCGAACAGCGGGTTGCGACTGGCGTCCCGCGCGACCTGCACCGCGTCGACCAGTCGCTCGAACGGCATCTCCTGGTGAGCGAGGGCGTCGAGCACGGTCTGGCTGACGGTGCCGAGGAACTCGGTGAAGGTCTGCGTCCGGTCGACAGGGGCGCGCAGCACCAAGGTGTTGACGAAGAATCCGACCAGTCGCTCCAGCTCCGCCCGGTTGCGGCCGGAGACGACCGTGCCGACAGCGATGTCGTTGCGACCGGACCAGCGGGCGAACAGCACCTGGCAGGCGGCCATCAGCACGGTGAACAGGGTCGTCTCCTGGGCGCGGGCGAGCTCGCCCAGCCGAGCGGCGACCTCGCCTGGCACGACGAAGTTGCGCATCGCACCCGCGGTGGTGCGCACCTGCGGCCGCGGCCGATCGGTCGGCAACTCCAGGGGGGAGATCCCCGACAGCTGCCGTGTCCAGTAGTCGAGCTCGCCGTCGAGCGCCGGCCCGGACAGCCGGTTGCGCTGCCAGCTGGCGAAGTCGGCGTACTGCACGGGCAGCGTGGGCAGATCCGCCTCCCGTCCCTGCCTGGCGGCGGCGTACAGCATGCCCAATTCCTCGACCAGGATCCCCATCGAGGCGCCGTCGGTGACGATGTGATGCGCGCCAAGGAGCAGCACATGCTCGTCGTCGGCGAGGCGGACCAGCAGCGCCCGGAACAGTGGCCCTCGCCGCAGATCGAAGGGGCGACCGTGCTCCGCGGCGAGCACCGCGTCCAGCGCAGCGTCCGTCGGGGCGGTCGCCCCGGGCAGCTCGATCACAGGCACCACCAGGTCGACCGCCGGGTGCACGACCTGCGTTGCCTTGCCGTCCACCTCGTCGAAGGTGGTCCGCAACGACTCATGCCGAGCCACCAGTTCCCGCATTGCCGCGGTCAACGCCGGCACCTGGAGAGGACCCCGCAGGCGCAGCGCGATTGCGCTGTTGTACTCACCGCCGCCCTGGAACTCGTTCAAGAACCACAGCCGCTGCTGGGAGAATGACAGCGGTAACGGCTCGGTCCGATCGGCCGGCGGAATCGTGTCGGACCGTTGCGCCTGGCCGGCCAGGCGACGGCGCAGGACCTCCTGTAAGTGAGCGGGTAGAGCGGCAATCCGGCTCTCTTGCGATGACGCCATTAGTTTCTCTCTTTTTACGATCGGTCGTCGTTGCCGTCACCGAAGGCAACACGTTCGAGTTCACAAAGGATTGCGTCTTCAACCATCTCCGCCAGCGCGGAGACGGTGCGAGCGGTCAGGACGTCCCGCGGCGTCAGGGTGACGTCGAATACCGTCTTGATCCTGGGGGTGATGAGCAGGCTGCGGATGGAGTCGCCGCCGAGTTCGAAGAACT
>QHBZ01000314.1 GCA_003244055.1 Pseudonocardiales bacterium | reverse complement strand
CTACAAAACACACCCAACCAAACACCAAACCTACCCGGTCTACACACCACCCCCATCGACCTACCCACAACAAACACCAGCTTCGACATCACCCTAGAATTCCAAGAAACCAACAACCGCCTACACGCCGCCCTCACCTACAACACCGACCTGTTCGACTCCGAGACGATGGCGCGGATGGCGGGTCATTTGTTGGTGTTGTTGGGTGGGATCGCGGCTGATCCGGATGCGTTGGTGTCGACTCTGCCGTTGCTAACGGGGGTCGAGCGGGATCGGGTGTTGGTGGGGTTCAACGACACCGCCCGGGAGGTGCCTGCTGCCACGTTGGCGCAACTGTTCGAGGCGCAGGTCGTGCGGAGCCCGAATGCGCCGGCGGTGATTGTCGAGGGCGTGACCGTCAGCTTCACGGAGTTGAATGCGCGGGCAAATAGATTGGCCCGGTTGCTGGTGGAGCGGGGTGCCGGTCCGGAGCGGGTGATCGGGTTGGCGCTGCCGCGGTCAGTGGACATCGTGGTAGCACAACTGGCCGTGGTGAAGGCCGGGGCGGCCTTAGTGCCGTTGGATCCAGCGTATCCGGCTGAGCGGATCGGGTTCATGGTGGTCGACGCGGCCCCGGTGGTGGTGCTGACCCGGGGCGATCTGGCGCCCGGAGGCGGTCTGGCGGCCAGCGTGGCCGGGGTGGACGAGATCCCGGTAGTGGTCCTCGATGATCCCGCGGTGGTGTCAGCAGTGGCCGCGATGAGCGAAGGTGATCTGACCGACGCGGATCGCTCCACGCCGCTGTTGCCGACCCACCCGGCTTATGTGATTTACACCTCGGGATCGACCGGGCGCCCTAAGGGTGTGGTGGTGACCCATGCCGGGTTGGCGAGTTTCTCTGCTGCCGAGGTGGAGCGGTACGTGGTGGCGCCAGGTGATCGGGTGTTGCAGTTCTCCTCGCCGAGTTTCGATGCGTCGGTGTTGGAGTTGTGTATGTCGTTGCCGGTGGGGGCGGCGTTGGTGGTGCCGCCGCCGGGGCCGTTGCTGGGGGAGCAGCTGGCGCGGGTGTTGGCGCAGCAGCGGGTGACTCATGCGTTGATCCCGCCGGCCGCGCTGGCCACCGTGCCTGCGCAGGCGGCGGCGGAACTGGCGCTGTTCCAGACGTTGATCGTGGGCGGGGACGTATGTTCGGCTGAGCTGGTCGTCCGGTGGGCGCCGGGCCGACGGATGATCAATTCTTACGGACCCACCGAGTCCACGGTCGTCGCGACCTGGAGCGAGCCGTTGATCCCGGGTCGGGATCCGTGCATCGGCGGCCCGATCTGGAACACGCAGGTGTATGTGCTGGACGCGGCGTTGCAGCCAGTTCCGGTCGGTGTGGCCGGTGAACTGTACGTCGCCGGGGTGGGGTTGGCGCGGGGGTATCTGCGGCGCCCAGGACTTACCGCGGAGCGATTCGTGGCGAATCCGTTCGGCAAGCCGGGTGCGCGCATGTATCGCACCGGGGATGTCGTGCGCTGGAGCACCCGCCGCGAGCTGGAGTATCTGGGTCGGTCGGACCACCAGGTGAAGATCCGCGGATTCCGCATCGAGCTGGGCGAGATCGAGGCAGTCCTACTGCGCCGCGCTGACGTCGCCGAGGCCGTCGTGGTCGCGCGGGCCAACGAAGGTGGCCACCAACGTCTAGTGGCCTACTTCGTGCCGGCCGGCCCGACCGCACCCACGTCGACCGACCTGCGATCCTGGCTGAAGCAGAGTGTGCCGGACTACATGGTGCCCTCGGCGTTCGTCATGCTCGACGCGCTGCCGTTGAACGCCAACGGAAAGTTGGATCGGCGAGCCCTTCCCACTCCCGAGGCCCAACCGGAGCTCGGCTCCCCGTACCGGGCCCCGAGCACCCCGATCGAGCGAGAACTGGCTCGCGTCTGGACCGAGATGCTGGGCGTGGAGCGGGTCGGCGTCGAGGACAACTTCTTCGAACTCGGCGGCGACTCCATCCTGAGCATCCAGGTCGTCTCCCGTGCCCGCCAGGCCGGCGTACGGGTCACATCCAAGGACATCTTCCTGTACCAGACGATCGCCGAGCTCGCAGCGGCCGTCACGGCGGAGCCGGTCCCGGTGTCGGCGAACCGCGACCTGGTCCTCGGCCCGGCACCGTTGACGCCGATCCAGCGCTGGTTCTTCGCGACTTACGGCGCGCTGTCCCACTTCAACCAGTCAGTCGTCGTCGAGTTGGCGGAGGACCTCGACGAGGACGCGCTGTCCGTGGCGGTGGATGCGCTGGTGGCGCACCACCCGGCATTGCGCATGCGTTTCTCCACCGTCGAGGGCCAATGGTGCCAGGACGTCGCGCCCGCCGAGGGAGCCGGAGTGTTCGGTCGCTATGACTTCTCGGATCTGGACGACGAGAGCCGGCGGGCGGCCATGGCGGAGGCAGCGGCCTGCGCCCAGTCCAGTCTGGACATCGCCAGCGGCCCGCTGCTGCGAGCCGTGCTGTTCTGTTCCGGACCCGGACGGTCGCCTCGACTGTTCATCGCCGTGCACCACCTCGTCGTCGACGGAGTGTCGTGGCGGATCCTGCTGGGCGATCTGGAAGCCGCCTACCACCAGGCTCGCTTGGCGCCGCGCGCAGCGACTGCGGAGCGCGCATCGACACCGTCGGTGGAGTTGGAGCCGACCGGTACCCCGTTCATCCAGTGGGCACACCGGTTGAGCGATCACGTCCGGGCCGGCGGACTCGATGCCGACCTGGCCTACTGGTCCAAGGTTTCACAGGAAGCACTGCCTGACTTACCGGTCACCCATGGCGGTGCTAACACGGCTGGTTCCACTCGCACGGTGTCGGTGCGGTTGGGTCGNNCCGGGGGTGTATCGGACGCAGGTTAATGATGTGTTGTTGAGTGCTTTGGGTCGGGTGTTGTCGGTTTGGACCGGCCGGGATCGGGTGTTGGTCGCGTTGGAGGGCCATGGCCGTGAGGAGATCTTCGACGGGGTGGATTTGTCGCGCACGGTGGGGTGGTTCACCACGCAGTTCCCGGTGGCGTTGGTTGTTCCTTCGTCGGGCTGGGGGGAGGTTCTGAAGTCCGTCAAGGAACAGTTGCGGGGCATACCGCACCGGGGGCTCAGTTACGGTGCACTGCGCTATCTGAGCCCGGAGAACTCCGCGGCGAGAATATTGCGCGACGTCACCCAGCCGCAGATCTGTCTGAACTACCACGGCCAGTGGGACGTCGCACCGGACTCCGACGGGCTTTACCGCAGCTGGCACGACACACTCGCGCCTAATCATGCGCGCGAGAACGTCCGGACCTATTTGCTGGATGTCACCGGAGTGGTCACGAACGGCGAACTGGAGTTGGGCTGGACGTACTCGGAGAATGTGCATGACGAGGCCATTGTTGCGGGGTTGGCGTCGGATATGGTGGAGGCGTTGCGTGAGATTGTTGTGCATTGTGGT
>QHBZ01000313.1 GCA_003244055.1 Pseudonocardiales bacterium | reverse complement strand
TAACTACACGGCTTTGGGGCTAGTACCGCGATCCCGGCGAGGACGAGCAAGGCGAGGTCGAAGCCGCCGGCGACGATGATGGCGCCGGCGAGTGTGGTGCTCAGTGCGGCGCCGGCGCCTTGGATCGTGGTGGCCGCACCGAGTGCGAGGTTGAAGCGGCCGGATCATCACCAGTTGCGCGACGATGATGAGCGCGGCCTGGAACAAGGTGCCCTCACCGGCGTGGTGCAGCGCGAGTTTCTGACCCATGATCGGCAACATCGCGCCGTTGGCGAGTTGCCAGAGCAGGCCCGCCGCGGAAAGCACGAGCAGCGGGCGCGACCGCAGCAGTACGGTGAAGCCGGAGGGTTCTCCGCTCCGGGGGCATCGGCCATCGCCGCGTTGCGAGGGGTGAGCCCGCGTGCCACGTCGTGGTTGATCAGGCGCCGATTGATCAGCAGGGTAGCGATGATCACGAGGATGCCGACGATGCTGGCGAACCAGAAGCCGGCGCGGATCGTGATCAGGTAGCCGGCGAGGCCCGCGATCGTCGCGCCGATCACGTTGCCGGCGTGGTTGAACGCTGCCATCCGTCCAGTTCGGTAGGTGTAGTTGCGTGCGCCCACCAGTCCGAGGGCGATCGCGGCGATGGCCGGTGGGAACACCGCGCCGGCCATCCCGGTCACCACTTGCGCCGTGGTGATCACGGCGTAGCTCAGGGTGATGGTGATCATGAATGCGCCGACCGAGGTCAGTGCGGCGGCGATGATGATCAGGGTTCGTTTGTGCCGGGTCCGGTCGATGAGGGCACCGATCGGGGTTTGCACGAACAAGCCGACGATGCCGCCGATGGTCAGGACCAGTCCGATACCGGCTGGGTTCCAGCCGGGCACGGTCAGCAGGTAGATGCCGAGGAACGGCCCGAGCCCGGATTGGACATCGGCGAGGAAGAAGTTCAGCCCGTCCAGCGCGGCGAGCGATCTGCCCAGGCTCGCGCCGCCGCGCTCACCTTCACTGGTTCCCTGGCCGATCTGATCGACTGTCACGTGCGTCTCCCCGATCACGATGCGCGCAGCGTCGAACACCCATCATGGGGCCAGCGAGGCCGCCGTGTCGCGCTCACCTGGGTCTGGAGGGGGTGCCCGGAGGGTGCTCGGGTGGTGGGGGATGCTCGGGCGGTGGCGGGATGGAGCCGATGCCGGGTACCTCGTCGGGCCAGATCAGCAGGACCGCGCACGGGGCGTGGTCGACCACGAACCGGGTGTTGTGGCCGAGGCTGCGCGGGCCGAGGCGGGAACGGTCGCCGTCGCGGGCGCACACCAGCAGGGTGGCGCCCTCACAGGCGGCGACCACCTCGCGTTCCACCCGGCCGGCTCGGACCACCCGCTGGGCGGGGCGCCCGAGCCGGTCGGCGGCGGTGTCGAGCAGCCCCGCCGAGGCGTGGGTGGCCAGCTCGGCGACCGTCTGGCCCGGGTCGCGACTGCGGGCACCCCGGCCGAGCAACCCGCCGTAGGCGCCGCGCAGCGCTTCGGTGATCTTCGAGTCGAGCACGTGCAGCAGGACGACCTCGGTATCGGCGGTCGCCACCCGAATGGTGGCGTCCACGGTGGCGAGCCAGGTGCCTTCGGTCAGCCAGGCGACCACCCGCGCGGTCATAGCAGCCATCCTCGCCCCACCGTCAAGCCCAACCACAGCGCCAGCACCGCGACCAGCAGAGATGCCGGCACCGTGACCGCGCCGAGCCGGCTGAACTCCAGCAGCGCGGGTGCCGCGTCGCGCCCCGCGAGCACCCGGCGCCACAATAGGGTGGCCAGCGACCCGACGTAGGTCAGGTTCGGTCCGATGTTCACCCCGAGCAGCATCGCCAGCACCAGTCCGGGGTGCGGGGTCGCACCCAACGCCCCGAGCATGACCAGGGTCGCCGGTAGGTTGTTGACCACGTTGGACAGCGCCGCGGCCAGCGCGGCCACCTCGAGTAGACCGGGCAGGGTGGGTTTGGCGGTGGGGTTCGGGATCACCGCCGCGAGCGCTGCGCCCAGCCCGTGGGTGGTGACGCCGCCGACGACGACGCCCAGGGCGAGTACGAACAGCACGAACAGCGGGGACGCCTCACCCACCAGCCGTCCGACGCCGATCTGGCGCCGGACCAATGGGCGGGCCGCGAGCACCGTCGCCCCGATCACCGCCACCCACACCGGCCGCACCCCGAAGATCCCCGACACGCCGAACCCGACCAGGGTCAGCCCGAGCACCACGAACGCGAACCAGGGCACGGGCTCCGCAGACGAGGGCGCTGAGCTGGCCGAGCCGGCCAGATCAGCCCGGAAGAACCAGCGGAACACCAGGTACTCCACCACGATCACCGCCAGCCAGGGCATCCCCATCAACGCCGCGAAACCGAGGAACGACAGCCCCGACGCGCCGAACGCGAGCAGATTCGTCAGGTTCGACACCGGCAGCACCAGCGACGCCGAATTCGCCAAATGGGTACACGCATAGACGTGCGGCTTGGCGCGCAGCCGCAGCGCGGCGGCAGTGCCGAACACCACCGGGGTGAGCAGCACGACCGTGGCATCCAAGCTGAGCACCGCGGTGGTGACCGCGGCGGCGACGAAGACCAGTCCGAGTAGCCGGGTCGGGCGCCCGGCCGAGGCCACCGCGAGGCGATCCCCCAACCACCGAAACACACCCTCGACGTCGGCCAGATGCGCCAGCACCAAGACTGCGGCCAGGAAGCCGACCGTCGGGCCCAGCTCGCGGACCTGGGCCAGCGCCTGGGCGGGGTTCACGACGCCCAGGCCGACCACCAGCGCCGCCGCCGGGACCGCAACCGTCGCCTCCGGCAGCCCACGCGGCTGAACCATGGCAAAGGCCAGCACCGCGGCGAGCAGCACCAGGGCCACAACCTCGGCCGCTGCCCCACTCACCATCCGCGCCGCACGGTGCAGACGATCTCACATCCCACCGAACTCGGGCGCCACCGTCGCCACCGAATTTTGACCGTCACCGTTGACACCAGGCATCTGATCCTGGACCTGCACTTGATGAGCTCACGGCCACCTCACCTGGCCGTTCCGATCACAGACATGCCCTTGGCGGTGGCCGTGGAACCGGCTGACATTCTTTTTTCGGGAGTCCCGCAAGCGGATGGGACCGAGAGATCAAGACGCGGCGGCGGAATGGGCGACCGCGGGCACTCCCAAGTCGACCGCGAGCCCGACGATGGCCTGATCGATCCGGCGCAGGTGGCGCAGCACCGCGAGCACCCGTTCCCGCTCGGCGGCCACGCAGCCGACCACCGCGTCCTCCGCGCGGTCGAGCAGCTGCTGTGCGGAGGTCACCTCGGCGTTGCGGTCACCGTCGTGCACCGCCTCGGCCAACGCGTCGATGTTATGGCGCACCTGGACCGTGGCGCCACATAGTCCGGGGCGCAACGCCGCCGGATCGGATAGCGGGATTGCGCACAGCCGGGCCAGCCCCCGTGCGTAGTGGTCGCAGGCCAGTAGTACCCGCATACCGTGGCGCACCCCTGAGCGCCCGGCGATCCCGGCCAGGCCATCAGTGAGCGGCTTCGCGCTGGTTCGCAGCATGCGCATGTCGTTACCCAGCTCGCGCGCCTCGCCGACCAAGCGGGCGCCGTCGGCGTCGCCAAGCAAACTATCCACGGCGTGGCACAGCAGCTCACCGACGCCGTTCAGGACGGTACGGGCGTTGCGACCGACGGTGCTGCGAGTGGTCGTCGGCAGCACGAGGTAGGCCACCGTGGTGCCGATCGCGGCGCCCGCGGCCGTCTCTTCCAGTCGGGTCAGCAACAGCCCGACGCTAAACTGGCCGAGCAACCCGTAGAGCAGTGCCAGCATCGTGGTGATCCAGAAGATCATCAGTGCCGGGGAGACCTGCATCAGGTAGAAGGCGAAGAAGAGGCAGACGCCGATGAGCACCAGCGAGATCGGGCCGTCACCGTCGACCAGCACCGCGACGAGCACCCCGGCGACTACGCCGCCGACCGTGCCCACCACCCGCTGCCAGCCTTTGCTCAGCGTCTCCCCGCTCGACACTGTGCCGGCGTAGATGACGAACGCGGCGATCGCCGCCCAGTACCAGCGGGTGGGCGAGATCAGCTCGCCCGCAACGATGGCCAGCGTGCCGGCCACCCCGACTTGGACGGACTGCCGCGTCGTGACGCGCAGCCCCTCCGGGGGCTCGTCGTCTTCGGCCGGCCCGTCCCGCTCCCCCGAGCTCCACGCCTCGTCATCGGGAAACTCGTCCGGCTCATCCACGGCCACCGGCGCGGCCTGCAGGGTCGGGCTGGGCAACGTCGCCCGAATCACGGCCACCACGGCCATCCGCAACCGGTTGACGACCGCGTCCCCGAGCGCCGCCTCGTCGAGCGCCGCGACGTCGGCGAGCTGGTCGGCGAGGCCCCGGACGCGGTCATCGAGCCCGGTGGCCCGCTCGGTGCGCAGCGTGACGCGCAGCTGCCCGAGCACGTCGGCCAACCTGTGGCGGTCCGCGGCGGGCGCTGCGGGATGGAGATCCAGGACCAGGACGGTCAACCCGGCCAGCCGTTCGGTCGCCAGCTCGGCATCGAACACTTGCAGGGCCGGCTTGCTGGTCGCCGCGTCGTCGATGCGGTCCTCCACCATCAGCGCGGTGTCATTGAGCCTGGTCAGCAACTGCTGCAGCCGCCGCCGGGACCGTGGCGTCAGCGACCCGTCAACGAGCCCCTCGGCGGCCGCGCCGACGACCGCGCTGAGCCGGGCATGGAAGGCCCGCAGCAGCCGGACCAGCTCCCGCTCCGGCTGGTCGCGGACGACGATGGTGCGCATCAGCAAGCTGCAGGCCACCCCGATGATGACCGCGACCGCCAGCGCGGGCAGCTGACCGAGGGTGGCGTGCAGGAACAGAGCGAAGAAGTACGAGATGAACGCGACCATGCCCAGCGCTGTCCCGCGCGGACCGAACCGGCGCACGTACACTGCCGCCATCATGATCACCACAAACACCGCATCGCCGACGAACCCG
>QHBZ01000312.1 GCA_003244055.1 Pseudonocardiales bacterium | reverse complement strand
AACATAAGGCGCCGCTACAAGAGGCCTCGGTCCCTCGGCTGCTGACCGATGATTTCCTCCACACGTCGGGCGAGCCGTTGATCCGTAACTTGTTGGTGTCGCGCCAGGTCTCGACCGTGGCGCCACTGCAGTGGGTGCCCTAGCCGGGACAGCCACGGGGCGACCCCCGTGGCGACTGCTCCATTCCCGCGTCCGTGCCGGTGCTTGATCACCACGTCCGGCCCATGCGGCAGCAGACTCTCCTGACTGGTCTCCGACCACTGCACGACGTAGACGACGCCGCCAGGATCGTTACGGATGCCCCGGATCTCACCCTGACGCACCAGCTGGTCCTGGGATATGATCATGATCTCGTCACCGATCTGGGCGGTCATCGGTGCCTTCTTCGACGCGTGGGATGCCGAGCTGCTGGTGGTGGGCAATCGCGGGCACGACGGATGCGTCGGCGCCCTGGATCGGTCAGCCAGCACTGCCTTCATCACGCTACCTGCGTGACGTGGTTCGATCTCGGCGCGGAAGAACGGCGCGAATTCGTCGGTGCCGACCCGCCAGCCGACTGTGTTCCCGCTCGGCACGACCATGTCACCGAAACGTCATTCCGCGTAGACCATGCCCCGCATGGAAGGTACTGTGCGCCCTCCCGTGGCTCGCCAGCGCTGAGCCCAGATGCTGCGCACTGCGCCGTGGTCGTCGATGCGCACCCGTTCCCGTTGCCTTAGCCAGGGCATCGTCGGTAACGCGAGTGCATTCCCCGGCGATGCTGAGGTGAGGAGGAAGGACTTCACTGCATGGCGCGGTCAGCGCATCGTCCGTGCGCACCGCGTGTGAAGCTTCAGCACGCTGTCAAGGTGTCTGGTGGGTCTCGATGGTTCAAGCGTGGCCGGTCTGGGATCGGTGGGACCGCTGGTAACCATGTACCACAACCCAGGTAGCACAACTGAGTACTGCAGCCGTGGCGCACACCGAGGGGAACACTTGCTATCCAGTGGACTGTCTGACGTGCGGGCCGGTAGCGGCGTGCCGCGTGCCCGGGTGAAGGCCCCGGGTAGCACCACGAAGAGGAGGGGTACCACGCCCGCCGCGGTGACCGAATCTGTCGCCGACGGTGAGGTCGGGGAAACCACTGACATCGAAAGTGGCCCAGCTGCCGAGGACCTGGCCGACGTTGAGGTCGAGGTCGGGGAGATCCTTGGAGAGACCGAGGATGCGACGGAGCCCAGTCGTGCCGGCGTGGAGGGCGTCATCTGGGATGAGGAGGAGTCTGCGGCGCTGCGCCAGGCCCGCAGGGACGCTGAACTGGCTGTCTCGGCCGATTCGGTCCGGGCGTATCTCAAGCAGATCGGCAAGGTCGCCCTGCTCACCGCCGAGCAGGAGGTGGAGCTCGCCAAGCGCATCGAGGCTGGGCTCTATGCCGCCGAACGGCTCCGCAGCGCCGCCGACGCGACTGAGGAGCTTTCCTCGCAGCTGCGTCGGGATCTGCGGTGGATCGTCCGTGACGGCGAGCGTGCTAAGAATCACCTGCTGGAGGCCAACCTGCGGTTGGTTGTGTCGATGGCCAAGCGCTACACCGGCCGCGGCATGCCGTTTCTGGACCTGATCCAGGAAGGGAACCTGGGCTTGATCCGCGCGGTAGCGAAGTTCGATTACACCAAGGGTTTTAAGTTCTCCACCTACGCCACCTGGTGGATCCGCCAAGCCATCACCCGGGCGATGGCTGATCAGGCCCGCACCATCCGCATCCCGGTACACATGACCGAGGTGATCAACAAGCTGGGGCGCATCCAGCGGGAACTGCTCCAGGACCTGGGTCGTGAGCCCACCCCCGCAGAGCTGGCCACGGAGCTGGACATCACCCCGGAAAAGGTGCTGGAGGTCCAGCACTACGCCCGCGAACCCATCTCACTGGATCAAACGATCGGTGATGAGGGCGACTCTCAGCTCGGTGACTTCATCGAAGATTCCCAGGCCGTGGTCGCAGTCGACGCCGTCTCCTTCGCGATGCTCCAGGACCAGCTCCACTCGGTGCTGGGCACGCTGTCCGAGCGAGAGGCCAACGTTGTCCGGCTGCGATTCGGCCTCATTGACGGGCAACCCCGCACGCTCGATGAGATCGGCCACGTTCACGGGGTCACCCGAGAACGCATCCGACAAATCGAAACCAAG
>QHBZ01000311.1 GCA_003244055.1 Pseudonocardiales bacterium | reverse complement strand
CACCACGTCGCACCGTCGGTGTCGATCTCGACGCCCCGGGCGGCGAGCATCTGCACTGTCATGTCGATATGCGGCCGGGAGGGGACTGGGGGGCCGTGGTGACGGATCGTGATGCCCCCGTGGTACCCGGCCGCGGAGAGCAGCAACCCGGAGACGAACTGCGAGGAACCCGACGCGTCGATCCGCACCTCGCCGCCGGTGCGCCCGGGCACGCCGTGTAGTACGAACGGCAAAGCGTCCCCGTCGATCCGGCATCCCAGCGTGCGCAACGCGCCCAGCACCGCGCTCATCGGCCGCTTCCGCGCCTGGTCGTCGCCGTCGAACCGTACCGGGCACTGGGCCAGCGCGGCCAGCGGCGGTACGAAGCGCATCACCGTGCCGGCCAGCCCGCAGTCCACCGTGGCGCCCCCCCGCAGCCCGCTGTGCGCGGCCACGTCCAGCTCGTCGCCGCGGCCGGTTGGATCGCTTGAAACCGACACTCCGATGGCGCGCAGCGCTCCGGCCATGAGATCGGTGTCCCGGCTGCGTAGCGCTCCCCGGATGGTGCCGCCGGTGCCGCCCAGCGCGGCCAGTATCAGCGCCCGGTTGGTGATCGACTTGGAGCCCGGCACGGTGACGGTGGCTCGCACCGGTCCGCGCGCCAGCGGCGCGGCCCACGGTAGCCGGGTGGCGGTCGTCATGTTGCCATCATTGCGCACCCGGGCTTGCCTGCTGGTCATGCCACGATGACTGCATGTGCGGTAGGTACGCCTCAACCAGGGATCCTGCGACACTGGCGGTCGAGTTCGACGCGGTAGACGCAACTGACGACGCGGCGCCAGGGGCTCACTACAACGTCGCACCGACCACACCGGTGTTGTCGGTGGTAACCCGGCATCCGCGCGATCCGCAGGGCACCCCCGATCCGGATCGCGCGGTGCGCAGTATCCGGGTGATGCGCTGGGGGTTGGTGCCGCATTGGGCCAAGGACCCGAAAGTCGGCTCCCGGCTGATCAATGCCCGGGCAGAAACAGCCGCCGGCAAGCCCGCCTTCCGCGATGCGGTGGCCAGGCGGCGCTGCCTGCTCCCCGCAGACGGGTGGTACGAGTGGCAGCGGGCAGGCGACGGTAAGCAGCCGTTTTTCATCACCCGGGCGGACGGCGCCGGGCTCGCCTTGGCCGGGTTGTGGTCGACGTGGCGGCGCCCGGACGGCGCAGCACCCCCGTTGGTGACCTGCGCGGTACTGACCACCGACGCGGTCGGCCCGCTCGCCGAGATCCACGACCGGATGCCGCTGATCCTTCCCGCTGGGGCGTGGCAGGCCTGGCTCGATCCGGATTCCGACGATCCCAGCCGGCTCCTCACGCCGCCGTCCGCGGAGTTGGTGAGCGGGCTTGTGCTGCGGCCGGTCTCCACAGCGGTCAACGATGTCCGGCATGACGGGCCTGAGCTGGTACAACTGGCCGCGCCGGAGCAGCCGGCGCTGCTGGATCTGGACCGCTTGCGGTGACTGAGCTGACGATCCCGACGCCATCCGGTCCGGCACTCGTCGAGCTGCATTGCCCGCATGCCGGCGTAGCGCTGCCGTTGAGGTCTGGTGCGGCGTTGCTGCTCGGGCACGGTGCGGGCGGATCCACGAGCGCGCCAGACCTGATGGTCGCCACCGCGGCGGCGACCGCGACTGGCCTGCATGTGGCGCTGGTCACGCAGCCCTACCGGGTCGCGGGGCGGCGTGCCCCGGCACCGGCCAGGCAGCTCGACCAAGCGTGGCTGGCCGTTGCGAACCATCTGTCGGACGGAGTGTTCGCCGGCCTTCCGCTGGTCTTCGGCGGCCGGTCTTCGGGAGCCAGGGTTGCCTGCCGCACCGCGGCGGCGGGGGGTGCGGTGGCGGTGTTGTGCCTGGCGTTCCCCATGCACCCACCGGGGCGCCCAGAGCGCAGCCGGATGGACGAGCTGGACGGGGTGGATGTGCCGGTTCTTGTCGTGCAGGGCGATCGGGACCCCTTCGGTCGCCCGGAACCCGCCGCCCGACGCGAGGTCGTGTTGTTGCCAGGAGACCACTCGCTCAAGACAGATCCCGCGGCAGTGCGGCGCGCCGTGGAGCAGTGGTTACAGCGGTGATCACGAAAAGTGTGTCGAGAGCGACATGACGTGTCGCCTATGGCACTGAGTTGCCTATGACACCGTGACGGCGATCATGGTGTGGAATGCAGGCGCCAGCGTGGGCGTTGCTCGGGCCGTGGTATCAACAACCGGACAAACCCGCGACCAGGTAGTGCAGCAACGCCCACCCGTCAAGCGCAGGCCCAGTTCGCTGGGCCGGCTGCCCGGTTGGCGGGTACTCTCGACCACCAATGCACATCAGGGCATGGGGGTGGTCGGAGTAGTGGAAGCCGACAGTGCCGAAGGGACTACCGTGCCAGGCCGCTCGAAGGCCACAGGTGAGAAGGCTCCACCCACGGACAGCCCCGACCAGAGTGCCGACGAGCAGGGCACCCAGGAGACGCCGGAGCAGCGCACCGCGCGCTTCGAGCGCGACGCCATGCCCTTGCTCGACCAGCTCTACGCGGCGGCGCTGCGGATGACCCGTAACCCGGCCGACGCTGAAGACCTCGTGCAGGAGACCTACCTCAAGGCCTACGGCGCGTTCGAATCCTTCCGGGCGGGCACCAACCTCAGGGCATGGCTGTACCGCATCCTGACCAACACCTACATCAACGGATACCGCAAGCGGCAGCGTCAGCCGGTGGCGCAGCCCACTGAGGAGATCACCGACTGGCAGCTGGCTCAGGCCGCCCAACACACCTCGGTGGGTCTGCGCTCGGCGGAGATGGATGCGCTGGACCGGCTGCCCGACTCCGACGTCAAGGATGCCCTGAGCCAGTTGGCGGAGGACTTCCGGATGGCCGTCTACCTGGCCGACGTCGAAGGCTTCGCCTACAAGGAGATCGCCGAGATCATGGGTACCCCGATCGGGACGGTGATGTCGCGGCTACATCGCGGGCGAAAGCAGCTGCGCGACATGCTCACCGGCGTGGCTCGTGAGCGGGGTTTCCTGCGCGATGCGGAGGTCGCATCATGAGCTGTGGAGATCCCCACGACACCGACTGCAGCGAGGTGCTCGCCGAACTGTGGCTGTTTCTGGACAACGAGTGCGACAACCAACGCCGCGAGCTGCTGAAGCGCCATCTGGACGAGTGCGGCCCGTGCCTGGAGGAATTCGGACTCGAGGAGCATCTCAAGACGCTGCTGGCCCGTAAGTGCGGCGGTGACCACGCACCCGACGCGCTGCGGCACCGGTTGCGCCAGTCGATCCGCGAGATCATGCTGAGGCAAGCCGTTCTCGGTGCGGAAGTGATCGTCAAGCGGGGCGACGACGGCGCCGTCGTGGAGGTGTCGACCATCGTCGAAAGCCACGAGTGGCTGGCGACCGAGAGCTGAGCTTCACCTGAGCCGCACTGGGGCCCGTCAGCGCTGACGGGCCCGCAGTGCGGCTCAGGTGTTTGGACGCTTGCCGTGGTTGGCGGCGTTCTTCTTGCGGCTACGCTTCTTGCGGCCTCGCTTGGACACGACGTCCTCCCTCCCGGTATAGGTTGATCTTCGGCGATTTGATTGCGATCGTGGAGAGTGTGTCACGGTGTGCCGTGATGCCGCCGACCCTGGGTCGCTGCGCGTGGTTGGATAATGGGCCGAACGTCGAGGAGGCGCGATCCATGACTGAGGAGATCCGGGCTGAGATGGTGGCCAGCGTGTGGAAGATCGTGGTCGCCGAAGGTGACGCAGTGTCCCACGGCGACACGTTGGTGATCCTCGAGTCGATGAAGATGGAAATCCCAGTGCTGTCAGAGGTCGAAGGAACTGTCTCAAAATTGGCGGTTTCGGAGGGCGACGTCGTGCAGCAGGGTGACCTGATCGCCTTAGTTGAGTGACCTAACGTGAGGTGTTGAGTGACCTAACGTGAGGTGAGGTCACCGGAGAAGTGCTGGGAGTTGTGCGCGGTTAACGACGTGGCCTCAGGTGAGAACGAGGTGAAGTTGCCATCCGCCAACGAAGAGAGGCCCAGCGCGTGATAATCGCCGGGCCTCTCCTCGGTAGTACTACATGCGGATCAGACGCCGTTACGGGCCCCGGTCCGAGCGCTGCGCCGCTTCACGGCGCGTCGCTCGTCCTCGCTCATACCGCCCCACACGCCGGCATCCTGTCCGGAGGTGAGTGCCCAGTTCAGGCACTCAGCATTAACCGGGCAGCGACGGCAGACGGCCTTCGCCTCGGTGATCTGCAATAGAGCGGGGCCGCTGGTTCCCACAGGGAAGAACAGCTCGGGGTCCTCGTCTCGGCAGGCCGCGCGGTGGCGCCAGTCCATGGTGCTTGCTCCTCGTCGATCGCGCTGGCGAACTCAGGTGTCCCAGCGCCTTCGTTTGTCTCTCATTTGGGCTTGTGAATGATTTCACAATCACCCGCGATGTCAAGGGCTATCGACGGGGCCAGTTCGTCGGTTCACCCAACAGGGTGCTGGGCCAGGCGAACTGTTAACCGCATGTGAAACCGATTCAGAAGCACTATTCGGGCGTAGCTGTGCGTCACGATCGCTTGATCACGACTGCCCGCTCCGCTCCATCACCGCGATAGGATCATCGCGATGACCGTAAGAAGCCCGTCAACCCGGAGGCTGTCGAGCTCCTCAGCAGCTGGCCCTATGGGTCTTAACGAGAGCGGCCGCCAGAACGTTTCGGGCAAGTTTTCGCGTCGGGTCAGCGTGTCCCTTGACAGGTGCGGCCATAGCGGCCCTGCATCATGGGGGCAGCGCCGAGGCGGCGGTTAATCTGCAGTGGTGATCGCCGACGAAGCCGACCCTGCGGGGACGGCATGACCACCACCGCGCCCCGTCCAGTCCGTAGCGCTGGCGTGCTGGTAGGGCTGCAGGGCTTGGTTGGTGTCGTGATCGCAGGCTGGTTGCTCGTCGCGGCGCTGCGCGGAACCAGCGGTCCGGTGCCGATCGGGGCCACCGCGGCCTGGCTGGCCGGCTTCGGGATCATTCTGCTCATCGTGGGCGTGAATCTGGTGCGCGGCCGTCATGGAGCTCGAACTCCGGCTGTCGTCGCTCAGCTCCTGCTGCTCGGCGTCTGCTGGTACGCCGCCGGCCCCTCATCGCAGCCTGCCTATGGAGTGCCGGCCGCGGTGTTCTGTGTGGGGGTGCTGGTACTTCTGTTCTGCCCATCCGCGCTGCGCTGGGCCACCGGCAGGCCTCGCGAGTTCAGTTGAGCTGCGCGCGAAGGCCACGGGCGGTGCCTTCGAGGAGTTCTGCGTGCTGTGGCCACTTGACGATCTGCGATTCGAGGAACTTGGCACCGTCGAGGAAGTGGCCCTGCCGGCCGAGCGTCTGACCCAGTTCGAGCAGTTCCTGGGCTCCCACCCCGGGCAGCGCCAGGCGCATCCGCAGTACCCATTCAAGGTCGGCGGGACGGCCGAGGCCCCGGTAGACGGTCCGTAGGTTCTCCAGGATGCGCACGAAAATCGCCCTCCTGGGCGCGGTCGTCAGGAGGTGCCGCCCGAACGCGACGTCGGGGCCAGCCTGGTTGGCGGTGCGGAACAGTGCCTCACAACGGCGAAGGTCGAGCAGCGCGCCGCCATCGAAGGCGTCGAGGTAGTGATCGGTAGCCATCGGTCGGACGAGGAAATGCCCGGGCATGCTGACACCCTCCAGTGACAACCCGGCCCGACGCCCCACCTCGAGGCAGACAATCGACAACGAGATCGGAATGCCGAGCTTACGCTGGAGCACCTCAGGTAACAGGGAGTTGCGGGGGTCGTAGTAGTTCGAGGTGTTGCCCGCGAAGGACTCCTCGACGAACAGCCGGTGGATGAGCGTCTCGAGCGAGTCGACGCCCAGAGCCAGCCGATCCAGCTCGCGCAACCAGGTGCCCGCGTCGACATCGGGATCAGCGCCGGCGGCGATAGCGAGCGCGCCAACATCAAGCTCGGGCCCCGGCCCGCGCCCGGCCAACAAGGCGACGAACTGCTCGACTGCGTCCACGGTGTAGCCGATACTACTGCGTCTAGCGCCGCGCCGGACCCGAGATGCGACGCTGACCAGCGATGAGTACTCCGCTGGCCAGCATAGTTGCGGATGGTGTTGTGGCCGGTGGTGACGGTGCGGGTGGGTAGCTCGGCGCCCGCGTCGGCGATGGCGTCGAGGATGCACGCGATGCCGGTTGCGAGGACGGCGCGCTACAGGCGACCGCCGTCGCCACCATCGCCACGAGGACGGCGGCGATGACGACGAGCGGCGCTAGATCCGGCACGCCGTAGCTGAAACCGGCGGCCGCCCCACCTTCGTTGCTGCCCCAGTACAGGCACAGCCGCCAGCCGCAGCGGAGTGTGTAGCCGCTATGGGTTCCCACGTAGGTGGATGCAGAGTACGGACGCGCCCCGGAGAGTGGTGTCTTTCCGTACTCGAGGGTGGGCCATGTGGTCTTCTGGGGGGCCTGCGCCGGCCCGGGCCAGGCGCTGTTGCCGGGTTTGGGCGGGCTGGCGGATGGCCCCCCGTGACCGCCGCGGCTGGTAGTGCCATCGCGATACCGGCAACCACTGCCAATGATGCCACCAACGACGTGGCCAAACCGATTCTTCGAACGGTTCCGCCCTCGATTATGGACATCCGAGAACGAGGGACAGCTACAGTAACGCGGCTGCGCTCCGACCCGACGCGGGATTTTCTGCATAGGATTGGCCAACGCAGCGCTGGCCGCCAACCAGACCATGGTTGGCTGACCGACCGAGAGAGTCGGTGCCCGGGACTAGTCACCTCGACAACGAGAGCGGCGCTGACCACCGACGAGTATTGCCGCTGGCCGGCACCGCTCTCGTACCTGTGATCAGGCCTGCTTGGTCTCCCAGAAGATCTTGTCAATTTCCGCGATGTAGTCCAGCAGCTCTTGCCCGGTCTTGGGGTCGGTCGAACCCTTGGTGCCCGAGGCGCCCGCGGCCTTGGTGGCCTTGTTGAACAGCTCGTGCAGCTGGGGGTACTTCTCGAAGTGCGGCGGCTTGAAGTAGTCGGTCCACAGCACCCAGAGGTGATGCTTGACCAGGTCGCTGCGCTGCTCCTTGATCTCGATGGCGCGCGAGCGGAACTCCGGGTCCACGTTGGACTGGTACTTCTCCTGGATCCCCTTGACCGACTCGGCTTCGATCCGAGCCTGCGCCGGGTCATAAACGCCGCACGGGAGGTCGCAGTGCGCAGTAACCTCCAGGCGGGGGCGGGGCAGAATGCGCGACAGCAGTCGCATCGTTCCTCCTGTGACAATGTGATGATCCGACGTCAGGCGACCCTACTCGCGCATGACGTGCCGAGCATCCTGGACGGAGATCATTCGTGCGGACGGGGGACAACCTCGCCGGGTGGTCGTGGCGGCGTGCCGTGGTGCGTGGTCCTTCGATGTCCCCGACGCTGTCCGATGGCGACGTGCTGCTGGTCAGCCTGCGAGCCCGGCCACGGCCTGGTGCGGTGGTTCTGGTCGGGTGGCCGCAGCGGCCCGGGGTGCTATCGGTCAAGCGCGCGGTAGGCCGGCACGGCGACGGTTGGTGGGTGCTGGGCGACAACCCGGCCGCATCCACCGACTCCCGCCAACTGGGTACCGCAACCCCGGTCGCCGTAGTCCTCGCCCGTCTCTACCCCTCGCCCCACCGGCTGGCGCCGCATTCAGCAGGCTCAGCGGGGTAGGCGGCACCCGAATAGCCCCGTTCAGCCCGCTGAATGCGGGGCGGCGGCGCGGAGTTCGGTGTAGCGGGCTTGGCAGTCCGCCCATTTCGGGAGGATGGCGGCTTGGGTGGCTTCGGCGAGGGTGGGGGCTGCGCGGTCCTTATCCGACAGCAGCGGGTCGACGTCGGCGGGCCAGGGCAGGCCCAGGGCGGGATCCAGCGGGTGCACAGTGTGTTCTGCGGCGGGTGCGTACCCGGTGGAGCACAGGTAGGTCATGACGGTGTCATCGGCCAGCGCGATGAATGCATGCCCGATGCCCTCGGGGAGGTACAGCGCGCGGGGGGCATTAGTGTCCAGCAGTACCGACACCCATTGGCCGAATGTGGGGGAGCCCACACGGACGTCGATCGCGATGTCCAGCAGCGCACCCCTGGAGCAGTACACGTACTTCGCCTGACCGGGCGGCACGTCGGCGAAGTGCACTCCGCGGATCACGCCGCGGCGGGAGGTGCTGTGGTTGGACTGCACCAGCTGCAGTCGGTGCCCCGTGGCGTCGACGAACGAGGATTGCTCGAACGGGGCGACGAACTGTCCGCGCGTGTCAGGGAAGACTCTCGGAGTGAACTCGATCACACCCGGGATCGCCAGCTCGCGGAACTGCACGGTGTTCCAGCGTACCCAGTGTTCCAGCGTACCCAGTGTTCCAGCCTAACCAAGGCTTCGCCTAGCTAGCCCTCTGGCGGCGCAAAGCGACTTTAGCCACCTGATGTGGTGACAATCTAGATCCACTGCGGCGGGAGCAGGGCACCAACTGTCACAGCGGGTTGCACAAGACGCATAACCAATCGACAGTTCACGCGTTGGTGCACTCGACAGGGTTGTGACACCTCGTTGCCAGCGTCGGCGGGTCCGCGGCGGTTGGCGCGACCGGAGGGTGGTGCCGTGGCCGAGCGCGCTGAGCGGGTCGAGTTCGTGCCCTTATCGCTGGATCCGACCGAGGTGTCGTGGGCCGCGCCGGGCCGCTCGCTGGCTGCCTTCCGGGCGGGCCGGTCGGTGTCGGCGGCGGCAACGGCGTCGGCGTCCATCGTGTCGTCGTCCACCCGGTCGGCGTCGATCCCGGTGGACCAGTACTCGGCGACGCAGAGCGCGTTGTCCCAGATCACCTTGCCGCAGTCACCGGCGCTGGTCTGTGAGGGTGGCGTGGTCGTGGCGGCCAACCTGGCCGCGGTTCAGCTCGCCGGTCGGTGGTTCCCCGATTCGCTGACCGGCCTCCCGCTGCATCGCCTCCTCACGAGCCCTGGTCGCGGCCCGGCTAACGACGCCGCCAACGACACTGCCAACGACACCGACGCCGAGCTGATCGGACCGGACGGGCGTGCGGTACCGGTGCGGGTGACGCGCTGGACCGTGCCGGGCACGGACCTGCTGATGGTGTTCCTGGTCGATATCTCCGACCTGCGCTCGGCCCGTCACACCGTGGCCACCGACGACCTTGCACAGGAACACGCGCGGCTGCTGGAGGCGCAGCGGATAGCTCGGATCGGCAGCTTCACCTGGGACTGGTCCACCAACCGGATCACCTACAGTCCCGCCCTGGTCGAGCTGTTCGCTGGACGCTGCACCGACGCCACCGACCCGTTTCGTCATATTCACCCCGAGGATCTGCCCGATCTGTTCCGGCGGGTGCACGAGATGGCCGCTGATCGCGATTCGGGCATGTTGGAGCTGGAGTTCCGCGGTCTGCCCGAGCACGGTGAGAGTCACTACGTGTGTCGCCTGCGAGCCGAGCGCTCACCCAGTGGGGAGGTCCTGCGGCTGGTCGGCACCATGCAGGACGTCACTGAAGATCGAGCAGCGCAGCGGGCGCTGCGCGCGGAGCAGCAGCGGCTGGCGCAGGCGCAGGAGGTAGCCCGGATCGGTACCTGGGAGTGGGAGCCAGGCTGCGACCGGCTGGTCTGGTCGGACGTGATGCGAGACCTATACGGAGTAGCTTCCCGGCAGACGTCCTACCAGGCCTTCCTTTCTCTCGTGCATCCCGATGACCGGGAGTGGGTCGACGACCTGTGGCGTCAGCTCATCGTCGACCAGGTGCCGGTGGAATGCGAGCACCGGGTGCTCCGATCGGACGGGACGGTTCGCACGGTCCGCTGCCACGGCGCGGCCATCCCCGACGCCTCCGGGTGCCTGCGCCTGCTCGGCACAGTGCAGGACGTCACCGACCAGCGGGCTGCCGAGACCCGGATGATGCGCTCCAGTCAGCGCTTCGCCGACCTGGTGGCGATCGCCCCGGTCGGCATCGGGATCTTCGATGACCACGACCGGATCGTCGATGCCAACGAAGCGCTGTGCAAGCTGCTGGGCTACGACCTGGAGACGCTTCGCGGGATGAGCTCCGAGGCGCTCGCCCACCCCGACGATCGGGCCGACCGGTTGCGCACCCTTCGCACCCGGCACGGAGCCGGGTCCTACACCGTGCCGCAGCGGATGCTGCTGCGGGCCGACGGTGACCCGGTGTACTGCGAGCTCAACGTCTCGGCATCGGTACAGGACGACGGCCAGCGCTTCCTGCTGGTGATGTTCACCGACATCACCGAGCGGCGCCGCGTGGCCGAGGCGCTCACCTACCGCGCGACCCACGACGAACTCACCGGCCTGCCCAATCGGGCCGCGATCACCGACACCCTGACCGAGGTACTGGGCGACGGCGACGGCGATGTCGCGGTGCTGTTCTGCGACATCGACAACTTCAAGCGGGTCAACGATGCGCTCGGCCACGATGCTGGTGACGAGCTGCTGGTCGCGCTGGCACGGTGGCTGCAGGACGGGTTGCCGGCGGGCTGCACCGCCGGTCGGCTGTCCGGCGACGTCTTCGTAGTGATCAGCTCCGACGTCGCCGCCCAGGGCGGCATCGGCCCGCTCGTCGCGACGGTCTCGCGGTTGTTGGGGACTGCGACCCCGCTGCGCGGCCAGGTGATCCGGCTGTCGGCGGCGATCGGGGTGGCTGTGCCGGACGCCTCGACCCGCAGCGCGCAGGATCTGATGCGCTTCGCCGACGCGGCCGTGTTCGAGGCCAAGCGGACCGACACCGGGCCGTTTGCGATGGCCAACCCGGCGCTGATCGCATCAGCCGATCAGCAGGTGGAGCTGGAGTGTGAGCTTCGCGAGGCGCTCGCCCGCGACGAACTGCAGTTGCACTACCAGCCGGTGGTCAATCCGGACGGCGTGATCCTCTCCGCGGAGGCGCTGATCCGCTGGCCGCACCCGGAACGCGGAATGCTCAGCCCGGCCGTATTCCTGCCGGTGGCCGAGCGGGGGGGTCTGATGCGTGAGCTGGACCGGTGGGTGCTGCGCACCGCGCTGCGTGAGGCACGGGACTGGGTGGCGTGGGATGGCCGCCCGGTCGCCGTTGCGGTCAACCTCGCTGACCCCGCCGACGGCGACTTCGTGGCGACCGTTGCCACCGCGGTGGCCGAGAGCGAGCTGCCCTGGGACCGGCTGGTGCTGGAATTGGTGGAAACCGTCCTGGTCGACCTGCCGGATGCGACCCGCGAGGCGATGGCCGAGCTGGTCGAGCGCGGGGCGCGCTTCGCGGTGGACGACTTCGGTACCGGCTACTCCTCGCTGGCTCGCCTGAAGGAGCTGCCCGCGCAGATCGTCAAGCTGGACCGCCAATTCGTCTCGGGGGTAGGTGTCGACCATTCGGACTTCGCGGTGGTCCGCGCGGTGGTCGACATGGTCCGCGCGCTGGGCCGCGTCTGCGTCGCGGAGGGGGTCGAGACCGCAGCGCAGTTCCAGGCGCTCCGGGGCCTCGGCGTGGACGCCTACCAGGGCTGGCTATTCTCCCGCTCGGTCCCGGCCCCGGAGTTTCGTGAGCTGCTCAGGAGCGGCCCGCTGCTGCGGTGAGGCCGAGACGCTGAAGGCCTCACTCGGTACGGGCGAAGCGTGCCACGGCGGCCGCGAGGAGCGTGGCGCAGAAGGCGACGACGAGTAGTACCTGCAACCCCACGGGCACCGCCTCGTCGAGGTCGGTTTCCCG
>QHBZ01000310.1 GCA_003244055.1 Pseudonocardiales bacterium | reverse complement strand
TTCCAGCAGGCGGCCTTCGTGGTGGAGGGCGTCGCCGACCCTCGGCAGCTCGGTGCGGCCTGGCAGCACGTCGTGGACCAGACACCGGTGTTGCGCAGCAGTGTCGTCTGGGGCGGGGTGGCCGAGCCGGTGCAGGTGGTGCACCGTGAGCTGATCCTGCCGGTCAGCTACCTGGACTGGAGGCCGCTGTCTGAGGCCGGGCAACGGGAAGAACTGCAGACCTGGCTCGACCGCGACCGAGCGGCGGGCCTGGACCTGACCGCGGCCCCGCTGCTGCGGGTGATGGTTGCGCAGATCTCCGACATCGAGGTCCAGGTGGTCTGGACCTTCCACCACGTGCTGCTGGACGGGTGGAGCGTTTTCCAGGTGCTCTCCGACGTGTTCGCCTGCCATGCCGAGCTCCAGCGTCGTGGCCCGGAGGCGGCTGAGGCCGCTCACCCCCTGGTCAGTCTCCCTGTGGCCACCCGGCGTCCGTTCCGCGACTACCTTCAATGGCTGCGCTCAGTCGACCGACGCGAGCCCGAGAAGTACTGGCGCAGGGTATTGGCGGGCCTGTCCGAGCCCACCGCCCTGCCGTATGACCATCCACCCGTGCAGGCCCACCACGCCGAGTCCAGCGCGACGGTCCGGATCGCGCTGTCGAGCGAGCAGTCCAACGAGATCCGCGGAGCCGCCCGGCACCACGGGTTGACGGTGAACACGGTGGTGCAGGGGGCGTGGGCACTGTTGTTGTCGCGCTACAGCCGCCAGCGCGATGTGGTGTTCGGTACCACAGTGTCGGGGCGGCCAACCGAGTTGGCCGGCGTGGAGTCGATGGTCGGTATGTTCATCAACACCGTTCCCACCCGGGTGCACTTCGACAATGGGAAAGGTGCCCTGTCCTGGCTTCGGGAACTGCAGGTGGAGCAGGCCGAGGCCCGGCGGTGTGACGTCTTCCCGCTTACCCAACTGCATGCCTGGAGTGAGCTACCCGCCGAGGTGGGCCTGTTCGACAGCATCGTGGTGTTCGAGAACTACCCGATTGATGGCGAGGCCGCCGCGACGCACGGTCTGCGGCTGCGGGAGTTGAGGGCCATCGAGACCACCAACTATCCGTTGGCCCTTGTGGTGGTGCCAGGCGAGCGGATGTCGATCGGACTGGGTTATGACCCGGCATTGTTCGAGTTGTCGACGATCGAGCGGTTGACGGATCACCTGATGCAGATTCTGGATGTGCTCGTCGAGGATCCCACGATTCTGTTGGATCGGATCGACATGCTCGCCGAGGCGGAGCATGAAAAGCTGTTGGTGGACTGGAACGACACCGCCCGTGAGGTGCCTGCGGATACGATGGTGGAATTGTTCGAGGCGCAGGTGAGCCGTACTCCTGGGGCGACTGCGGTTTGCTGTGGTGACGTGAGCGTGTCGTATCGAGAGTTAAACAAGCGAGCTAACCGGTTGGCGCGGGTGCTGCTCGGTTTCGGCGTGGGTGCCGAGCGTTTCGTGGCGTTGATGGTGCCGCGTTCGGTGGACATGGTTGTGACCTTGTTGGCGGTGTGGAAGGCGGGTGCGGCGTATCTGCCGGTCGACCCGGATTATCCGCTGGAACGGATTGGCTTCATGTTCTCCGACGCCTGTCCGGTGTTGGTGGTGACTACGTGTGAGCTAGACAGTCGCTTGTCTGATGTAAATCTCGGGATTCCTCGACTCCGGTTGGATGATTTGGAGATCGGTGCGGCGCTGGCAGGCTGCGGGAACAGCGATCTGACCGATGCTGATCGATTGTTGCCGTTGTCAGGAGCGCATGCGGCGTATGCGATTTATACGTCGGGGTCGACAGGGCGGCCGAAGGGGGTTGTGGTCGCTCACGACAGCGTCGTCGATCTGGCGACGTGGGCCGGGTCGGAGTTCGGGGTGTCGGGGTTGTCGCGCGTGGTGGCGTCGACGTCGTTGAACTTCGATGTGTCGGTATTCGAGATATTCTCCCCATTGGTGATCGGCGGCAGCATCGATGTCGTGGAAGACGCGCTCGCGCTCGCCGAACCTAGGCCGGGCCAGCGCGCGGCGAGCCTGATCAGCGGGGTTCCTTCGGTCTTTTCTCAGGTGCTGTCCCAAGGTAGTGCTGCGGTGACCGCGGATATCGTCGTTCTGGCTGGTGAGGCGTTGTCGGCGCGAGCGGTGCGGCAGATCACAGCCGCGACCTCGTGCACCCGGATCGCCAATATCTATGGTCCGACCGAGGCGACGGTGTATGCCACGGCGTGGTATTGCGATGCAGCTGGATTTGATAGCGATACAGCGCCGCCGATCGGGCGACCGGTTGCTAATACTCAGGTTTATGTGCTGGACGGTTTCTTGCGGCCGGTGCCGGTGGGAGTGCCGGGGGAGATGTATCTCGCCGGTCGTGGTCTGGCCCGTGGTTATCTGCAGCGACCGGGGTTGACCGCGGCGCGGTTCGTGCCGAATCCGTTCGGCGCGCCGGGTTCGCGGATGTACCGGACCGGAGATGTGGTGCGGTGGAATGCTGCGGGTGAGGTGGACTACCTTGGCCGGGTCGATCACCAGGTGAAGATTCGTGGTTTCCGGATCGAGCTGGGTGAGATCGAAGCCGTGCTCGCGAGGCATCCGGATGTGAGCGCGGCCGTGGTGCTGGGGCGCAAGGCTGCACCGACCGAAGAGAATTGGTCAGGGCTGCAGCGGCTGGTGGCATATGTCGTGCCGGCTGGTCCCCAGGTTCCCCGAACCTCGGTGCTGCGATCCTTCTTGAATCAGGCGCTCCCGGACTACATGGTGCCCGCAGCGTTCGTGTTCCTCGACGCGTTGCCGCTGGGCCGCACGGGAAAGCTGGACCGCACAGCACTGCCAGCCCCGGAATGGGAGGCAGGCCCACGTACCGACTACGTGGCGCCCAGCACCGACACCGAACGAGCCCTGGCCGAGATCTGGGCCGACCTGCTCGCCGTGGA
>QHBZ01000309.1 GCA_003244055.1 Pseudonocardiales bacterium | reverse complement strand
GAGGACTATTACGACTTCCAGGTGACCAGGCCGACCACCAAACTGGTCGACGGGATCACCCGGCGCGTTGAGTGGCCCACCACCCGACTATCTGTATGCCGGCCGCCCGGCGCTGATTACGACGTGGTGCTCGTGCACGGTATCGAGCCGAACATGCGCTGGCGATCGTTCTGCGATGAGCTGCTGCGCTACGTCACGGACCTGGAGATCACCACTGTGGTGACGCTGGGTGCGCTGCTCGCTGACACCCCGCACACCCGACCAGTACCCGTCACCGGCACTGCCTACGACGCCGCCTCGGCCGCCCGGTTCAAGCTGGAGCGGTCGAAGTACGAGGGCCCGACCGGCATCGTGGGGATCTTCCAGGACGCCTGCGTGCAGGCCGGAGTGCCAGCCATCTCGTTCTGGGCGGCGGTGCCGCACTACGTCTCCGCCCCGCCCTCCCCCAAGGCCACCCTGGCGCTGCTGCACCGGGTGGAGGAGGTGCTCGACCTCGAAGTCCCGCTCGGTGCACTGCCGGAGGAGTCCGAGGAGTGGGAGGCGACAGTCAGCGAGATGGCCGAGGAAGACGACGAGGTGGCCAGCTACGTGCGGGCCCTGGAGGAGCGAGGCGACACCGAGCTGACGTTGCACGAGGCCAGCGGTGACGCCATTGCCGCGGATTTCGAACGCTACCTGCGCCGCCGCCGCCCCGGCGGCACTTCAGGCCCCCGAGGACCCCGCGACAGCCGCTGACGTGGCTGCGCCCCGTGAGTGGCGATGCGAGCGCTAACTCGCATCGCCACTCACGGGTGCTCACGGCTGGACCAACTCGACCTTGCAACGGATCCCGGGCGCGTCCGCGAGCTTGCGATCCGCTGTGAGCAGGGTGGCTTCAAGAATCTCGGCAAGCGCGACGTACGCCGCGTCATATGTGGTCACATTGTCGCGCAGCTCCCAAGCTCGCTGTAGTAGCGGCCGGTGCGGGGCGCGTTGTAGCGGCGCGCTGGCGAGATCAAGCCATGCCAGTCGCGCGCGCCGCTCGTCGAGCAACCTATGGCGCACGCCGGAACGGAGCACGGACTGCACTTCGAGGTCGATCAGCTCCGGAGCGGCTACGGTCTGCCCGCGCAGGAGCTGCCGGAAATAGTCGCCTTCGTCGCTGTCATCGGACAACGCCGGCGCTAGGACGGACGCGTCGACGACGATCACCGGCACTCGCGCTCGGCGCGCAGATGCTGCACCGCGAATGAGGCCGGCAACCGTCCACCGGCCCGACCCTCAGCACGATCGAGCACCTCGTCGAGGGTGGGGCGGCCGGCGTTCTCGATCAGCTCACCGAGGAGGTACTCCTGGAGTGACTTCCCGGCGGCGGCGGCACGGGCTCGGTAGACGAGGCGCACCTCGTCCGGCACGTTCTTGATCTGGATACTCGGCATCTGCTCAGTGTAGCGCCACAATGGCGCCAGAGCATGCGCATTGGCGCCACCTACGCGCCGCCGCGCCGGTAACCGTTCGGTGTCCTCGGTAAATCCTGGTGATCGTCGTTTGTGTGCCTCCAGCGACATCTGGTGTCGCTCAACGCACACAAACGACGATCACCCTCCGGGTGTGGCGCTGGACTGCGCGAATCGAAGTCCTTTCCCAGCGGCGCGCCGGGCTGTTGGCCGTGGTCGGGTACGGGGACAATGCTGCTCGTGGTGACACCGCTGGAGGGGCTGGAGCGGCTCCGGGTGGCGGCCGGCTCCGGTGATCTTCGCGCGCTGTGCCGGCGGTACCGGATCAGCCTGCTGACGGTCTTCGGCAGCGTGGGCCGGGGTGATCCGGAGCCACGCGATCTCGACATCGGCGTCCTCAGCGAGCACGGAGCCGTCGTCGATCTGTTCGGGCTCGTCACCGAGGTGATCGATCTCGTCGGGCTCGTCGACGTCGACGTCGTGCATCTCAACTCCGCCGGCCCGCTGTTGCGGGAACGCGCTCTGGTCGGCGCGCTCATCCTGCACGAAGAGGAACCCGGCATCTGGGCCCGGGCATCGACCGCCGCCGTCATGGAACGGCTCGACACTGACTGGCTGCGGCGGCTCGGCCTGGAGCTGCTGGCCGGATGACTGCACGCCGACTCGACCCTGCCATGGTCACCCAGCGGCTACAGGAGATCCAACTGCTCCTCGCCGATCTGGCCGACCTTGGCACGGTCGACGCCGAACGGCTCCGCCGCGAGCGACCCACCCGGCACATCGTGGAGCGAGTCCTCAGCCAGATCGTCGAGCTTGCCGGATCGATCAACATCCATATCGTGACCTCGGTGTTGGGTCGATCGCCAGAGAGCTACGCCGCGTCATTTGACGACGTGGCGCGGGCTGGAGTGCTCGAATGGGAATTCGCTGCCTCGTTGCGCCCGTCGGCCGGCATGCGCAACGTCCTGGTGCACGACTATCTCGAGGTTGACCACGGCCAGGTGTCGGCGGCGATCCCGCTGGCTCAAGAGCGGTACAGCGAATACGTGCGGACCGTCGCAGGATGGGTGCGGGACCACTCCAACTGAGATCTGCGGGAGTCAGTCTTGGCTGTACACCAGCAAGGGCACCAGCTGTTCGTCGGCGGTCAGCGAGCCGTGGTGGCCGATGAGGCGGCTCAGTCTGGGTGTGACGCGGGACTGCACGACGGCGAGGTCGGTGCGCGCGGCGACGATGAGGTCACCGATGCGGTCGCGGATGTGGGGCTCGACGACCGGGCCGAACCATCCTGCCGCGATCGCTTCGTCGCGGGTGCGGATCCACGCTCGATCCCCGATCAGCTCACCCCATGCTGCGCGCACATCGTCGGTGGCGCCCGGCTCGGTATAGATGTACCGGGCGCGTGGGTCACCGCCCAGTAGGCGCACTCCGGCCTGCAGCGACGGCTCGGTGTCGAAGTCGAGTCGGCCCTCTTCGGTCACCGTCACCATGCCGTGGTCAGCGATCACCACGAGCGCGGCGCCCGGGGGTAGTTCTTCAGCGATCGCGGCGGTCAGCTTGTCGATCTGGGCGAGTTGCAGCCGCCACGGCAGCGATCCGACGCCGTAGACGTGGCCGAGCAGGTCCAGGTCGCCGTGGTAGGCGTAGCACAAGCTCGGCTGGCTGCCCGACACCGCTGCCAGTGCGCCGGCGGCCAGGTCCCCCAGTGCGTGCACGCCCTGGAAGTCCGCGCCCCGGAGCACCGCACGGTTGAGACCCGTGTCCCGATGCGCGTGGGGAACCGCCAGGGTTACCCGGACTCCGGCCGCGGCGGCGCGTTGCAGCGCCGTGAGTCGCGGCTGGATGTCCTCCGGGACGAACCGCTTCCGGAGATCCACTCGACTGCCCCCGCCGTGGGTGTGCCAGCTCAACGCGTTGAGCAGATCACCTTCGGGGGTGGCGAAGGTGTAGCCGACGATTCCGTGCTGGCCCACCGGCATGCCAGTTGCGATCGTGGCCACGCTGGCCGCAGTCGTCGCGGGGAAACCGGCCGTTATCGGTTCACTGCCGTCGGCCAACGACGTGAGAAATGGCGCGTCGGCGGGATGGTCCCGTAGCGAGTACCACCCGAGGCCGTCGACAAGCAGCAGGCAGACCCCGCGTGCCGGCTTGAGCCCGAACCGATCAGCGAACCCGGCTACCCCCAAACCGGATAGCAGCGAGGGCACCACGTCGGCGAGTGAGCCGTGCGCCTGCGGCGCCCGTGAGTGGCGATGCGAGTCAGGGCTCGCATCGCCACTCACGGGTTATCCACAGCGGCGTCCATCGTCGCGACATTAGTCGGCGGGCAGCGCGTAGCGCTGTCCTTCAGCGGATGAGTTGCACGGTGATCCCGAGGTCTAGCGTGCCCCATGAGCGATCGGCGGTGACCGCGACGCCGTCAGGGATGCCGGTCGCGACAGCGAGGCACGCCCGGTCGCCGAGGGATAGTCCCGCGCTGCGGGTCGCGGGCCACAGCTGCGCTGCCCGCACCGCGTCGGCCGCAGTGAATGGGCGCGCCGACACGCCGAAAGCCCGCAGCGCATCGAGCGCCGCAACGGGTGAAGGGTGTGCCTTCTGCTCGAGCTTCTGCACGATCTCCGACCAGTTCACGGTGGACACCACCGCTCCGTCGAGTTGGGCGGCGACCTGGTCGTGGCCGGGTTCGCGGTAGAGCAGCGCCAGCACCGCGCTGGCGTCGAGCACGGCGGTCACTCGGACGCCTCGCGGGCGGCTTCGGCTCGCCGGTCGGCGATCAGTTCGTCGACCACACTCCCGCCGTGCCCGGCCGCCTCGGCGGCGGCGATCGCCTCATCCTGGACCCGCGTGAGCAGATGCCCCCGCTCTTCGATCACGACCCGGCCACCCTCGACGTAGACCACCAGCCGCTGTCCGGGTTCGATCCCCGCGGCGCGGCGCACCTGGATCGGGATGACCACGCGCCCGTTCTCCGTGGCTACCAATTCCGTTCTCGGCGTGTCTTCGCTCGCGTGTGTCATTCGGACAGGATGAATGACACAGATCAGCCAGTCAAGGCAGTCTTACTGAACAGCTGGCAGATACTACGTCGCTCTGCCAGCACGTCATAACGCGATGCCGAGCAGGGCATCCACTGCAGTGCTTAGCAGGGCGGGGGCATCGACGTCGCGGCCGCGGCGGGCCAGCGTCTCGGTGGCCCAGGCGTCGACCGCGGCGAGGGCACCAGGGGTGTCCAGATCGTCGGACAGGTGGGCGCGCAGCCGGCTCACGGTTTCCTGCGCTGGTGCCCCGGCGGGCAGCTCGACGGCGTGGCGCCAGCGGTCCAGCCGGGCCACCGCCTCGTCGAGCATCCCGGTGGTCCAGGACCGGTCGGCGCGGTAATACCCGGACAGCAGCGCCAGCCGCAGCGCCATCGGGTCCACCCGGTCAGCACGCAGCCGGGAGACGAAGACGAGGTTGCCCTTCGACTTCGACATCTTCTCGCCGTTCAGACCGATCATCCCGGTGTGGACGTAGTGTCGGGCCATCGGGTACTCGCCGGTGAGCGCCTCGGCATGAGCTGCGGAGAACTCGTGGTGAGGGAAGATCAGATCCGAGCCGCCGCCCTGGACGTCGAAGCCGGTGCCCAGGCGGTTGAGCCCGATGGCGCAGCACTCCACGTGCCAGCCCGGACGCCCCGGTCCCAGCTCGGAGTCCCAGGACGGCTCGCCCTCGCGGGCGGTGCGCCACATCAGGGCGTCCAGTGGGTGCCGCTTACCGGGCCGCTCCGGGTCCCCGCCGCGCTCGGCGGACAACCGGGCCATGGTGGCGGAGTCGTAACCCGACTCGGATCCGAAGTGGGCCGCGGCCTGGTGGTCGAAGTAGATGTCCGGGTGTGCGGCGTCCTCGACCCGGTAGCCGGCGCCGCAGGCGAGCAGCTTGCCGACCACCTCGACGATCTCGCCGATCGCTTCGACGGCTCCGACGAAGTCCCGCGGTGGCAGTATCCGCAGCGACTCCATGTCTTCGCGGAACAGCGCGGTCTCCCGCATCCCGAGCACGATCCAGTCGTCCTGGTCGCGGCGCGCCCGCTCGAGCAGCGGATCGTCGACGTCGGTGACGTTCTGCACGTAGTGCACATCGTGCCCGGCGTCGCGCCAGTACCGGTTCACCAGGTCGAAGGCCAGGTAGGTCGCCGCGTGTCCTAGGTGGGTGGCGTCATAGGGAGTGATCCCGCAGACGTACATCCGTGCGGTTTTTTCCGGCGCGGTGGGTCGGACCTGGCCGGCCGCAGTGTCGTACAGCCGCAACGGGCGGCCGTGGCCGGGCAGCCGCGGAACCGAGGTGGACGTCCAAGGCTGCATGGTTTCGACCCTACGTCACCGCATCTCGTGGCCGGGGGTTACGCGCGACGGCGGCGGTGTCGGAGGTAGTCGCCGACCACCGCGGCGCCCAGGCCGTCCACCCCGGGCTCCAACACCCGACCGCCGCAGCGCCGAGCCAACGCGTGCACGAATCCGGCGAGCCGGGGGTCGTGGCCCAGCATCACGATGCTCACCGCTGTGCCGTTGCGGGCGAGACCGTCCATCTCGCGCACGGTCAGGGCCAGCGTCTGGGGCAACGGCGGGTAGCTGAAGACCGCCTCCCCGTCCGGTTCCAGATGCGCGGTGGGTTCGCCATCGGTGACCACCAGCAGCACCTGCGCGGCGTCCGGGTGGCGGCGCAGGTGCCGGCCCGCGAGCAGCAACGCGTGGTGCAGGTTGGTGCCCTGNNCGGCCGAAAGTGATCAGCTCCAGTGCGTCGGAGCGGAACCGGGTCCGTACCAGGTGGTGCAGCGCCAGTGCGGTGCGCTTCATCGGCACCCAGTGCCCGTCCTGCACCATCGACCACGATGTGTCGACGCACAACGCCACCGCGGCCCGGGCGCGCTGCTCGGTGTCGACCACCTCGACATCCTCGACGGTCAGCAGCGGGCCCTCGCTGCTCGTAGCGCGACGCAACACGGCGTTGCGCACGGTGCGGGGGACGTCCCACGGTTCGGAGTCCCCGAACTCCCACTGCCGGGTGGCGCCGGTGGGCTCACCGGCAGCGCCGGCCCGGCGCAGGTCACGCTCGCCGCGCCGGCTGCGCAACGCGTCGGCCACATCGGCCAGTGCCTGCGAACCGAGCCGGCGCATCGCCTTGGGCGACAGTCGCAGCGACCCGTCCGGAGCCCGCTCGAAGAAACCGTTGCGCTCCAGCTCACGTTCCAGCTCGGCGAGGCGGCGGGCGTCGACGCGGGCCTCGTCGCCCAGCTGGCGGGCCAGCGCGTCGAGGTCGACGTCCTCAGCGCGGGCCCCGGCATAGGACTGCGCGAGCTGCTCGGCCAGCGCGTCGAGCTCTGCGAGGTCGGCCATCGCTTGGGCGCCCTCGCCCAGGCCCAGCGGGTCCTGACCGCGGAACCGCTCGGATCCCTGCCAGTCCTCACCAGGTCGCAGCGCCTGCAGCTGGGCGTCGAGCGTCGCAAGCTGGTGAGCCAGCCGCGGGTCACCGAAGGCCTGCTGGGCGAGCTGCGCCAGCTCGGCGCGCTGCTGCGGGGTCATCGAGTTGAGCATCCGCTGCGCGGCGGCGGCCCGCGCCGCTAGCGCGTCGATCAGCTCGTCGACGGTGCGCGGGTTTTCCGGGAAGTAGTCGCCGTGTTGGCGCATGAACTGCTCGAAGCGCTGGGGTGTGGTCGGGTCTCCCCGGGCGTGAGCGGCGAGCAGATCGGTGAGGTCGGACAGCATCTGGCGGATCCGCTCGACATCCTCCGGCGAGGTGGCCTGCAAACCCTGCTTGATGCCTTCGAAGCGCTGTTCGAGCAGTTGCTGGCCGAGCAGGTCACGAATGTCCTGGTAGGCCTGGGCGGCTTCGGTGGATCGCCAGTCGTAGTCGGCGAGTTCGGTGACGGCGCGCGCGGTGTCCGGCGGTAACGTGTCGAGCCGGGCCTCGCGGAACCGGGCGTCGTCGTCGGGGTCCGGGAACAGCGCCCTCCGCTCTGCGGTGAGGGCTTTGTCCAGCAGCTCACGGACCTGCTGCAGAGTGCCGTCGAGCCGGTGCCGGCGGGTGATCTCGGCCCGGCGCTGCCACAGGCGGCGAGCCAGCTCGTCCATGCCCCGGGTGCCTTCCAGTCCACGGCGCAGCAGCTCGCGCATCGCGGCCTGGGGCGAGGCGCCGTCCATCACGTCGCGACCGATCTGGTCCAACGCCGCGGACAGATCGGCGGGCGCCGCCAGCGGGTCGGGGCCGCCTTCCCAGGGCCCGTAGCTGTAGCGGCCGGCCGAGGTCACTGCCGGGATCCGTACGCGGTGTGCGGCAGACCAGCCGGAAGCTCCACGGATCCACGCCGAGGGATGACGGCCACAGCTCCACGCTACTGGTCGGGCAGTAACATCCTGATACTTCCTGGTCATGATAGCGTACGAACGGCTCTCGGTGAGATCTCGGCAGCCCGGCGATCCGCCCAGGCGACCGGACCGGGGCGGATCGCCGGCGTTCCGCATGAGCAGCGACTTCGTCCTCGATGCCGGAGCGCTCGTTGCCGCCGAGCGCTCGGATCGCCGGTGGGTCGTGCTGTGGGATCACCTCGTCCGCTTCGGCGTCAACGCAACAGTCGACCGGTCCTGATGTTCTATGTAGGTGACCACTGAACGCATCGCGGCTGGACCAGCGCTTACTTGACCGTCAGGGTGGTCGCGAGGTGTTTTGATCAAACTTCACTTTGGGCGAGTTGATCCTTGCTCGGAGTGAGGATTTGTCGTCCGACGTGAAGTTCGCTGGTGTGGGCGGTCCGGGATCTCTGTGTGCCGACGCGGCCCAGTCGGTTGGTAGAACTTACGTGTGGTGGCTGGCGGGGTAGACAACTCGCCCGGTCGGCTGCGCGACTGCCCCGGCTTCGGGCGCGTGTGGACTGCGGCGACTATCTCTGGCTTCGGAAGCTATGTCACCACCCTCGCCATCCAGGTGTTGATCGTGGTGACGCTGCACGAGGGCGCGGGGGGTGTCGGTTTGGTCAGCTCCGCCCGTTGGCTTCCGTACCTGTTGTTCGGACTCTTGGCCGGCGTGCTGGTCGAGCGTTCCCGGCGACGTCCCCTACTTATTGCCACAGATCTGGGCCGAGGGCTGTTACTGATCGCGGTGCCGCTGCTGGCCCTGACCCACCGGCTGTCGCTGCCCGTGCTCATGGGGTTCACGGCGGTCTTCGGACTGATGTCGCTGGTGGGCGACGCGGCGGCCCAATCGTTTCTGCCACGGGTGGTACCGCCGCATCTGTTGACCGCGGCGAACGCCCGGCTCGATCAAAGCGATGCCGTCGCTCAAACCTCTGGACCCGCGCTGGCTGGTGGGCTCATCTCGGTGCTAGGCGCGCCGGTGGCGGTGCTCATCGATGCGGCCAGCTACCTCACCTCCGCGCTGCTGCTGCTACGTATCCCGACCGTTGAACCACCGCGCACGCCGGTCTCACTGCGCGGAATCCGAGCAGAGGCCACCGAGGGCCTGCGTTGGGTCTATAGCCACCCCACCCTTCGCCCGCTCGCGCTGAACACGCACGGCTGGTTTCTGTGCAATGCCGCCGCCGGCGCGGTGCTGCCGCCGTTCGCGCTGCGCACGCTGGGGCTCAGCGCGTTCGGCCTCGGCGTGGCCATGGCCGTGGGAGGGGTCGGCGGCCTGATCGGCAGTCTGGCCGCCACCCGGCTGGGTGCGGGCTTCGGCGCCGGTCGAGTCGTCATCGCCGCCCGCGCGGGGACCGCGGCGGCGTGGTTACTGGTGGCACTGAGCACCCCTCACTGGCTGGGCTGGGCGCTGTTCGCAGGCGCGCAGCTGTTGGTGGGCCTGTCGATGGGCGCGGAGAACGCCAACGAGATGGGATACTGGCAGGCGGCCACGCCAGATGCTCTGCAGGCTCGCACCAACGCCACCAGGCGCTCGATCAACCGCGCGATGATCGTCGTCGGCGCGCCCGCTGGTGGGTTCCTTGCTGACGCGCTCGGCTACCGAGCGATGCTCTACACAGCGGCGGCAGGCTTCCTCATCGTCTCAGCCACTCTCGCGGCCTCCCGGTTCCGAACCGCGCGGATCGGCGACGCAGCTGCAGCGCAGAAATGATCTCCAAACGCTACGATTCCGACCCCCGAACCCGCCGCCATCTTGACCAGCCTCGGCGAAAACGCCGTGGGAGGGTCGTGGAGGTAGCTGACACCAGGTGCCATCTGGCTCGGGACCATGACCTGCTTCGTGGAGGGCGGGCCCGTCCGGTGCGGGCGTACCGGGGTGTCGTTAAGGACGGCGTTATCGCGCCCGGCTGGTGGTGTTGGCGCAGCACGAGTCGGAGGTGGGCGATGCTGTGGCCATCGAGGTGAGCATCCGCTGCAGCATCGCGGTGAGCTGGCTGACCTCATCGGTGGAAAACCCGGTGAGTGTCGGCGCCGCCGGATCAGCTCCTTGCCTTCGAGGCGGTCCAGCAGCCGGGTCATGCCGGCGGTATCGGTATTCGGCTGCGGGGCCCGCACGCCGGTTGCCAGTGCCGCCGCGGCCTTAGCGCACGGGGCTCGCGCTCACCGACATTCCGGCCTACCTGGCCTGGACTATGCCGCTGACCGAAGCCGACGGCGACGGCGCACGGGTCGGTTCACCGGCCGCAACGTCACCCCGGAGTGGACCTGGGAGACCCGGTCCCAGGTCGTGGGCGACCCGGGGCGCGAGTTCGCGT
>QHBZ01000308.1 GCA_003244055.1 Pseudonocardiales bacterium | reverse complement strand
CCCCGCAGCGGTTCCAGCGTCGGTATTCGCACCAGCGACTCGCGGCCGAGATCGAAGATCACCGAATCCCACGATGCGGCGGCCACCTCGGTGGCGTAGCGCTCCAAACACCGACCGCGGAAATACGCGCGGGTGTCCTCCGGTGGCCGGGTGATGGCTGCCTGCACCTCTTCCTCGGTAACCAGCCGCTTCATCGAGCCACGGGCTACCAGACGGTTGTACAGGCCCTTGTGCATCCGCACGTCGGAGTACTGAAGATCCACCAGCTGTAGCCGGGGTGAGGCCCAGCCCAACCCGTCCCGTGCCCGGTAGCCCTCGAGCAGTCGGAGCTTGGCCGGCCAGTCCAGCCGATCGGCGCACTCCATCGGATCCCGCGCGAGCGCGTCGAGCACCTCACCCCAGGTGCTCAGCACCTGTTCGGCGATGTCGGCGCTGTCGTCTGTCGTGCCGTCCGGGCCGCCGTTGCGGGCGAAGAACCGCGCGACCCGCTCGTGGTAGGCACGTTGCAGATCCAGGCCGCTGAGGTGGCGACCACCGGCCACCTCCACCGTCGCCTTCAGCGACGGGTCGCGACTGATCGTGTGCACTGCCCGCACCGCGTCGACCAGGCGCAGGTCGTCGAAGCGTTCGCCGGCTTCGATCAGGTCCAGCACCAGGGCCGTGGTACCGACCTTGAGGTAGGTGGAGTACTCGGCGAGGTTGGCGTCACCGATGATGACGTGCAGCCGGCGGTACTTGTCGGCGTCGGCGTGCGGCTCGTCCCGGGTGTTGATGATCCCGCGCTTGAGGGTCGTCTCCAGCCCGACCTCGACCTCGATGTAGTCCGCACGCTGGGACAGCTGGAAGCCGGGGTGCTCCCCCGCCGGCCCGATGCCCACCCGGCCGGACCCGCAGAACACCTGACGGGAGGCGAAGAACGGGGTCAACCCGGCGATGACCAGGGTGAACGGCGTGGAGCGCGACATCAGGTAGTTCTCGTGGGTGCCGTAGGAGGCGCCCTTGCCGTCGATGTTGTTCTTGTACAGATGGAAGGGCGGCTGGTCGGGCACCGTGCGGGCGCGCAACGCGGCTTCTTCCATGATGCGCTCGCCGGCCTTGTCCCAGATCACCGCGTCGCGGGGGTTGGTGACCTCAGGGCCGGAGAACTCCGGGTGCGCGTGGTCGACATAGAGCCGGGCGCCGTTGGTGAGGATGACGTTCGCCGCGCCCAGATCGTCCAGCTCCGGATCGGGCTGCGCGATTCCGGGCACGCCCAGATCGAAGCCGCGGGCGTCGCGCAGCGGGGACTCCACCTCATAGTCCCAACGCGCTCGCTTGGCGCGCGGTACCTCAGCCGCCGCGGCGTAAGCCAACACAACCTGAGTCGAGGTCAGGACCGGGTTGGCAGTGCTGTCCCCGGGTACTGAGATGCCGTACTCCACCTCGGTCCCGATGATCCGGCGCATACCCGCAGCGTACGTGCCCGACGCCCAGCGGGTCCGGCCCGACCGGGCAATCGACCGCCGAACACGCGGCGCAGTGGGCTGCGTCACAGCCCGGAAATATTTGAACGTTCAATTTGTTGGACCGGACATGGCTTCCTCGCGCTGGATCGCGCGGGACACTACGACTACGGAGGGTTCACCATGACCGCTACTACGACCGCGATCGCTGGGTATGTCGCCGGCACCTGGGACATCGAAGCCGCGCACTCCGACGTGTCGTTCTCCGTCCGCCACCTGATGGTCAGCAAGGTGCGGGGCCGCTTCAATTCCGTCTCGGGCCGTCTGGTCACCGGCGACGACCTGCTCGACTCATCGGTGACCGCCAAGATCGACGTCAACAGCTTCGACACCGGAAACGCGCAGCGTGACGAGCACATCCGATCAGCTGACTTCCTGCACACGGCAGAGTTTCCCATCATGACCTACCGCTCCACCGGGGTAAGCCGCAACGGCGACGACCTGGTGGTCGACGGCGAGCTGACCCTGCACGGCATCACGCGTCAGGTTCCCCTTGCCGTCGAGCTGACCGGCTTCGGCCCGGATCCCTACGGCGGCACCCGGGTCGGCTTGTCAGCCACCACGAAGATCAACCGCAAGGACTTCGGCATCGACACAGAGCTGCCGCTGGACGGCGGCGGCGTAGTGATCGGCGACACCCTCCAGATCACCCTGGACATCCAGGCCGTCCTCGTAACCACCTGAGGTGTGGACCGCGTTCTGGATGCAGAACGCGGTCCAGCGCGTCCCTTTTGCCGCGTTCTGCATCCAGAACGCGGCAAAAGGGCAGATCCTACGACCGGGCGGGAACTACACCTGCGGTACAGTGAAGTATTGGAGGTGTGGTGATGGTTGCCTCACGAGCGACGTCATATCGCATTGACCCGACGGTCAAGGCCCGGCTGGAAGCACGAGCCGGCGCCGAAGGGATCGCCGAGCGGGCACTGCTGGAGCGCCTAGTGACTGAGGGGCTGGACACCCTGCAGTACCCGGGCATCGTGTACCGCGATGGATCGACCGGACGACGCGCTGCACTGGCGGTGGGACCCGACGTGTGGGAGGTCATCTCGGCCTTGCGCTACACCGCTGGCGGCGCCGAGGTGCGCGTCGCAGCGCTGGCTGAGCAGTTCGCTCTGCACTCCCGGCATATCCGCATCGCCATCGATTTCGCGGCTGCGCACCGGGAGGCCATCGACGAGCAGGTCGCCGCCAATGACGCGGCGGCCGAGCAGGCGCGTCACCTCGCCGAGCAGCGCGCGAGGCTGATGGCGTCGTGAGAGATGCGTTTCCTCATCGATGAGATGTTTCCTCCGGAAACCTGCCCTCGGTTGATCGAACGTGGTCACGATGCCGTTGGAGTCCGGGATCTCGGCGTGAACGCCCGCGCGGACTGGGAAGTCGCCGCCGCTGCGGGTCGGGAGGATCGAGCGTTGGTGACGGAGAACGTCAAGGACTTCGCCGCCGAGCACGACATCATCGTCGTATGCGTCCTGAAGTCGCACTTGCCGCAGCACGGAATGGGCGCTCACCTGGCTGCGGCGCTGGATCAGTGGGCAGCCGCTAACCCCAAGCCGTACGTAGGTCTGCACTGGCCCAAGATCGAACGTTGACGGCCCGCACCATGATCATCACTTGGGTGCGTCTGGCGACACCAGTTGTCGCCAGACGCACCCAAACCGTGATCAACCTCGACCAGTCCGACGCGAAAGCTGCAGCGGTCGGACTGCAGCGATCGGGTGCGTCCTACAGGTACTGGCCGGTGTTGGTGGCGGTGTCGATAGCCCGGCCCGAGTCGGAGTTCTTGCCGGTGACCAGGGTGCGGATGTAGACGATCCGCTCCCCCTTCTTACCCGAGATCCGCGCCCAGTCGTCCGGGTTGGTGGTGTTGGGCAGGTCTTCGTTCTCGGCGAACTCGTCGACGATCGAGTCGAGCAGATGAGTCATCCGCAATCCCGGCTGGGCGGTCTCCAGCACCGCCTTGATGGCCTTCTTCTTCGCTCGGTCCACAATGTTCTGGATCATCGCGCCGGAGTTGAAGTCCCGGAAGTAGAGGACTTCCTTGTCGCCGTTGGCGTAGGTGACCTCCAGGAAACGGTTCTCCTCGCTCTCGGCGTACATCCGTTCGACCGTGCCCTGGATCATCGCCTGGATGCAGGCCTTGCGGTCCTGCCCGAATTCGGCCAGATCGTCGGCGTGCAGCGGTAGCGTGCGCGTCAGGTACTTGGAGAAGACGTCCCTGGCGGCTTCGGCATCCGGCCGCTCAATCTTGATCTTCACGTCCAGCCGTCCCGGGCGCAGGATCGCTGGATCGATCATGTCCTCGCGGTTGGAGGCACCGATGACGATGACATTCTCCAATCCCTCCACACCATCAATTTCACTGAGTAGTTGCGGCACGATCGTGGTCTCGACGTCGGAGGACACTCCCGACCCGCGGGTGCGGAATATCGAGTCCATCTCATCGAAGAACACGATCACCGGGGTGCCCTCCGACGCCTTCTCCCGGGCTCGCTGGAAGATCAGTCGGATATGCCGCTCGGTTTCCCCGACATACTTGTTGAGCAGCTCGGGACCCTTGATATTGAGGAAGTAACTCTTGGCCTCGCTGTCTCCGCGAACCTGGGCCACCTTTTTGGCCAACGAGTTGGCCACCGCCTTGGCGATCAAGGTCTTGCCGCATCCGGGGGGACCGTAGAGCAGCACACCCTTGGGTGGGCGCAGCTCGTATTCGCGGAACAGGTCGGCATGCAGGAACGGCAGCTCGACGGCATCGCGGATCTGCTCGATCTGGTTGGCCAGGCCGCCGATGTCCTCATACCCGACGTCGGGAACCTCCTCCAGCACGAGGTCCTCGACTTCCGCCTTGGGCACCCGCTCGTAGGCGTACGCCGCCTTGGTGTCGACCAGCAGCGAGTCACCGGGCTTCAGCGGCACGGTGTCAGGGTTGTCCGGGCCCGGCAGCAGCGGGTCAGCCAGCCACACCACGCGTTCTTCGTCGGCGTGCCCGACGACCAGCGCCCGCAGACCGCAGTCGAGCACTTCGCGCAGCGCGCAGACCTCACCAGTCGACTCGAAGGTGCCTGCCTCCACCACGGTCATCGCCTCATTGAGCCGCACGCTCTGCCCGCGGCGCAGCTGCGGGATCTCGACTGCGGGCGACACCGCCACCCGCATCCGGCGGCCGGAGGTGAACACGTCTACCGAGCCGTCGTCAAAGCAACCGAGGAACACGCCATATCCGCTGGGCGGCTGAGCCAGCCGATCGACCTCGTCGCGCAGCGCGAGGAGCTGGCCGCGGGCCTCCCGCAGCGTCTCCACCAGCTTGGTATTGCGCTCGGTGAGCTGGCTCACCGACGCGGAGGCCTCGGCGAGGCGCTCCTCGAGCAACCGGACATGCCGGGGAGACTCGGTCAGCCGGCGACGCAGCAGCGTCACCTCATCCTCGAGGACCCTGATCTGGGCAGCCACCGCTGGGTCGATGCGATCTCGACCGTCAGCGGCTCGGTCGCCGGAATAGTCGTGCGGCACGAGGCACCTCCTCCCGCATGGTTCTCAGAGACCACTAACGGTACGGGACGGCGCGGTAGAACCGTGAGTAAACCGCAGACCAACTCCAGGCGCTCGCAACTACAGCCGCCGGTTGGACCGGCTGGGCCGGCGCTGCGGGGTGGGCGCCACGGCGCCCTGCGCCAACCGCCGCGCGGCGAGCAGGAACGCGGTGTGCGCCACCATCCGGTGCTCCGGGCGAACCGCCAGCCCGACCACGTGCCAGGGCCGTAGCAGCGTCTCCCAGGCCTGCGGTTCGGTGTAGCAGCCGGCTTCCCGCAACGCCTCGGCACAGCGGGAAAGCTGCGTGGTGGTGGCTACATAGACGGTGAGCACGCCACCGGGAACCAGCGCAGCCGACACCGCAGGCAGCGGCTCGCTGGGATGGAGCATGTCCAGCACCACGCGGTCCACTGGCTGATCGGCCGGGTGGGTAGCCACGTCGGCCACCCTGAGCTGCCAGTTCGGCACCACCGCCCCGAAGAACCGCTCGACGTTACGGGCGGCGTATTCGGCGTGGTCCGCGCGCGCCTCGTAGGAGATCACGTTGCCGCGTTCCCCGACCGCCCGGAGCAGCGAGCAGGTCAACGCCCCCGAGCCGGCGCCGGCCTCGAGCACCCGCGCGCCGGGGAAGATGTCGCCCCACATCAGGATCTGTGCGGCATCCTTGGGATAGATCACCTGCGCTCCGCGCGGCATGGCCAGCACATAGTCGGCCAGCAGCGGGCGCAACGCGAGGTAGCGGGTCCCGGCTGCGGAGGTGACGATGCTGCCCTCGGGCAGCCCGATCAGGTCGTCGTGGGCGACCGCGCCGCGGTGGGTGTGGAACTGGGCGCCAGACTCCAACACAACCGTGTGCCGCCGCCCCTTGGGGTCGGTGAGCTGCGCCCGATCGCCGGGCTCGAATGGTCCACAGGGTCGGGTCACAGACAGTCATGGTGGCAGACCCACGGCCTGCCGGGTGCACAGCACTGTCGGGAGGCTCGCCTACCCTGCGGGCCATGACGGAGATCCTGGCCGGCGTCGCGCCCGCCACCAGCCTTGCCACCAGCTCCGGCGCGCGCAGGCGCCCGGCGCTGTCCCCGTCGCGGGCGGCGGATTTCAAGCAGTGCCCGCTGCTGTACCGGTTCCGGGCGGTCGACCGGCTGCCCGAGACGCCGAGCCGGTTGCAGGTCCGCGGCACTGTGGTGCACACCGTGCTGGAGCGGCTCTTCGCGCTGCCCCCCGACCAGCGAAACCCCGAGACCGGGTGTGAACTGGTCGATCCCGCCTGGCGGGACGTGCTGTCCGGAAGTCCGGAGCTGGGTGAGCTGTTCGCCGGTCCTGCGGATCCCGAGCTCGCCGAGTGGCTCGATTCGGCGCGCGCGCTCGTTGAGGCCTACTTCGCGCTGGAGGACCCACGGCTGGTCACACCCGAGGCTTGCGAGCTGCTGGTGGAGGTGGAGCTGGCGGCCAGCGATGCCAGCGATGGCGAGCCGCTGCTGTTGCGGGGATACATCGACCGGCTCGATGTCGCTGCCACCGGGGAGATCCGCGTGGTCGACTACAAGTCCGGCGCCGCGCCGCGGGAGCTTTTCGAGGCCAAGGCGCTGTTCCAGATGAAGTTCTACGCGCTGGTTCTGCTGCGTATCCGCGGGGTGGTGCCGCGCCAGCTGCGGCTGCTGTACCTGGCTGACCAGCAGGCGTTGAGCTACACCCCTGATGAGGCGGAGCTGGTCCGCTTCGAGCGCACCCTCGTCGCGATCTGGTCAGCGATCCGGCGGGCCGCCCGCAGCGGTGACTTCCGTCCGAGCCCCAGCCGGCTGTGCGACTGGTGTGATCACAAGTCACGGTGCCCAGCGTTCGGCGGACTACCGCCCACCTATCCGGGCTGGCCCGACCCGGCCGGCGCGGGCGTCGAAACCGCGCGCGACCGGGCGGAGTAGCGACTCACAACCGGCAGGAGCGGATGTCGCTGGCCAGGATGGCTTTCGCACCGTGGGCGGAGAGCTCGTCCATGATCCGGTTGGCGTCCCGGCGGGGCACCATCGCCCGGACCGCAACCCAATCGGGATCGGCCAGCGGAGCCAGCGTCGGTGACTCCAGCCCGGGGGTGATGGCGACCGCCCCGTCCAGCAGGGTGCGTGGGCAGTCGTAGTCGAGGATCAGGTACTGCTGGGCGAATGCGACGCCCTGCAACCGTGCGATGAGCTGCGCCCGTTCCGGCGATGGCGCCGCACCGGACCGCTCGACGAGCACGGCCTCCGAGGAGCAGATGGGGTCACCGAAGGCCACCAGACCGTGCTGGCGCAGGGTGCGCCCGGACCCGACCACGTCGGCGATCGCATCGGCCACGCCCAGCTGCACCGAGATCTCCACCGCCCCGTCGAGCTGGATCAGGCTGACGCGCACCCCGTGGCGGGCCAGGTCCGCGTTGACCAGCCGGGGGAAGGCGGTGGCGACCCGCAGGCCCGCCAGGTCGTCGACCTTCCAGTCCCGGCCGACCGGTGCGGCGTAGCGGAAGGTGGACCCGCCGAAGCCGAGCG
>QHBZ01000307.1 GCA_003244055.1 Pseudonocardiales bacterium | reverse complement strand
ATGGCCGCGGGCTGCGCAGGCGGCTGCCGACGATGCTCGGCGGCGACCGAGACCGCATTCGGATGGTCTACAGCCTGCTGTTCTCCCTGCCCGGCACGCCCGTGCTGTTCTACGGCGAGGAGATCGGTATGGGCGAGGACCTCCGGGCGGAGGGCCGGCTCGCGGTGCGCACGCCGATGCAATGGTCACCTGAACGCAACGGCGGGTTCTCCACCGCTGAGGAGTCCAAGCTGCCAGGTCCGATCCCGGATGGCGAGTACCGGCCGGAGCGGATCAACGTCGCCGCCCAGGAGCGCGACCCGAAGTCGCTGCTGTCCTGGATACGGTTGCTGATCGAGTCCTACCGGGCTTGCCCCGAGCTGGCCTGGGGGCGCTACGCCGTACTCGACACCGGCGATGCCGCCGTGCTCGCGCACCGCTGCGACACCGAGGGGGGCACCGTTGTGGCGGTGCACAACTTCGGAGCGGTCCCCACGAAGGCCGCGCTGAAGCTGACCGGCCTGGACACTTCCTGCGTGCTGAAAGACGTCCTGGTCGACGGGTCGAAACGAGTGGCGAAGGACGGTTCGGTGACCCTCGAGCTCAAGCGGTACGGCTGCCGCTGGCTACGCGTCGAGCGCAGACGCCGGTGAAACTCGGGCGGTCCGCCGGCGACCTCGGCATCGGGGAGGATCGTGGTGGCCGGCTTTCCCTTGAGCTCCTCCAGTAGGCACTCCGGATGTCGCCCCACCTTCGGCCGGTACCTCTACGTGGGCACCGGCGACTCGGCGATGGAACGGCTCCGTGTTCACTTGTCCAAATCACCGCCCGTCGAGGATGCAGCGCAAGATCAGAGCCAGCCGATGCGAGCACTGGCCAATTCTTCATCACCCGACGCGAGCGCCAGCTGCCCCGCCTTCACCCGGTCAAGGAGCCGTTCCAATACGTCCATGATCTCGGGAACGGTCTGCCGGAGCGCCTCGGCATCGCCGGTGCCGACATCGTTCGCTGCCATGCCAGTCTGTTCAAGGAGAGCGTCAAGATCGGACAGACGGGCACCCACCCAGTCAAGCGGTCGGGCCGACAGGCCCTCGACGAAACTGCGCGAGCCCGGCTCCCACCCCCGGAAGACCGGGTGATGGTGAGCGCGGTCCAAGCTGCCCGGGAGACTCGCCACCGCCTCCAGGAGGTCGACCCTCCAGACCGGCCGGTCGACCACAATCGGCCGAGCTGAATAAATCGAACCCTTCAGCTCCCCCGGTTCCACCAGCCGTACCTCAAGGCGGACACCACGCTCGGCGCCCTCCTGGCCCGGCAACGGATCGGGGTCAACGAAGTACAAGTCGCCCATCACCACGACGACTCGCGCGAACCCAAACGCATAGAACACGACGCCCTCCTCGGTCTCGCCGCCTGGTCAGGACCACACACCAACCAGCATCCCGCACGCGGCGGGCAGCGTCCGTTGCCGCGCGCTCGTCGAGACCGACGATCGGGCGGCGGCGTGGCGGCGAGCGTTGTCGGTGCCGGCGGCTACCCTCCCCGCCATTGAGGTGACCCGGGCCGGTTGGAGGAGGTAGCCGCATGCAGCGTGTCGCGCCTTCCTGATCAGCCTCAAAGCGGGTGGGTTCGGGCTGAACCTGACCGAGGCCGACTACTGCTTCCTGCTCGACCCGTGGTGGAAGCCCGCCACCGAGGCACAAGCGGTGGACCGAACGCACCGCATCGGACAGACCCGCAACGTCATGGTGTACCGCCTCATCGCCAAGGACACCATCGAGGAGAAGGTGCTGGCCCTGGCGAACCGCAAGGCGGAGCTGTTCGCCGGCGTCATGAACGACGGCAACGTCTTCGGCACCGCCCTGAACGCTGACGACATCCGCACACTGCTCTCCTGACGGAACAAGGCACCAGCCGAGGTGCCCATGCTCGTTCAGCTTGGCAGGCCGGCCAGCGTGATTACAGCAGCGCAGCGTGATCACAGCGGCGCGGCCGGACTGCGGGTGACGATCCGGGTGCCGGGGACCGCGGCAGCCAGTGTGGCGATGTCGCCGGGGTCGGCGGTGAGCACGATTGCCGCGTCGACGGTGGTACAGGCGGCAACGACATGGGCGTCAGCGATGTGCTCGCTGCCAGCGCCCGTATCGTGCAGGATCGCGCCGACCAGTTTGGCAAACCGCTCGTCTGTCGGCAACACCCTGATTCGCTGGCCGCCGCGCCGGCGCGCGAGTGCAGCCTCGACCCGGCGGGTGCGCACCATCCCGCGGCAGACCTCTGCGAGGGTCACCGCCGCGCAGCGCACCTCGCCGCCCTCGTCGATCGCGCTACGTAGCAGGGCACGCATTCCCGTTGCCTGCTCACTGTCGAGCATGTCGAACGCCGCCGCGTCGAGGACCACGGCGACGCTCATGCGGCGCTCGTTCCGTCCAACTCACCGTGCTCGACGGCATCGAGCAGGGCCTTCGCGGCAGCGCGTTGCTCGCGAGAGGGTGCGCCGTGCTTCTGGTCCAGCTCGTCCAGCCACTCGCGCAGCGCCGCCCGGTGGGCCGCTACCTCCAGCGCCTCACGCAAGGCGTCATTGGCGACCGACGACATGCTCCGACCACCGACCGCCTCCAACGCCTCGACCACGTCCTCATCGAGATTCAGCGTGACCCGACGCTTCTTCATAAGAACATCATAAGCCTTGGAAAGGCATCAGCCCATCAGCGGGGCGTGACGAGCTGGCCCCCGTCCGGTCGAGACCCCGCCGGGCTCAGGACGGCAGAGCACCACCGCTGGCTCACGCAGGCGTCACCGCCGGAGGTGGGCATCAAGGCCTAACTAGACACCGGCGCCCAGGACGTCCAGGGCGCCTCGGTATCTTCTGGCGCCTTGGACTCCTTAAGGCCGAAGGAGGAAGCCAGCGTATGACGGGACGCCACGCGATCGATGCTCGTGACGAGCAGGCGGGACGGCGGATGAGGACAACCGCCGTAGCGAATAACAAGGGTGGGACTGGGAAGACCACGACGTCGGTCAACCTTGCTGCGATCGCGGCGTCGATGGGCTACCGGACGGTCCTGGTCGACCTCGATGATCAGGGGTCGGCGACCAAGTGGCTCGGGCACTCACCTGCCAACACGGATCTAGTCGAGGTGTTTCGCGACGACCGTCCGCTCGATGACGTGATCAGGTCCACTGCTGTGGACCGTCTGGAGTTGGTCCGGGCGTCCGCGGAGCTAGCTGACGCCGACCGTCAGTTCGGCGGAGAAGCGGGTGTGCAGCATGCCCTCGTGGATGCGCTGGAGCGGGCCACCCCACGGGACTTCGTCGTCATCGACTGCCCCGGGGACTTAGGCCTGCTGACCATCATGGGCCTTGCGGCTGCGGATGACGTGCTCATTCCCCTGGCAGCAGGAGCGATGGAGCTAGACGAGCTGCCAAAACTAACCCGGCTGATCGACAAGGTCCGACGTCGCCTGAACGCCGATCTCCGCATCTCCGGCGTGCTCCCGTGTCGGGTTTCGATGTACGGCAAGCACACTTCGAAGGTCGTTTCTGATGTGCTCGACACGCTACGAGAGCACTTCCCGAACGAGCTGCTGAGCACCGTCATCCACGAGAGCACCCGCCACGGTGAGGCGTTCTCCGCGCAGCAACCGATCAATTGGTACGACCCGGGCGGAACAGGTGACCGCGAATACCGCGCCGCAGTCGCTGAACTGCTGGTGCCGCGAGCGGTGGAGGTAGCGGCCCATGCCTGAGCGACGCCGTGGTGGACTAGCGCGACTCCCTGAATTCGGAACGAGCGCGGAAGACCGATTGGTCGGGAACCCCGTTGCCCCCGCCCTTGCAACGAACCCGTCACGCGCCACAGGATCCGCGGGAACCCGAGACGCCTCAGGCGCCCAAGACGCCCCAGCGGCAGACAGGCAGCCAGCTCGACGACGACCGCTGAAGGTGGATGAGTCGCTCGCCGACCAGCTCCACGACGCGGTGTTGTTCATGCGAGGGCGCGGCCGGCCGGAGCTGACCCAGAACGAACTCCTGGACGAGCTGCTCACCAAGGGTCTGCAGTGGCTTCGAGACGAGGCGAACGAAGGAGAGCAGTTTCCCTCCACTGAGCGTCGCCGCATCCGGACCCGCGTCGAACCATCGATCACCGGAACGCGTGGCGGCCAGGTCGGGCCACGTCGATCGGCAGCGGACTGAACCGCTGCACCCACCGGAACACACTCACGTGAGTCGACCTGGATGCCGCTCGCCGGCAGAGAGCCCGCCGCGGGCAACCATCCAAACTCTTGATCCGGGTGGCGACTCGTCGAGGTCGCCAGCGGGCAGGCTAAGCCCCTCGCCAAGACACCACACCCGGTGTCACCGGTGCGGGGTCGGGATCACTGGTGCCAGCGCCGGGTCACCGCCCACGGGAGCCAGGGGACAGTCGCGGCTGTAGATCCGCGGGTGGCCGCCGCGGGTGTCGAAGATGAGGTGGGCGCAGAGCACCGGCGGTACATCGGCGTACACGGGCAGCCGGTCAGTGCCGTCAGCATTGCAGAGCCCAACGCCCGGGTTGTGGGCGTCGGCAGGGTGGGTCGCTAGAGTCGGCCGCCGCTGGAAGGGCGAGAGCCAGCGCGAGCCCGGTGGTGGTGCCGGCCAGCACCGTAGTGCTACGGAGGCGGGACGTGACGCGTGAGGCGCGGTGCTTGGCCACGTAGGTACTAACGCGGACTTCCACGCGCA
>QHBZ01000306.1 GCA_003244055.1 Pseudonocardiales bacterium | reverse complement strand
AAGGCGATCGCGACGCTGTCCAGTGGCTACCTCAACGCGCTGGAGTACGCCAAGCAGCGAGTGCAGGGCGCCGACATCACCCAGATGCGCGACAAGACCGCTCCGCGGGTGACAATCACCCACCACCCCGACGTGCGCCGGATCCTGATGCTGCAGAAGGCCTACACCGAAGGCCTGCGCGCACTGTACCTGTACACCGCGAGCTACCAGGACACGGTGGAGATAGGTGGCGCGGACGCTGAGAGAGCCGCCCGGGTCAACGATCTGCTGCTACCCATCGTCAAAGGTGTCGGTTCCGAGCGCGCCTACGAGATGCTCAACCTGTCTCTGCAGACCTTGGGCGGATCGGGCTTCCTACAAGACTATCCCCTTGAGCAGTACATTCGAGACGCCAAGATCGACAGTCTGTACGAGGGCACCACGGCCATCCAGTCCCAGGACTTCTTCTTCCGCAAGATCGTCCGTGACGGCGGGCAAGCGATCGGCCACCTGAACAGCGAGATTCAGGCGTTCCTGGACGCCGGCGGCGGCAACGGCCGGTTCAAGGAGGAACGGGCGTTGCTGGCCACCGCGTTGGTCGACCTGCAGGCGATGCTCGCCGCAATGATCAACTTTGTGGTGTCGGCGCAGGAGGATTCGCGCAACACCTACAAAGTCGCCCAACAGACCGTGCGCCTGCTGATGAGCACCGGCGACCTGCTGATCGGCTGGCTGTTGTTGCGCCAGGCTGACGTGGCCCTGACGGCGCTGGCCGGCGAGGTGACCGACCGGGATGAGGCGTTCTACCAGGGCAAGGTCGCCGCGGCGAGTTTCTTCGCCCGCAACATCCTGCCCGAGCTGACGTCCCGCCGCGCCATCGTCGAGGCCACCGACAACTCCCTCATGGACGTCCCCGAAGCCGCATTCTGACCGCCGCCCGATCCGGGTCGCTCTACTCTGAGCCTCGGGAACAGGAGCGCTAGTCGGTGGGAGGACGGCGACGGGGTCAGGGCGCGCAGATGACTTGGGGTTCGGGGTCGTAGACCGTCTTGCGGGTGTGGCGGCTCAGCTCGGCGTGAGTGTTGGCGTCGCGGATTACCCGGGTGTCGGTGACGGTGAAGCCGCGTTCCCCCGCCGTGGCGGTGCACGGCTGACCAGTGATCGTCTCGGTTTTCTGGTCGATGAAGTCGGTGCGTGGACCGGGGATCGACTCGACGTCGACGTGTTTGGTGCCCCAGAGCGTCACGGTGATCGAGGTCGGGGTCCACGCCGTCTGAATGAGGATGCCGGTGGGTGCGTCATCGCGGAACTTGACGTCGATGGCGCCCTCGAACACGGTGGCCTCCCGCGCGGGGGGGTAGCGGCTGATGTAGTAGCTGTGCTCCTTGTGCTCGATGTCGGTCATGCCCGCGAAGTACGTGGCGTTGTAGAGGGTGGTGGCGAACTGGGAGATGCCGCCGCCGACGCCCCGGCTGGGTCGGCCGTGGTCGATGATGCCGGCGTCGACGTATCCGGTGGTGGCGTCGCGAGGCCCGGTGTAACCGTTGAGGCTGAAGGTCTCTCCCGGTCGCAGGATCGCACCGTTGACCTGCTCCGCGACGCGCCGGATGTTCACCCCGGAGTCGGTGGCGAAGCCACTGGTGGTGAACGTGGCGACCTGGGTGGTGATTCTCAGGGCGTTGGCCTGGGCGGTACTCAGGGTCGGCGGCAGGGTGACGTAGCTGGCAGCCAGGGAGCGTTGCGATCCGGAGTTGTGCAGCACGTCGAGCAGCGGCAGCAGGCTGGCGGCCCAGTCGATGCCGCGACCGTCGACTGAGGGCAGCACCACCGGCGCACCATTCTGGATCAGGACCTCGGCGTTCTTGCCTGGTCGTTGGGTGGCGCTGAGCTGCGGGTTCAACGCGGCGATCACGGTCGGATTGTCGATGGTGGCGGTCAAGCCGCCCCGGCTGTCCGGAGCGAACCGCAGCGCCGCCGCGATGACGTCCGGCATGAGGAGGGCGTCGTGGTCGTCACCGGTGACCTTGACCGGGGCGGTCACCGCTGGTTCGACGACGTCGTGCAGCGTCGCCCGGATCCCGTCGGCGGTGGTGCGCACCGGCTGCGTCGTCACCGGGGCGTGCACCGTGCCGCCGCGGACACCTCGCGCCAGGATGAGTTCGGTGGTGGCCGCAACGTCGAGGTGCTGACCGGACCGTGGTTCGACCACGACCGGCCGGGTGCCGGCGAAGTGGATCGTGCCCTCGATCGGTTCCCGGTCGGTTGTGCTGCGCAGCCCTTGGAGGGCCGCAGTGAGCGCCGTCCGGTCGGTCGCGGTGACCACGCCCACCTCCCGGGTCCGCCATAGCGAGCTCAGCCGGGTCCACGGGTTCAGTGACTGCTTACCCGCCTGATCCACGGTGGCGGGCCAGTCCAGGGTGAGCCCAGCGCGCGCAGGGTCCAAGGTGGCCTCGACGTCACCGGCCTGCAGCGTGATCGGGTGGCTCAGCCGTGGCTCGAGTTGCTCACGCAGCCGCTGCTCGGCCGCGGCCCGGGTGATGCCGCCGACGGGTAGGCCCGTGACGGTGACGCCGCGGGGTACGTCGCCGGAGGACATCGTGAGGTCGATGACGTAGACCAGCGCCAGCAGTCCGACAACGGCGGTGACCACGATCCCGGTGCGGCGAAGTGCCCGGTTCCGGTCGGACTGGTGCAGCGGTGTTGCCAGGATCCGCGGGATCTCGGTCGTGAGGTCGGGGCCGGTCCGGGCCGGGTTGTCGAACAACGGCCATGGCTCGGGCTGCGCCGGCTTATCGGGTGACCTCACAAATACAGGCCCGTTCCATGCTCGGCGCGCTCGCTGGCCACCGCCTGCAGGTCCCGTTCCCGCATGACCAGGTACGCGCAGCCGCGCACCTCGACCTCGAACTGGTCGTCCGGGTTGAATAGCACTCGGTCACCGGCCTGGACGCTTCGGACATGGTTGCCCACCCCGTATACCTCACCCCAGGACAACCGCTTGGCCACCTGGGCCGTTGCCGGGATGAGAATCCCCCCGCTGCTGCGCCGCTCGCCGTCCTCACCCACCAGGCGCACCATCACTCGGTCGTGCAGCATCTGGATCTCGAGCTTGTTATCGGGCAGGGGCACGGCGAAGAGGGTACGTGCTGGGGCCGGAGTCGCTTGCGGGGCACCGACGGTACGGCGGGAGGACATAAGAAGGCCCCGTGAGGCTGCCGGGTCGGGGGTCCAACAGCATCACGGGGCTAACAGTGTCATCGACACGCGCCCGGGCACTGTTACAAGCCTTCGTCGACTCGCCGGGTGTTCACCCATTCGAGGTAGCCGGGTGGATCAACCGACCAACCTGCCGAGCAGGAATCGACCGAAGTGTGGGACGGTGAAGGCGATCTGCCCGCGTTCCGCGGAGTACACGAGACCCTTCTTCAGCAGGCTGTCCCGGGCTGGGGACAGTGATGAGGCCCGCCGGCTGAGCGCCTCGGCCACTCCGGTGGTGCCGACCGGCTCATCCCGGCCACCGGTGAGCTCGGCCATCGCCTGCAGGTACTCCCGCTCGGCCGGAGTGGCCCGCTCGAACCGGGACCCGAAGAACCCGACGGCCAGTTCGCTCTCCGCCTCGGGAGCGGCCACCTGAACGTCGGTGATCCCGATCGGCGACGCCGGCGCGGCGTCCCAAGCGGCCTTGCCGTAGGCCTGCACGAAATAGGGGTAGCCGCCGGAGGTCTCGAACAGCGTGTTCAGCGCTTCGGGGGTGATCGCGGCGTTCTCCCGCTCGATCGGCGCGACCACGGCGCGGTCGGCGTCGGCGCGGTCCAGCCGGTCGATCCGCACGTAGCGGAACAGCCGCTCGGAGTAGGACTTCGACGCGCTGAGCACCGCCGGCAGGTGCGGCAACCCGGCCCCGACCACCACCAGCGGCGCCCCGGACTGGGACAACTCGTGGCACGAGGCGCACAGTGCGGAGACGTCGTCGGGTGCCACGTCCTGCATCTCGTCGATCAGCAGCGCCACTCCGGTGCCGACGTCGGCGGCCAGCTCGGCGACTTCGGTGAACAGCTCCACCAGGTCGATCTCAATGTCGCCGGAATCGGCTCGGCCGGTGACGGTTGGTGCGTCGATGCCCGGCTGCCAGCGATCCCGGAGTTTGGCGTTCTGCGGCGTGGCTCGCAGCGCGAAGGCCTTCAGTATCCCGAGCACCTCGTCGACCCGGTCCGGGGCGCGGTGGCGCAGCGCAAGATCACGCACCGCCCGGTGCAACGCGGCCGACAGTGGGCGGCGCAACCCGCCGTCCGGCCGGGCTTCGACCTTGCCGGCGCCCCACCCTCGGCGCATCGCCATCGAGCGAAGCTCGCCGAGTAGCACCGTCTTGCCCACCCCGCGCAAGCCCGTCAGCACCAGGGACCGTTCCGGGCGGCCACGGGCCACCCGCTCCAGAACGACCTCGAAGGCGGCCAGCTCACGGTCTCGGCCGGCCAGCTCGGGTGGCCGCTGGCCCGCGCCGGGGGCGAACGGATTGCGCACCGGATCCATCATCGGACAGTATCCGGCTGTCTAGCGCAAACCCCAGATTCCACAATTAATCCCGATCGGCGTGTCGCCCCAAGTGAGTGGGGTGCGATCAGTCGAGATCGAAGGCGGCGCGGATGGCCTTGGTCAGTTCGGCCTCCTGTCCGGGAAACAAGTAACCGATGTGCCGATCCAGGGCGTCCTTGGGCACTGTGACGATGTTGTCGCAGCTGACCACACTGTCGTGATCGAGCCCGTTCGCTGACCC
>QHBZ01000305.1 GCA_003244055.1 Pseudonocardiales bacterium | reverse complement strand
TCGAGCAGGTGATCTTCTCCACCTGTGGCGTGCCAAACTAGTTACAAGTGTGATGAGCTGCGGCTTCGGCGACCCCACACGATAATGGCATGATCACCGGTCGTGTTGTTCCGACTGCTGTATCTGATCACACTCAGGCTGTTCGGCTGGCTCGGACTGCTCGCCCGCAGCGCCGCCGCCAAAAATGTCGAGATCCTCATCCTGCGTCACGAAATCGCGGTGCTGCGTCGTCAGGTGACCCGGCCCCGCCTGACCTGGCCAGACCGAGCGATCTTGTCCGCCCTGACCCGCCTGCTCCCCCACCGGCAGCGGACCCATCGAATCGTCACTCCTGCCACGCTGCTGGCCTGGCACCGCCGCCTGGTCACCAGGAAATGGACCTATCCCCACCGGTCAGGCCGCCCACCGATCGATGACGAAATCAAGGCCCTGGTGCTGCGCCTGGCACAGGAGAACCCCTCCTGGGGCCACCGCCGGATCCAAGGAGAACTCGTCGGCCTCGGACACCGCGTAGGCGCCGGCACGATCCGCCGGACCCTGACCGCCGCTCGACTCGGCCCAGCACCACACCGGGCGGACACCGGATGGCGGACCTTCCTGCGCGCTCAGGCCACCGGACTGCTAGCCACCGACTCCTTCACCCTCGACACCACCACGCTGCGCAGGATCTACGTCCTGTTCATCATGGAGGTCCGCACCCGCACGGTGCACATCCTTGGGGTAACCGCTCACCCGACCGCGGCCTGGACCACCCAAGCCCCCCGCACTCTGCTGATTGACCTGGGCGATCAGACCAGCACCTTCCGCTTCCTGACCCGCGATCGGGACTCCAAGTTCACCGCGCCCTTCGACGCCGTCTTCGCCTCCGAAGGCATCAACGTGGTGAAGATCCCTCCCCGTACGCCCCGGGCGAACCGCTACACGGAACGGTTCATCGGCAGCGTCCGCGCCGAATGCACCGACAGGCTGCTGATCTACCACGAACGACACGCCCACACCGTTCTCAACCAGTACGTGCACCATTTCAATGACCACCGCCCGCACCAGAGCCTGGGCCAACACCCACCAACCCACGACCCCGCCACCGTGATCCCTCTCAGCACCCCGATCCGACGCCACCAAGTCCTCGGCGGCGTGATCAACGAGTACCGACGAGCCGCCTAGACTAGCCAGAGAAACACCTGGTCAACGGCTACGCATCGAGTTTTGGCACGGGCTGGGCTGGTGGGCACCGAGACGCCGTCGTACCGAGGGTTCCGCTTCCCGGCGGAGATCATCAGTCATTGCGTGTGGCTCTATCACCGGTTCCCGCTGAGCTTCCGCGAGGTCGAGGAGATGATGCTGCAGCGCGGGATCGTGGTCTCCCACGAGACCGTCCGGCAGTGGTGCCGAACGTTCGGCCAGACCTACGCCAATGGACTGCGCCGCCGACGGCCCCGGCCAGGCGATAAGTGGCACCTCGACGAGGTGTTCATTAAGATCAACGGAAAGACCCACTACCTGTGGAGGGCGGTGGACCAGCACGGCAACGTGTTGGACATCCTGGTCACCTCCCGGCGCGACGCCAACGCCGCGGCCAGGTTCTTCCGCAAGCTGCTCACCGGCCTGGAGTACGCGCCGAGGGTGCTGGTCACCGACAAACTCGCCAGCTACCCGGTGGCCCACCGGCGGCTGATGACTGGGGTGCGACACCGCCGGTCGAAGTATCTGAACAACCGGGCCGAGAACGTGCGACGTGAGGTCGCACGAAACGAGTGGATTACGCGGATAGGAGGTCGATATAGGTCGGCTGCGTAACTCAGGCAAGTGCTCAATGTCTGTCCCTGCCCTCGCGTGCGTCACGGGTAACTGTGGGGTGCGAAGCCGAGGGGAAAGCCCAAGAGCCCCTGTCTTGTCCGGGGGTCACAGGCGAGGGGAAGGGTGGATGGGTGAACGAGAGTGAACCCCTGATGAGGCTTCGTTACTCGGAGCTCCGGAAGACAGGAGAAGGACCGGAGTGCAGGGCTAGTCGCGGAGGAGCGGCAACGGCAGCTGATGCGTTTTCGTCGGCTGTGTGAGCACCGTAGCCCCGGAGTAAAGGGGGCACCCGAACCCACCCGTATCTCGTTCGTGCGGAACATGGAAACCCCGTCGAGGTCCCGGCACCGTGTGCGGTGACGGGTAGGCCGATCGTGAGAAAGGAACAATCCTGGGCGGGACAGGATGGCCCAAGAAGCGAATGCCGGCAGCCGAAAGGCAACAGGAAACCGGGACGACAGCGCTGTGCCTCCTATAGCTGTCTCGCATAACTGGCCGGATACAGGCGAATGCCTGGCGCGAAAGTGAGCTGACGTGGGCCTGGTGAGCCTTTGACGTATCATCTGCAGACACGCTGGCACCGAAGGGCAAGTTAGGCACTGATGAGTGGACACGCATACGCGCTAGCGATGGCGGCCCTCGAGGTGAACGGACCGGAGGACGAGTCCTCGGACTGGAACGCCATCCCCTGGCGCCACCATGAGGACAACGTACGGCGGTTGAGGCAGAGAATCTTCAAGGCGACGCGGGCACAGGACTACAAGACAGTCCGGAATCTGCAAAGGATGATGCTGCGAAGCTGGTCGAACACGCTGGTCAGCGTGCGGCAGGTGACGCAGCGCAATGCTGGCCGCTACACGGCCGGGATTGATGGGAAGGTCGCGTTGACACCTCACGCCAGGATAAAATTGGCGGAGGAGCTCCACCGTCACGCCCAACCCTGGAAGCCCCGTCCCGTAAAGCGGGTGTACATACCGAAGGCCAACGGGAAATTACGCGGACTCGGAATTCCTGTTATCGCTGACCGCGCCCAGCAAGCCAGGGTACGCAACGCACTGGAACCCGAGTGGGAGGCCCGATTCGAACCCCGATCCTATGGGTTTCGACCGGGCCGCTCCTGCCACGACGCGATAGCAGCGATCTTCACCACGCTGCGTGGCAGGAAAGCCAGGCGGCTATGGATTCTCGATGCCGACCTGGCCGGAGCGTTCGACCACATCGACCACGACCGGCTACTCGCCAATATTGGGTTGTTTCCCGCCCGGGACATGATCCGGCGATGGCTGACAGCGGACGTGATCGAGAAGGAAAGCTTCACTCCGACCGGAGAAGGCGCCCCACAAGGGGGTGTGATCTCCCCACTGCTGATGAACGTGACCCTCCACGGAATGGAGCCAGCCGCCGGGATCCGATATCGACGGCGCGGTGACAGCGCCGTCGAAACGGAACCCCAATCCCCGGTTCTGGTGAGATATGCTGATGATTATGTGGCGCTATGCCACAGCCGGGAGCAAGCCGAACACATCGAACAACAACTGAGCACCTGGCTTGCGCAACGAGGGCTTTCCCACAACACGGACAAAACCCAGATCACACCCGCCACCACCGGGTTTGATTTTCTCGGCTGCACCATTCGACGCTACCCATGCGGCAAACTTCTCATCAAACCGAGCAAGACGGCCGTCACACGGATCAAGAGAAGACTCGCCGACGAGATGCGGTCCTTACGCGGGGCCGCTCCCGCCGTGATCATCGGACGCTTGAACCCGATCATCACGGGATGGGCCGCCTACTACCGGGGTGTGGTGTCCAGCCAGACATTTCACACCCTGGATCACTATCTCTGGCGGCTCACCTACCGGTGGGCACTGCGCAGGCACCCGAACAAGCCACGAACATGGGTGAAAGCCCGGTACTTCGGCCGATTCCACCCGTCCCGTCAGGACAGGTGGGTGTTCGGGGACCGCGACAGCTGCGCCTACCTGCGCAGATTCTCCTGGACCAAGATTGTCCGGCACCAGATGGTCACCGGCACGGCCGCACCCGACGACCCCGCCCTGACCCACTACTGGGCCACCCGGCGCCGCAGACAACCACCCCCACCGCTGGACCGCTCCACCCTGCGCCTGCTCAAGGCACAGGACGGTCGCTGTCCCAGTTGCGGGGACTACCTGCTACACGCCGACCAGCAGCCACAATCCCCCCACGAATGGGAACAATGGCTGCGCGTCACCCGGAAAGCCATCACCAAACAATGGATCGGCTACACGGAGCAACGTGGCACCCCGGACAGCAACGGCAACTGGCTCCAGCTTGTGCACGCACACTGCCAACGGCGGTCGCCGCCCACGGCAACACCCCAGCACCCCACACAGACCACCCGCACGCCCTCGGGGCTTGCTTGAGCCGTGTGCGGCGACGAGTCGCAAGCACGGTTCTTAGGGGGGTGCGGCGCAGTAATGCGCCGCACCTACCCGACTCCCATCAGCCAACCCGGGCGCGGGAACGGGCCATGAAGAAGTTCAGCTCACCGGGCGGCGCGCAACGGTTTCTGTCAGCGTTCAGCGGGATATCCCCGCACTTCCGGCCTGGCCGCCACCGACTCGGCGCCAAGGAATACCGACGCGACATGGCCAACCGATTCACCACCTGGAACGAGGTCACCGGCACGGCCACAGCGGCCTGACCCAGGCCCCACAGACCGACCCGTCCGGACCCAACCATGCCCGTACCGCCAGACAAAATCAGCAAGTTGACAGCGCCCCGCGGCCTGCTCGTCCCCGGTGCCGCGACTCTGTCTGGCGATGACGAGCTGGTGGCGATCCGGCGTAGCACGGGCGGCCGGCGCTTCCAGAAGTACCGGGCAAGAGGAGATGCACATTCGTGGATGAACTTCGTAGTTGGGTGCTTCGGATATTTCTATCTCTGTCGATGTTCGGCTTTAGTTGCCGGGCTGGACAACCCGCAGGTCAGCCGAGACGGTATGCCCCGATTTTTGCCCGGTGGCGTTGATGGTGTAATTGCCCGGAGGATCGATCTCCTTGATTGGGTCGAGTGTCGTGCTGCCACTGGAGTCGGCGAGCGGGGCAGTGGCCATCGTGCCGCGGGTCGGACCGGTCCAGGAGAACTGCACCTCCTCCCCGGGCAAAAATCCCTTGGCGGTAACTGAGTAGGTATCGCCATCCTTCACTGAGGAGGTTGACAGCACCAAACTGGACTCAGCCGCGGCGGGCTGGCCCCGGACGAAACCAGTCGCAATGATGGCCAGGATAATAAGGCCATATACGATGGTCATGCTAGGTGCGACGATTTCCGCGGTGACTGAATTATTCTTACTGTCCTCAGGAGTGATACTACGTTCAGTCGGATCATGGGCGTTGCTCATGGCGGAAATCACCGCAACGACGCTCACGATCAAGGCGGTTGTGCACAGCATGCCCCAGACGCGCGAGTCATCGGCCCAGTGGAGGCCTCTTTGCACAGTCTCTGTGAATGTTGAGCCACCCACGCTCGGACCAACCATCAGAGTTGCGACGATAGCACTGTTGGCAATGCTGATGTAAACCACCGGTTGACGATGACCTTGCATTTTTCGGACTCCATCGATGACGCCCGTCATCGTTACCATTGCTACCACTCCTTCGGGAGCAGGCAGGGTGCCACCTCGTCGAGCTTGCTGAATAGCCTCAGCTGCAGTGTCCCCATCATATAACTTTCTGTGATTGACTTCTGAATATTTCACCCATTTAGCCTATACGCAACCTCTATAGGTAACAAACGGGGCCTAAACAACTACTTTAGGTGACTAATTGGACCGCAGGATCTGCGGGTGTCCGAGGCGGAGCCGGCCGATACAGGCAGCGTCGGCCGGTTTTCGAGCTACCGCGGTCTACGTCCGGTGCTCGCGATCCGCCAGGTCACCCCGGCTGTAGGGATCGCCGCCGGGCGTGTGCTGCGCCGTTGGTACCGCTCCAAAGATTTCACCAAACAGGTCACGATGCAGCGAATCGAACAGTCCACCGGTCGGTGTTCGCTACCGGCTCCCGCAAACGCAAACGGCTCTTCGCTCCAACCGAGGCTTCGTCACCTCCACGACGGTCCTGACTTCACATCACAGCTGGCGCGCTATCTTTCCTGTACCGAGCCCCTGACCCGCGTCACCACTGCCGGTGCGACCGATACGACCGCTACCAAACTACGACTCGCCCGAACTCGGCGACCTGGTCCACCAGCTGTGCTGTTCCCACCTCTTTGCGAGACGTCGACGGCGCCGGTGAGGTCTATCCCCAGGCGCACTGGCCGGTCCAGATCTGTGAGTGTCGTTGCGGTGCTCCTGAGTGAAGGACCATCAGGCTCGGTGCCGGCGACCTCGGTGTGACTCGGTCAAGATCTGGCCGTTGTGGCGTGCCCTCATCTACGACTTGTCCGCTGGGGCTGCCGGTGACCGTGATCTGGCGTCCGATGAACCATCTGTCGGTGAGCTCCAAATAGGGACATAATGTAGACATAAATACTTTTCGACTGTCCGCGCCTGTGGCCGCTTTCGTCGGTCTGCTGTCGGTGGCTGCGGGGCTCGGGGTGGGGCACCTGGTGGCCGGGTTGGTGTCCTCGACCGCCTCACCGTTCCTGGCGGTGGGTGGCACCGCGATCGACCTGACCCCGATCGGCCTCAGAGAATTCGCGGTCCGCACCTTTGGCACCTATGACAAGGCCGTTTTGCTGCTGGGTATGGCGGTGGTGATCGGATTGATCGGGGCGGTTGTCGGTCTGGTGTCCCGGCGCTCCCGTGTACCCGGACTGGTCTTGATCGTGCTGCTTGGCGCCGTCGCCGCTGCGGCGGTGATGACCCGTCCCAACGCAGGTCTGCTCAATTTTCTCGCCCCGCTGGCTGCGCTGATCGCGAGTGCGGAGACGTTCGAAGTCCTGCATGAGCGGGGTCAAACCAGCGCAGCGCAAGCAGTAGACGACGCGCGACCGGCAGACGGCGTGACGGTAGGCGTGTCCCGTCGCAAGCTGCTTGTCGGGTCGGCGGCGGTGGCCGCGGGTGCCGGTATCGCGGCGGCCGGTGGCCAGCTGCTGGCCGGGCGCGGCGACGTCGAGACATCCCGCAAGGCGGTCGGGCGGATCGCGCCCACAGTGCCCGCGCCGCCGCTCCCGGCCGGGGCGGACTTCGCCGCCGACTGGTCGCCGAGCTTCATCACCCCAAACCGGGACTTCTACCGAATCGACACCACCCTCACGCCGCCGCAGCTGAGCACTGAGGATTGGCGGTTGCGGATACACGGGATGGTCGATCGGGAGATCACCCTGAGCTGGTCGGACCTGGTTTCACGTCGGTTGGTGGAGCGCCCGGTGACGATGCTTTGCGTGTCTAATGAGGTGGGCGGCCCCTACATCTCCACCGCCAACTTCACCGGCGTGCTGCTGGCCGACATCCTCAAGGAGGCGGGCGTGCAGCGGGGTGCGGACCAGGTGTTCACCACCAGCGTCGACGGATGGACCTGCGGCACCCCGACCGCGACCCTCATTGATTCGGGCAGGCAGGCCATGCTGGTGATCAAGATGAACGGCGAGCCGCTGCCGATCGAGCACGGTTTCCCGGTTCGGATGATCGTCCCTGGGCTCTACGGTTACGTGTCGGGCACTAAGTGGATCACCGATATGGAGCTCACCACGTTCGACGCGCAGCGCGCTTACTGGTTGCAGCGCGGCTGGGCGCAGCGCGCGCCGATCAAGACGATGTCCCGAATCGACAGTCCCGGCGAGTCCAGACGGGTCCGCCCGGATACTCCGATCACGGGTATCGCATGGGCGCAAACCAAAGGCATCAAGAAGGTCGAGGTGCGCGTCGACCACGGCCCGTGGCGACCAGCGGAGCTGTCCACCGAAGTCAATCTGGACACGTGGCGGATGTTCCGACTGCGAGGCCGATGGGAACCCGGCAACCACGTCGCCGAGGTACGCGCCACGGATAAGACCGGATACACCCAAACCGCGGACCGAGCCGGACCAATTCCGGACGGCGCCAGCGGGTGGCATTCGGTACAATTCATCGTCCCCTGATCGGAGGACACGCCGAGTGCGGCACAAATATGCGCTATTCTTAGCCCTGCAAACCTTCAATTCGCCGCGGGTATTACGGAAGTATGAGACTCTCCGATCTTGATCGGTCAAGATCGCGGCAATCGAGCGTCGGTCGCGGTTCAGCCAACCTTGGTGTCAAGTAGTGAGTG
>QHBZ01000304.1 GCA_003244055.1 Pseudonocardiales bacterium | reverse complement strand
GGCGGTTTCTCGAGAATTGGGTGGTCATGAACCCGGTGGGCGCTTCGGTGCCCCAACAGGGTTGGAAGGTCCACGCGTCGGCGTGCCTCGATAATGCTGACCGCATTCTGGAAACAGTGTGGGCCTACTGTGTCCCGCGCCGGATCACCTTCAAGTTCCTCGCCGCACGAACCGCGGTTCACCTGCAGAACGCGAAGTACGCGCCTCGGGGATCCAGTGGCAAGTTCGTCACGATCTACCCGACCGGCATCGACGAGCTCGGCACCATCCTGCAGGACTTGGGCGCACTGCTGACCGGTGAACCAGGTCCCTACATCCTCAGCGACCTGCGCTGGAACGAAGGCCCGCTCTACGTGCGCTACGGGGGTTTCGCGCTGCGGCACTGCCTGTCGGCACGAGGTGACCGGGTCCCGGCCATCGAGGACCCCAACGGAGCGCTGGTGCCCGACCGCAGGGATGCGGTGTTCTGCACGCCTTCGTGGGTGACCCTGCCGGACCTGCTCGTTCCGCAACTTGCCGCACGCAACGCCACTACTGTCACCGAACTGCCGTATCGCATCGAGCAGGTCCTGCACTTCTCCAACGGTGGGGGGCTCTACGAGGCGACCGACCAGCGCACCGGCGCACGGGTGGTCCTTAAGGAGGCCCGGCCCCATGCCGGCCTCGCCGCTGACGGCGCCGATGCGGTCGAGCGACTGCATCGCGAACGGGAAACGCTCGAACGCCTGGCTGGAGTCGAGGGCGTGCCCGCTGTCCACGATCACTTCGCCCTGGGCGAACACCACTTCCTCGCGCTGGAGTTCATCGAGGGAACGCCGCTGAACAAGGTTTTCGCGCAGCGCTGGCCGATGAACGACCCCGCGGCTGGACCAGCCGAGTTCGCCGCCTACACCGAATGGGCGTTAGGGATGTGCGCTCAAGTGGAAGAGATCATCACCGCCGTTCATGGTTGTGGGGTCATCCACGGCGATCTGCACTTGTTCAACGTCATCGTTCGGGAAGACGGTCGGGCGACGCTGATTGACTACGAGGTCGCAGCGAGAATCGATGAGGCGCGCCGACCGACCCTGGGTAGCCCTGCATTCGCCGCCCCGCGAGATCGGACCGGATTCGACATCGACCGGTACTCCCTGGCCTGCCTGCGATTGGCCCTGTTCCTACCCCTGACCGCCATGATCCGGCTCGACACCGGAAAGCCGGAAGACTTCGCCGAGGTCATCGCCGAACACTTCCCGGTGCCGCCTGATTTCCTTGCGGAGGCCGTGCGGACGATCACCGGAACCGGCGGAACCAGCGGGACTAACGGGGATGCACTCCGACGGCGCGCCCGAGCGCTGCCATCGCTACCTGACGGGATAAACGGCTGGACAGCCGCCCGGGACTCGATCGTCGCCGGAATCCTGGCGAGTGCTACTCCGAAACGCACCGACCGGCTGTTTCCTGGCGACATCGCCCAGTTCAGTACCGGTGGCCTTAACATCGCCCACGGCGCTGCCGGTGTGCTTTACGCGCTCGGGGTCACCCGGGCCACTCCCTACCCCGCCGGGGAGCACTGGCTACTCGAGCGGGCCGCCGCGGCGCCCCGCGGAACCCGGTTAGGTTTCTACGACGGGTTGCACGGCGTGGCGTACGTGCTGGCGGAGCTGGGATACCGGCAATCGGCCCTCGACCTGATCGAGTTCTGCCTCACCGAGCACAGCGACCAACTCGGCACAGACTTATCCGGCGGCCTGGCCGGCGTCGCGCTCAACCTCGCCCACTTCGCGGGCCTGGCCGGCGAGCCCTCGCTGTTCGACCATGCGCTGCGGGTCGCCGACATCGTCGCCGACCGGCTGGGCACCGTCGAGGGAGTCGGCACGATCAGCGGCGGGGATCATCCTTACGCCGGGCTGATGCAAGGCTCGTCGGGGCCGGCGCTGATGTTCCTGCGGCTCTACGAGCACACCGGTGACCGCGGCTTCCTCGAACTGTCCGCGACTGCGCTGCGCCAGGATCTGCGTCGATGCCTGCTCCGTGACGACGGCTCGATGCGCGTCAACGAGGGTTGGCGGGCGATGCCCTACCTCGACCGGGGCAGCGCGGGAATCGGCATGGTGCTCGACGAGTACCTCACGCACCG
>QHBZ01000303.1 GCA_003244055.1 Pseudonocardiales bacterium | reverse complement strand
GCCAGCGCGTCGGCGGCGGCCATCGTGACGGCCAGCGGAAGCAGCAGCGCCAGGGAGATCGACAGCGCCGCGATCGGCAGCACCAGCCCGTTGCCGGCGACCTGGGTGAGCAGTCCCGACCCGCCCGGCGACTCGGTTGCCACGATGCCGATCCCCATCAGCACCGGAACCAGGGCGAGTATCCCCAGTACGATCTGGGTGCGCGGCCGGCGCAGCACCCAGCGAAGCTCGCTTCGCAGCAGCCGCCCCAGCGGCGCGCGTACCGGTCCGGACAGGGTGGCGCTGCGCACGGGCGCGGAAGTAGTCATTGGCTGTTCCCCTCGGTCAGCTGGGCGAACAGCTCGTCCAACCCGGTCCGCCGGCGCTGCACCTCGTGCACCGCCACGCCGGCGCCGACCAGTAGCGCGACCACGGTGGGTGGCTCGGTCCCGGCGAGCTCGACGCGCACCCCGGTCGGACGAACTGCAGCGCCGATGCCAGCCGCGCGCAGCGCCTGCATCGCGACGGCGGAATCCGGGGTACGCACGTCCAGCGCGGGTGTCTCACTGTCGAGCAGGGCAGCCAGTGGGCCTGCGGCGATCAGCGAACCGTGGTCGAGCACCGCGACATGCGTGCAGGTCGCCTCGACCTCGGTGAGCAGGTGCGAGGACACCAGCACGGTGGCGCCACTGCCGTGCAGCTCGGCGATGATCGTCCGGACGTCCCGGGTCCCGGCGGGATCCAGGCCGTTGGTCGGTTCATCGAGGATCACCAGACGCCGGGGCACCAGCAGCGCCGCGGCGAGGCCCAGACGTTGTTTCATACCCAGCGAGTAGGCGCGGTAGCGCCGGCCTGCCGCACTGGTCAGACCGACCCGGCTCAGCGCGCGTTGTATCGCATCCGGGATCTCTGGGGTGGCCAGCAGTGGCTCGGCTGCCGCGCACCGCCGCAGGTTCTCCAGGCCGGACAGGAACGGGTGAAACCCCGGACCTTCCACCAGTGCCCCGACCTGCGGTAATACCGCGCCGGCGTTGGCCGGCATCGGTGCCCCGAGCAGCTCCACGGTGCCCGCGGTGGGGCGGGACAGCGCCAGCAGCATGCGGATCATCGTGGTCTTGCCCGAACCGTTGGGGCCCAGCACACCCAGCACGGCGCCGGCCGGCACGTCGAGGTCCACTCCTGCCACCGCCACGGTGGCACCGAACACCTTGCGCAGACCCCGGACCCGGATCGCCGGTGCTTGCGACCCAGCCGGCGCGGTGGTCGTTGTCGGCGTGACCGAGCCGGCCGTCACCTGGCCAGAGCCTCGTCGAGCACCTGCTGCGGCACCGCCCCGGCCGCCACCCGACCGTCTGAGGTCAGCACCACCGTGCCCACCGCGGTCTGCACCACCCATCCTTGACCCCACGCTCCGCTGGTCGGATGCCCGATCCGCTGGATCAACGCCACCGGATCGTTGCGCGCTCCCGGTTGCCTGGGCGGGAGCTGCCCGAGCACCACGGTGTCCCACCCGTCGCCCTGAGTGTGGATCATGTCGCCGTCGTGCTGTCCCGGCGGCTTTGAGGACTCAGGCCGCTCGACTCTAACCCCCGCGGGCGGGGTGAAGTGAAACAGCGCGGGATCCTGCGCGCCGAGGGTGAGGTCGGAGAACCCGATCTGCAGGGCAGGGTCGGGGGATCCGTTGGTCAGCACGGTGAGCTGCAGCGGCACCCGGGTGGCGGAGTCGACCGCCACCCGCACCCCACGCAGCAGGGTGCGCTCGGTCGGCGCGGGAGTGAGCACGAGCTGGTACACCGGTCGCCCGGCGACCGTTCCAGTGCCGTCCACCGTTACCCCGCTGCACTTTCTCAGGTCACCGACCAGCTCCTGGGCGGTGTGCGCCGGGTCGGCCATCGGGGGGTGTTGGTGATCCGGGGCGGCGCCGTGCTCCAGCGCGGTCGCGGTGCGCGAGGAGGAATCGTAGCGCCACAGCGTCGTGCCATCGTCGATGAACACCTGCTCACCGCCCCGCGAGGGCAACGCCAGCCGATCGTGACCCTGCCCGTCGGACCAGACCCGCAAGGTGCTCTCCGGTCGGCTCAGTGGCGCGGCTACTCCCGGCAGCGCAGGCAGACCCAGCGCGTTGTGCACTGTCACCGTGCCGCCGAGCGCGGGGACCTTCGAAGTGAGCACCGAGGTCACCAGATCCTCAGCGGACACCGGTGGCAGCGACGGGCACAGTTGACGGTGACAGTGGGACGACGCGGGCCCGGGTGATTTTGATCGACGATCTTGGTCGGTTCGTGTTGATCAAGCGGACCAAGCCAGGCCAGGCGCCGTACTGGACCGCGCCGGGCGGCGGCGTCGAGGACACTGACGCCTCAGCGAAAGCGGCTCTGTACCGGGAGTTGGCGGAGGAGCTGGGCGCTGAGGCCACAGACGCCTCGCAGGTGTTCCTGTTCAGCTCGCCGTCGGACGCCGGGGTCGCGGTACAGCACTTCTTCGTGGCGCGGCTGGCCAGCCTGGACGAGTCGGCCCGCAGTGGCCCGAAGTTTGGTGATCCGTCGCGCGGCGGGTACGAGCTGGACAGGGTTGACCTGCGGGGAGACGATCTAGCGTCGATCGACCTGAAGCCGACCGCGGTGAAGGCGTTCATCCTGGGGAACCGAGAAGCGCTGGCGGTCGAGGCGGGTACCGTCGTCGGCTGATTCCCGGCTATGCGCCCCACCGCAGGTAGACGGGCGTCGCCCGGCAGGGAAGGGAGCGGCCACCTTGACGGGGAAGTTCCACGACACGGCACTTTGAACGGATCGGATCCGGTTCAAGCGGGAGTTGCGATGGTGACTGACGTGCTGATTCAGGCCGCGGATGGAGTGCGGCTGGACGCGGTGTGGCACTCCCCGGGGAGGGATCCCGTCTTGGGGGCGGTCGTGCTCGCGCATGGGATCAGCGTGGATACGGGTATGACGAATCCGCCACAACAGCCCCGGTCGGGTTCTTGCGGGAGTCGGCCGAGATACAGCAGGTCGAACCGGCCTGAGGCTGCGGCTAAGCCCTCGATAAGTTGGTAGAGAAAATCGGGCATCAGGACCGCATCATCCTCAAGGATGGCGGCTAGCGGCACCTTGCGATGCACGATATCCATCCAACAGTGCAGGTGGCTGAGCGTGCAGCCGATCTCGCCGTACTTCAGCGGCCGCGACCACCACGGGTTGGCGGATTGTATCCGCCAGGGAAAGAGTCGGTAACCTTCGCCAGCGGGCTGCGGCAGCGTGAGGTCCCGTCCGTCGAAGGGCCCGCGCCAGTCGGAAGTGAAGATCGCCGGAAGCTGGGGCGGCAGTGTTTCGGCTATTCGATCCCGCCGGTCGGGTCGGCGCCGGAGGCTGACCACGTAACAGTGGGACAGGACCGGTCCCAGGTAGGTCACGGGTACGAGCGACCTTTGGCGTTATCGATGAGTACCTCGAACTGATCGTCTGCAGCACGAGCGAGAACCACCAGGAGGGCTGATCGGGGCAGGTCTGCGACGTCGGTGATGCGCCGAGCCGCGCAGCTTCGCTGACGAGTAAGCGAGGCCGGGACGGGTGCTAAGGGGGTGTCCCATCCCGTCCCAAACCACCTCCCCACGACTTCCCCGTCCTTCGTCGTCACCGTCAGCGCCCACGTGAGGAGGAGGCGGTCTTCGGATGTCTTCCGGCGAGGGGAGGTTTGGAGATGCGGTCGGTCACTCGCTCAGAACACAACTCAGTGGCGAAAGTAGTTAATCAGCGGGAAGTCCTCATGACTGTTGGTTTTGTTGTAGTTCGGAGATTGCTTTGTGGATTAGGTCTCGTGCGGCGGGGCCGCGTACTGCTGATTGTTGGAGAAGGTTGAACGCTTTGATGTGTATGGCTATTTCTCGTGGTTGGACGATGTCTAGTCCTGCCGAGACGCCTTCGACTTGTACTCGTTCCTCATCAAATAGCCAGAAGCTGCCTTGAGCTAGAAGGTGGCGTTTAGCACCGGCGGGAATGATTCCGAGACTTATTCGGGGTAGGGACATAACTGCCAACAATCGGTCTAGTTGTCCTAGCATGACCTCGGTTCCACCGACAAGGCCACACGACCCCAACGAATCAAGGCGGCCCTCCATATCAGTGCAGAGCCAGGGCTTCGCGGAGACGGTGCGGGTTCATCAGGCCTGTTGTCGGTTGCCCAGCGCGCTGGGTCTGCAACAGGATGGCTTCGGAGTCGTCGATCGTGTTGCACAGCTCAGCGCGGACAGCGGGATCGGACGAGCTGGCGGCGTCGCGCGGGCTCAGCTCACCGATCACGCCAGGAGTGTCCAACCAGATCGCTTCGGCGTCGTGACTCAAGCGGTCTGCGGCCTCGTCCGCGCCGTCAGCAGCCGCTGCGTCGAGAAAGTAGTTCTCCAAGATGATGGTGCGGCCCTCGCGGCCGTCGGGTTCCTCGCTGACGTGCTTGGCCTGCCGGTCACGTTCGACTGCGTCCGGGGCGACGTCGCGCAGCTGGCTTTCAAGTTCGGCCAGCCGCGCGGGAGAGTTCGCGACGACGGTGAAGTCATTGCCGGTCCGGTGAATCACCCCGAGGTTCAGCACTCGCCCGTCGGGCAGCTGCCGGTGCCACGCGACCACATCCTCGTCGGTCCTGGCCAACCGCTCGCTGAGGATGTCGAAAGTCTGCTGCGGGTTGGGCACCCGGAAGGTGACGGTGCATTCGTGCAGGTC
>QHBZ01000302.1:423-10238 GCA_003244055.1 Pseudonocardiales bacterium | reverse complement strand
GTGCACGTCGACGGGGCGTCCGGCGCGATGATCGCCCCGTTCTGCGACCCCGACCTGGTGTGGGACTTCCGACTGCCCCGGGTTGCGTCGATCAATACCTCCGGCCACAAGTACGGCCTGGTCTACCCCGGGGTGGGATGGATCCTGTGGCGCGACGCCGCAGCGCTGCCCGAAGATCTCGTGTTCCGGGTCAACTATCTGGGCGGGAACATGCCCACCTTCGCGTTGAACTTCTCCCGCCCCGGCGCACAGGTCATCGCCCAGTACTACAACTTCCTGCGGTTGGGTTTCGGCGGCTACCAGCGTGTGCAGCACACCTGCCGGGAAGTGGCGACCACCCTGGCGGACAAGATCAGCAAGCTCGGGCCGTTCCGGCTGCTGACCCGTGGCGACGAACTCCCCGTCTTCGCCTTCACCCTGCACGAGCAGGTCAGCGGCTATTCCGTCTTCGATGTCTCCGCTGCGCTGCGCGAGCACGGTTGGCTGGTTCCCGCCTATACCTTCCCCGAACACCGCACCGACCTGGCGGTGCTACGCATCGTGGTCCGCAACGGGTTCACCCACGACCTCGCCGACCTGCTGCTGGCCGACCTGCGCGCCGAACTACCCCGGTTGGGCCGCCAACCCAACCCACAACGAGGCACCGAGTCCAGCTCCTTCTCCCACGGCGCCGGCCCACCCACACCACACCCCAAACCCGGACCGTCCTGATGGGGCCGGGGTACTGGTGGGCTCGGTCCGAGCCTATTTGATAGGTGGTGGCGTCCCCTCAGCGCTGGCGAGAAGGGCCGGATCCCAATCGCACACAATGCACGCATGGCGGAACGCTGAGCGGACGAACTCGAGCGCCACCGCATGCGGGTCGGGACTTAGGCACACATCGTCCCAGTCCAGGATGTACTCGCCGAGCGCCGCTTCCCAGCGAGCAGACGCGGGGGAAAGCGTCGCGGTCGCGAAACCGTCCGGCGCCGGGTGCGCGTAGGCATAGAATGCAGCCTTGCCGTATCGCGGATCGCCAGGCCACCAGCCGATGGCGACCTCCTGCGCGTCCATCGCATTTCGCATGATGAAATCGTCCGACGGCGGATCGGCGGGCAGCCCGGAGAACAGATTCACCGCGAGGTCAAACGAGCCCCACCACGCGTTGACGGGGGTCGAACGCCCGCGATACGGCGCACGGAACGCCGCGAGAACGAGCGCGGCACGGGTCGCGGCGGCGAAGTAGGAAGCTGCCTGATCGGGGTCATAACGCCTGTGCTCCTCGTCCTGATCGAGCGGCACGCTCCACGGCACCTCCTGCGGGGTCGGGTCGATTTCTACCGCGCCGCCAAGGCTGCGGACCGCCGTCAGCACTTCGCGGGTGACCTCGCGCACTGTTCGGTCGGGGCCCAACGCGACGCGTCGCTCGTTGCCGTCGCTGTGCTCGACGACAGCGTCATGGGTTCGTAGATCGAGCGCGACGACGAGCGCTCCCGAGCCGTCGGGCGCTGGCAGCGGGTTCGTTTCCCATCCCCTCGCGGTGAGCCGCAACGCCGCGTGCTGCAGCTGTGGCTCGGGCGGGGCGATCGCCACCGCCAGCTTGCCGAGGACCTGAGTGTGCGCGTGGAGCGTGTCGCACGTCGCGCTCCACGCCCGGTAAGAAAGGGTGGGCCATTCGGAGGACATGACTGGACACTACCGGTCAAACGCGGACCCCACGCCAGATGCAATTGCATCTGGGTTGTACTGCCGCAGCGTACGTCTCCTCGCAACGCTAGCTGGAGCGGTGACACCCCTCATGCCTGGTTGTGTCAATGGCGCCCGCCCGGTAGAGGTACCTGCCCGGCATCGTAGAGAAGGTGGTGACAGTGTCGGCCATCTCTACTACTCTTCCTGTATCCGCGCAGATGCAGGGCGTAACAGGAGGGTATGGCCGGGGCCGGTCTGAGAAGCGGAGGAGATGTCATGAACCACGAGTCCACCTTCCGCATCTGTGCTAAGCGACGGAGGTCGAGCTATATTCCTCACCGACGCTCAGCGTCAAGCCATGCTGACCGGTTGACAGTTGTTTGACGTTATCCGGGAGCGATCGGCTGCGCTTCAGCCACCTTCCGGTAATTGATTTTCGGCTGCCCTAAGTCGCCGAAGTCCGGACCATTTATGGAGCGGCCATGGAGCGGCGTCGAGCGATCGCCTGGGCTGGTTCGATTGCGGTGACGGGATGCGTGGGCGCGCTCGCGCTGGGCGCGCTCGTCAGTGGATTCGGCCTCGGACGATCGTCGGCACCGGTGACTCAGGTGGTCACCCTCGGGCCGGCGGCGGGCGCCGTGCAATCCCAGGTCGACTCGGTGGTGTGGTGGTACGTGGCCCGCGCGTCCGGTCTCCTGGCCTGGGCCCTGCTCGCGGCGTCGGTGGTGGGTGGCCTGTTGCTCGCCACGCAGCTCACGCGGGGACGCGCTCGCAGGTGGACGCAGGGGCTTCACGAGTTCATCGGGCCGCTCGCAGTCGTGTTCACAGTGATCCATCTGGCCTCCGTGCTCGCCTCTGACCAGCTGCGGATCGGCTTGCCAGAGCTGCTCGTCCCGTTCGTCAAGCCGGACAATCCAGTGGCGCAGGGTTGCGGGGTGCTGGCTTGTTACCTCCTCACCGCACTCACGCTGACCTCCTCGGCACGGACCCTACTGTCCTGGCGGTGGTGGCGTCGTCTGCATCTGCTGGCGTTCCCGTTGTTCGGACTTGCCTGTGCGCACACCGTGCTTGCCGGTAGTGACACCACCCAACCGGTCGTGTATGGGATGAGCGTTGTGGTCGGAGGGGTGATTCTGTTTCTGGCGGCGTTGCGCATCCTCATCGCGCGGTCGGCCGGAACATCGGTGGTGGTGCCCGCGGATCTGCGAGACACGGAGCTGCCCGTACCCCTCATACCGCAGCCGAGACCGGCGAACCCCTCTCCCACACCCACCACGGACGGGAGCGGGATGCGCCTGCTCATCGGCCAGACGACGTGGGAGGCCGACAACGTCCTGTCGTTGCGGCTGAGCTCTCCGGACGGCATGCCACTACCGAGCTGGGAGCCAGGAGCGCACATCGAGTTGGCCCTGCCCTCGGGTCGCCACCGGCAGTACTCCTTGTGCGGTGACCCGAACGACACCCGCTCCTACCGGATCGCGATCCTGCAGGTTCCCGGCGGGCGCGGCGGGTCGGTGGAGGTGCACACTGACGCCCGAGCCGGCCAGCTGATCACCGTGCAAGGGCCGCGTAACCATTTCCCGCTGGTGCCCAGCCCGGCCTACTTGTTCATCGCGGGCGGGATCGGGATCACCGCCATGATGGCGATGGCGGCGCGGGTGGCCGCCGAAGGTGGCGAATGGAACCTGGTCTATGCCGGGCGGCGCCGCGCCAGCATGGCCTTCCTCGACGAGATCCGTGCGCTGGGCCCCGACCGGGTCGACGTCATGCCCGCGGATGAACGCGGCAGACCCGACCTCGACGCGATCATCGGTGCCACGCCGCCGAGCGCCGCTGTCTACTGCTGCGGCCCGGACCGGATGCTGCATGCCGTGCAGGAGCGGGTCGCCGAGAGGCCGGATCTAGTCCTGCACAGCGAGCCTTTCACCGGCACCGCCGCCAGTGGGGGAGCCGCGCTCTACGTTGAGCTGCGCCGCACTGGGCGAATCATCAACGTACCGCCCGACCGCACCGTCCTGCAGGCCATCCGCGACGTCGCTCCCGCCGTCTCGACCGGATGTGAGCAAGGTGTTTGTGGCGCGTGCCGCACCTCGGTGCTCGCCGGCGAACCCGATCACCGCGACAAGCTGCTCAGCAGTGCGGAGCGCGCGGCCGGCGCGATGCTGATCTGCGTCTCCCGTGCCCGCAGCGAGCGGCTCACCCTCGACCTGTGAGCGGCGGCCAGCCCGCCGGTCCAGCCGGCGTGGCTGCCCTCCTTCGAGTCTGTGATGTTCCTGACTCCTCCTATCGGCGATGGCGGCGACTGGTCGAGGGATAGACAAGACTGATAAGCCCGATGACCGTCCCGACGATTCCGATGATAAACAGCGCGCCCACTATCGCCAGCGTCAGTACCATAGCTCCCATGTTGGCTATCCCCTTGTACGCACGAGGCGTGGAGTTGGACGGAAGCCTTCAAGCAAAACCGGTCATCGGCGCCGCGCACAAGGGCTCCGGTGAATTTCCCAGAGGATTCCCACAATCATCACAGAGCGTAGATCGCCGCTAACTGATTGTGTGCAGGGATTGGCGCATCCACCCGTGAACTCGACAGGACCGACGTGTGGACCGCTCGGCGACGTCGGTGGTGTCGTGTTCACGGTACGTCACCGGGGCCTGCCCGTCGCTCTGTGCATCGGGACGGGCGTCCCTGTTGATACAGAACGGCGGTGGCCCCCAACCGACCAACGGAATGGGGGCCACCGTCCGCTACTTATCGGGGCTACCTACTAATGCTTGTCCCAGTGGTACCCGCATCTGCGGTCCCAGTCGCAACGGTCGTCGCATCTGCGGTCCCGGTCGCGCCAGTCGTCCTCGTATCTACGGTACCAGTCGTCATCCCAGTCATGGCCACCACCGTGGCCGTTTGTGAAGATTGCTGAGATCCTCATATCCCCTCCTTTTTCTAACCTGGGAGGTCTCCCCCATCCCAGGAAGACAATGAATGCGCATGCAATGAGCAGTCAACTGTAAAAATAGGGACGTGTCGGACTTCACCGGCCGTCGCGGACTCACCGCCATCGTTCACCGCACGCATAGCCCACGCTGTCGCTTCGTTCAACAGTCGCCCTATCTACGGTCCGATCGGTCGTCATACGCTGTGTCGCTCTGGGTGAGCGTAACGTTACAATTTCCGTCGGATGTCACAGTGTGTAGCAGATTGGTTCCATATCGTGACCAGCACCATTTCTGATTGGCGGCAGTAGTGGCGGGTGTGATTCATAGCTGCACTGTCGTGGTCAGGCGCACGATCGAGGGTCGCCGTGGCGTCGAGCCGAAGCCGAACCGGACCGGCGGGTGGACCTCGGCCATGGTTCCGAGGTCGGCCCCCTGCCAGCATGCGCTGACGGTGACCAGCGGATGGTGATCCCAAGCCCCGTACCACTCCCTGCGCCCGGCGCCGGCGCTACCTCGAGTGCGCACACCGGGGAGCACGGCTTGAACGAACGGGTCCACCAGAGCCGCCCAAGCCGGGGCGGTGGCCACTGGGCGCGGCACGGTTCGCAGCAGCAGCCCGAGCCAGCCCCTTGATCCGACGATCAGGTCGGCTCGCAGCGTGCCGGCTTCCACTGTCACCCGTCCCGGCCGGCGGACAACCTCCACCGGCGTGACTTCGACAGAATCGAAGCGGTAGGTGCTGGCGACGAATCGGGCGACGTCGTCGCTCGGAGCGATCAACAATCTCGTGCCATCGGGAGTCTCGATCATGACATCGCTGATCGGGCCGAACGGCGACGTAGGCCATCGGCCGACGACGATGCGGTGGCCCGAGGTCGTGCCGAAGGCGGCGATCTCGCCGTCAAAGCGCCAGCGCATGGCCGTGACCGGGCGCAGCGGACGGCGGGGGATCATCGGGGACGATGATTCCAGGTCGGCACCGCTGCCGGCGAGCCGTTCACACAGCTGCGAAGGAGTGCGGATGATCAGCACGATCGAGGTTGCCGACCAGGGCAGTGCGCTGGTTTATACCTTCGACGACGTGATGCTGTACCACGGGCCGGGTTCCCCTGGCGGCGTGGCGCACGCCGTGAAGGTGATGGAACGGGTGCTGCCGCTTCTCGAGCCGGGCGGCTTGGCGGAGCGGCGCGAGATCGAGGTGGAGACGGCCTTTGCCGGGCCGGGCGCCCGCGATGGATTCGAGATGATCACCCGTGCGGTGACCGAGGGTCGGTACCTCGTCGACGATGCGCTGGCGCGTCCCGAGCGGGGTCCGACGCACGAGCGCTTCGTTTTCCGGCTCGGCTACCGAGGGCGCAGGGTGACGGTGGTTCTTCGCGAGGGCTACGTGGGGGAGGAGTTCATCGCGCTCGCGGTGATGGAGCAGCGGACAGCGGAGCAGGAGAACCGCTTGACCCTGCTGAAGCGCGAGATGGCCGAGCTGTTGCTAGCGACCCCCGCGACCGAGGTGTACGACGTAGCTGACGAAGCTCGACCACCTGGTGCGCCGCCGGCGGTGTAAGTCGGCCGGTGCCGGGGTATCCCGGGTGCCTATGACGTGCGAAGGCTTGGCCGAGGCGGTCGGTGACTGCGGTATCGAATTCAGCGCTGGGCGGACGATGTCATGAGTGTCGGCGCGCCCACCGGCGAGTTCGTGCACGTCGCCGCACTCTATGCCTCTGACGAGCAACTTCGAGACCTGTTGTTGCCCTACCTCGCCGACGGCCTGCGCCGCCACGAGAACATCCTCGCCGTGATCTCCGACGGTGCGCGCCAGGTGTTGCATGACGCCCTGGGCGACGCGGCGGACCGCGTTCAGTGGGGCGGCTGTGGCGTGTCCTACGACCGGCTGGGGCAGATGTTCGAGGGGTTCGCAGGCTACCTCGCCCAGCAGCGCCGCGCCGGCGTCCCCACCCGGGTCATCGGTGAGTTCGACTCAGACAGCAGCCCAGACCGGGTGAGCCAGTATCTGCGATACGAATCGATGGCCAACGAGGTTTACGCGCCCCATGGATACCCGGTGGTGTGCCTGTGGGACCAGCGCCGACACCCGACCGACGTGCTGGCCCGGGTCCGCGCGGTCCATCCGCAGCTGCTCGACGCCAGCGGTCCGATCACCAACGCCGAATACCGTATGCCCATCGACTACCTCGCCCAGGGTCAGGACCCACCAGCAGCTGCGCCGGCTGATATCGATCTGGTCGTGCAACTCGACTCCTCGGATGATCTTGGGGCGCTGCGGCGGCGATTGCGTAGTTGGAGCGCCACCTGCGGTCTGGGCGTCCAGGACACCGATGACATCGTGATAGCGGTCGATGAGATCGCCACCAACGCCCTGGAGCACGGTCGGCCGCCAGCCCGCGTGCGAGGCTGGACCACTCCCGCCGCCTTGTTCGTCCGAGTCGACGACCATGGTCGGACCAGCATTCCGGCGACCACGGGCTACCACCGGCCCGGTACCGATGCTCGACGCGGCAGGGGTATCTGGATAGCGCGGCACCTCGCCGACGTTCTGACCACCCACACCGACCCTACCGGCACCACTGTGGCTATGCGCTTCACCAGGTCAGCTGGGTTGCGGGTCAGCTGACCTTGGTCCAGGCGCTGCACCACCGGGTCTGGAATGCGCCATCGCCGGCGTCGATCGTCACGGTGGCCGGACCACGCCCGAGATTGTTTCTGATGATCGAGTCGGTGGGTCCACCAGTGCGTTTGAGGCGCGCCCAGTAGCAGTTCAGCCGGCCGGAGGGCCCGGTTGTGCGGTAGGTACCCGGCGCGATGTCCGTGCCTACCGTGAACTTGCCCTCACCGAACGTGGTCGCCAGGCCCGGCGGGAGCGCCGGCGCGGCGGCCGGTGCTGGCAGCGGCTGAGCCTGGGGATGCACCGTGACTGTCGAGGCGGGGTCCCCGCCGCTGACCATGATACCGATGACGATGAGGTTGGCGAGGACCGCGATGATGAACACCAGCACCGTCGCGCGAAGCCACCGCCGCCTCGTGGGGCGTTTGTCCGTCGGCGCATCACCCATGGTTGGTGACGGGGACTGCTCTGTCTGGGGGTATGCGAAGGCTACGGCCATCTCGCCTCTCTCCAGGTACTGGTGCGTCAAGCGGCCACCCACCCGGCCACCGGCCGGTACCGGGAGAATCGGTGTGCGAGGCACCGTTGTTACACACGGACGTCATCTGACTACGCTCCGTCGTTACGGGATCTGGCTAGTGGTGCGACGCTGGCGGGGTCTGGAGCGCGTCGAGCGCGAAAGCGGCGACCTCTTGCATGCCGGTGAGGTTCGGGTGGTCCGGGGCAGCAGCGCTGGTAGGGGTGGTCCCCTCCACCCATTTCACACCCGGCTGTTGGCAGGCGTCGTGGCCGAGTGAGCCCGCATAGGAGTCGACGAACACCGCGCCGTGGCTGCGGGCCTGGTCTGCCAGCATGGCGGTGAGCTGCTGCTCCACCCCGTCGACGTAGGGCACGTCACCGCGGGCGATGGGAAACGCCGGATAGCATCCAGTTGTGGGTGGCAGGATCCGCAGGTAGCCCACCAGCAGCACCGTCGCGCGCGGCGAGCGCTGCCGGATGCCCTCCAGCGTGCTGGCGACCTTCGGCGCGGCAGCGGCGATGTGCTGTGCGTAGAGGTCGGTACCGCCGGCGGTGGCTTGCCGCTTACAGGGATCGCCGGACGGGTCTGTGGCACCGAGCCGGGTGCAGGTCACCCAGAGGTCCCCGATGTCGATGTCGTTGCCACCGATGGTGATCGTGACCAGGTCGGTGTCCGGGCGAAGGGCGTCGAACTGTGGTGGGTGGGGGCCCGGCTGCGCAACTGTCATGTTGCCGGTTCTCGCGCCGCCGCAGCTCACGTCGGTGTAGTCCCGGATGTGCAATGCCTGGGCGAGAAGCGCCGGGTAATTGTGGGTGGACCGCTGGCAGCCGATCGGATCGGCCCGCTGCTGGGGGATTCCCGGGCCCGACGCGTAGGAGTCACCAAGTGCGACGTAATGCTTCGGTGCGTTCACGGTTTCGGCGGCTGCGGTGGTGGGGAGCCCAAACAGCGCCAGCACAGCGGTTGCCACAACGAGGACGACACGGTGATACGCGCGCAAGTGCCCTCCCCAAACCGTCTTATCCGTCCTGATCACCTGCGGTAACCCGTGAAAGCCGAGTTTGGCATTGAAGGGCGCTGGTCCGATGAGGACGCCACCCGGCGATGATTTTCCGATCACGAATCAAGAAGCGCTGTCAGAGATGACGGAGCTCGGGCCAAAGCTGTGACCACGGTATCCGCTGGCCGGAGCAGAGCCAGACCGGTGTGGGCAGCGAGAACAAGTTCATCACCGGCCCGGAGGCCACGGTGGTCACCTGTCGTACCTCGGTGAAATACCGGCGCAGATAGGCGGGATCAGAGCCGACGAACAAAACGGTGTGGGCATCATCCGGAGGCGATCCGAAATACCAGTAGCCGCGGTGTGCGCTGTAGGCGCGTGGCACCCCGCGCGCTGGGCCGAACCGGTCGATCGCGGCCGCGTCCCAGTACCATTCGGTTATCACCACGGTGTCGTGCCGGGATAGCGGCGGCAGCGCCCGATAGGCGCCGGCCACCGTATCTGTCTGCTCCGGCCAGCCAAGCATAAACAGCGAACCGAATTTTGCGGGGGTTGGCCACGAGACCGGCAACACCGGCACCGTCGTGAGCGCGATCACTGCCGAGAGAACATAGACCGGCCCGCTGAGCACCCACCGCCACCAGCGCGCCGGCTCACGCCGTTGCAGCTCCACCGCGCCGGCGGCCCAGCAGACCGAGTACAGCCCAGCCACGTAGTAGTAGCGACCGCCGGTGATGAGAAAGAGCACGACCAGCCCGAGTACGGTGCACCCGAGGAAGCGGTAGGGACGCAGTTCCAATGAGCGCAGCAGCCGCCACAGGCCGTAGCAGACCAGCACCGCCCCCAGCAGGATCCCGGCGTTAGCCAATGCCAGCGGCAAGAACACCAGCCCTCCGCCGGAAAGCTGGTCATTGGCGATGACCTGCGTCATTGCCAGCTGTGGCCATCCGTGATGTGCCTGCCAAAGCAGATTAGGTAACGCCGAGACAATCGCTATCATCGCCCCGAGCCACAGTGCCGGCCTGCGCAGCAGGTCCCGCGGACCTACGACGAGCACGCTGATACCAACG
>QHBZ01000302.1:0-386 GCA_003244055.1 Pseudonocardiales bacterium | reverse complement strand
CCGAGCGCGAGCAACAACCGGTCGTCGCGAAGCCGCACCCACCGCACCAACAGCCATATCGATACCGTCCACAGGAATATGTCGACCGCGGCGGTGGTGAGCATATGACCACCGGTCAGCGTCCCCATCGCAGATACCCCTGCGGTGAGCACCTGCGCTCGGTGCGATCCACCGAACTCCCGAGCGATCAGCGCGGCAACTACCACGCCCACCGCGGTGAGCACCGTTACCGGCAGCCGTTCCCCGACCAGCGAGCCGGGAAAGACGGTATCCATCGCACGGGCCAGCAACGGCAGCAGCGGTCCCTGATCGGCATACCCCCAATCCAGATGGTGACCCGCGGCGAGGAAGTAAAGCTCGTCATCGAAGTAGCCGACGCGTCCACT
>QHBZ01000301.1 GCA_003244055.1 Pseudonocardiales bacterium | reverse complement strand
AGCCCACGGGCTGAATATTTACCGTGGACTGTGTTCTTCAGCGCCAGCAGACTCGGGAGCATGACAGTGTCGACATACATGACCTTACGTCACCGGGACACGGCCGCCGCTGCCGACTCATTGCTGGCGTCGTTACCGCCCATAAATAACAAGGTCCGAGCCATTGTGCTTTCCGATCTCACGGTCAACGCTGCGCAGGCGAAGGATTATGACCGCGCAACCGCGCTGGTTTCAGATGCTATCAAGCTGACCACACAGACTGAGACCAGCATGGCCAAGCAGCGACTCTTAGCCTTTGCGGCCACGCTCCCGCCGACGAGCAATGCAGGCCCCGCAAGCCTCTTGCGTGACCAAATCCTATCAACCCTCCGTCGGTAGCCAGCCCACCAAGTCGCTGAGTCCGCGCAGGTAGCTACCGGAGACCGACATCGTGGAGACATCTCTCACTACTTGCCGGTATCGTTGCCCAGCTCGCAGGACCCTGCGTGTCCACACCGCCGGCCGCCTCCCTAGAAGGGATTCCAACGATCTGATGCACTAGCGATGCCCCGGATCGTCCGCATTCGAGTCTGGTACTCGGCAGCTACCTCGACAGACTCATTAACATTCTGCATGAGCCAGGTGGTCAACTTGATCTCATGCGCGGCTCGCAGAACATCAAAACCACTTCTCCATGACGTTACGTCGTAGCCGTACGCCTCCGCAAACTGGCCATACTCGGCATGTGTCCACCATCCGGCCGTTTGATACTCGGTTGCCGTCAGCGCGAGGTCCCATTCTGGTTGTCCCCACGCGAACTGTTCGAAATCGATAAGGATCGCCTGGTCGTCATATAAGATCAGATTTTTGACGTGCGCATCCCCATGGGTGACTGTCGGTGAGAGCGGGTAACGAAGGCGTGACACCTCTGATCGAAGCTCTTCCAGACGGCGCAGGAGGAAGTCTTTGTCCGCGGCTGCCACCGGGGCGGATTCTATTCGCCGGTCGACCCGGCCGAAGATGTCCCCACGAGGTAAATCGAACGTCGTAGGGCATGGCGTCTGATGCAGCCAGCGGAGCACCGCCCCAAGGGCCGCCATATCCCCTCCGTTACCAGGACGGCCGGGAATGTAGCGCCAGAACGTCACCGGGTGCCCAGCCGCGCGAACTGGTTGCGGAACATCAAGTACCTGGGCAGCTGGGAACTGGTGTTCAGCGAGCCAGTGAGCTACGCCGACTTCCTTCACCACATCGGCCCAGTAGTCCATCGTGCGCGCGATCCGAACGACGACAGGTTGAGACAACAGCCGGAAAAGAGCGTTCTCACCAAGCCGGATCAATTCCGCATTGGTGTGATCCAGCCCGGATGCGCAGCACGCCATCCTCAGGGCATGTTCGGCTGCTGCGACACTGAACCGACCAGCATTATTGGTAGTCGCGTCAGACACAAAGTCACCCTATGGGTACCCCTCTAGCCGGCTCGCCCCGGGCATCGCTGTCATGTGCGCTGGCTGGCCAAGCACTGGCGTTACGCGGCGTGACTCGACAGCGTGACTACACACAAGCGTGTCACCCTGCGTGTCACCCCTGCGTAACCACTACGGACCGTGAGAACTATCTGTACGGCTTAAAGCCGGGCCGACACGGCCCGGACGCGCCGCCGCTTGCTCCGGCTTGCGGCTCGGGCGGCGGTGGCAGCTAGCCTAAGCATCGACAGCAGCGACTGGGATGATACGGGCGTGGAGACGGCGTTGGTTACTTTTGTTCAGCAGCTGCCAGTACTCGTTGGCGTTGTGATGGGCGCACTGGCATCCTTCCTCGCGACTTCAGCGGTAGAGCGTGCGCGGTGGCGCCGCCTTCGAGAAACCCGGTGGGACGAGAAGCGAGTTGATGCATATGCTGAGTTCGCTGACGTGCTACAGAGACATGCAATGCTCTCTCAACGCATCGTCGCGGCACGTGGACTTGATCCGGACGCGCAACCACTGTCGCCAGAAGAGGGGCTTGGTCAGTTGGCCGAAGTCGAAGCAGACCGAGGTGCTAAATGGCAAAAAGTGCTTCTCCTGGGCGACGCGAAGACGGTCGTTTTTGGACAGAGTTGGCAGGTTGAAGTATGGCGAGCGGAATGGTTCGCTCGCGGCCTCTTGGCAGACCCTGACGAATGGAAGAAGACCCGTGTAGCTCTAACCGATTGCAGGTTCCGGTTCTATGAGTCGGCGCGCGGGGATCTTGGCGTCGTAGGTTCTCTTCCTGCTGCCGAAGCGTAACTAGTCAGGTCATTGAATTTCGGGCAGCCAGGGGCGTCCGTCGGTGAGCATGACGAGGGTGTCGAAGAAGTGCTTGCCGTGTTTGGCGGCGGTGGATAGATAGCTGCGTATCGCGCAGAACTGTTGGACTCCGGTAAGTGTGCGCAGGCAGCCGGCGGCGATCGCGTCGGTGACTAGCTTCTGCATGGCCACCGCGGTGCGTCGGCGGCCTGGGTGGCCCAGCACCAGTCCTTCTCGACCGGCGCGGCGTCGGCGACACCGGCCAACTCGCGCTGGGCGTGTGCGCAACACAGTTGATGGGTGACGTCGAGGTAGGTGTCATAGGGCGCCCAGGCGTCGTGCACGGGCGATGCCGCGGAAGCTCGGCCCGGCCGCGCTTGGGATGGCAGGTGATCAGGGTGTACTTGCCGGTGCGGGCGCAGTGCAACCAGTGCAGCCGGCCGGCCGGCCCGCAACCCGGTCTCATCAAACCCGGCGACCTCCGCCTCAGCCAGGCGATCTGTGACGTGGAGGAACTCCTCCAACCCCTCGGCGGCTCGCGCGGTCATAGTCGCGACGGTGCCTTCCGAGACTGGGGTGCCGAACAGCTCAGCCAGCGCGGCCGCGGTGCGTTTCTTGGACAAGAACTGCCCGACATAGAGGTAGACGATGATGGCCGTGACCCGCGGCCCGTACTGCACCCGGTGCCGTCACACCCGCCGGGGCGGTGCCGCATGTGGTGGCCTCGCAAGTACAGCGGCGCGCGATGAGTCGGTGCTTGGTCACCCGCACCCGCATCGGGGGCAGGTCGAACACCTGCCGTCGCTCCACGCCCACCTCCGGCGCGTCCACCAGATTGGCGCCGCAGCCACCACACGGGCCCGGCTCGTGCCGCATCGTCTCGTTCGGGTCAGCGACCTGCGCCAGCGTCGACCCCTGATGCCCAGACTGCCCACCCGGTCTGCGCCCGCTCTTGCGGCGCAACGACCTCGGTGTGGGCTTGGGGCTGGTGCGGTGCGTCGAGGGTCACATTGAGGGTTGCATTGCGTCACGCATACATTGCGTCACACATTGCGTCACGCTACGTTGCCGAATTATCCTCTATGGGATCAAGCGCGCCGCCTGAGGCGGCGCGAACCTGCCTCGCTAAGTGGCCCTGCTGGTCGACCGACCGGAACCACGACACTGCGCGCGGCCCTTGCGGGCCGTGCTCGGTCGCGGCCCGGTCGGTCGACGGGCCGCCAGCTGAGGGTGCGCCGTCGTAGTTGTGGCAAGGAGTTCGGAGATCAGGGCGACGCGCACCGACCGCCGGCGAGTCCAGCCGAGCCAAACCGCTGCCTCTTGCGGCACGAATCCCGCCAGGTCGCCCGGGATCGCCCCGCCGAGCACTTGCTGCGGACGCCAGATGCGATTTTCGTGTCATCCCGTCGACCTCCCGAAGGGTTAGCACACCCCGCGGTGTGGCCTATCGGCGGGTCGACGCTGCTGGTATTGTTTGCTACCAGCGTTCATGCCCGCAGCCCGCTCGGTTTCGAGGAGTGCGGGGCGTGCGCGGTGTCGCCCCAGACCCGGTGACTGACAAGCGTCGGCCCGGGGAGAGCAAATGGCGACTATTGATGATCGGGAGCAGCGGCGAGCTGGCCCTTGCGGTGGGTCACCGGTCAGCGTCGGTACTTGCCCTGGTGCTGGGGTGGTAGTACTGGACACGGTCATCGATGCCGATTTTCTCCGCCGGTTTCAAGCGTGCTCTGCGGCATCCGACGCTGTCTGGCGAGTCGGTTGGCTGACGTGTCGCACTGATGGCGAACGCGACGCGTGGATCGAGCGCTATGCGGACTACCTGGAGGACAGGCTGGACGGCTGAACGTCGTTCGGACCCGATACCCGATGCGCCTTCCCGCCGATTTGATCACCATTACGGCAGTGCCCGCTGTTACGGTCCTGGTCAGTGATTTCATCGGGGGTCGAGTTCGTCGGCGCCGCCGGTCTGGAAGTGCTCGTCGAGGTCGGCGACCGCGCCAAGCTGTGTGGTTTGCCGCTGCGCTGGGTGGTCAGCTCAGGGCCCCGTTGTGGCCTTCGGTGCGGTTCACCGGGCGGGTTGGTTCGGGATCTATGAGAAGCGAGTGCAGGCCGACACCGTGGCGCTACCGGGCGGTAAATCGGGTAGGGGGCGGTAGCCGGTGACGGAGGCCACCCGCGCCGATCGGGTGTGGGGTGTGGTGACCGCCCACGCCGAGGCGCTCGGCGTCCCAGTGTCGTTGCGCTCGCTGTGTCAGGCGGCGGCCGCTCGGTTGCCGGTTAGCGCAGTGGCGGTATCGATACGCAGTGGCCGGGTGGTTTCTGAGGTGCTCTGCGCCAGCGGATCGCTAAGCCGGGAGCTGGAGGAACTACAGCTCACCGTGGGCGAGGGCCCGTCGCTGCAGGTGTTGGTCGGTGGCCCTTCGGTGCTGGTAGGTGACCTGGATTGCGCCGAGCAGCAGGCTCGCTGGCCATTGTTCGTCCCGGCTGCCGTCCAGGCTGGGGCCCGGGCGCTGTTCGCGTTGCCGCTGCGTGTCGGTGTGATCCGGGTCGGAGTCTTCATCCTCTACGCCGACCACCCGGGCCAACTGCCGGCCGAAGAGTTAGCTGAGGCGTGGGTCTTCGCCGAGTTTGCTCGGCGGTTGGTGCTCGATGAGCAAGCCGGCATCGGCACCCCGGAGGGCTACCCGGTTGATTGGTTGTCCGACAGCCGTCCCGAAGTCCACCAGGCCACCGGAATGATCTCAGTGCAGCTCGGTGTCGGGATCGCAGAGGCGTTCAGCAGGCTGCGCGCGCGGGCGTTCACCGAAGGGCGCCCACTATCCACTGTCGCGGCCGAGGTCGTCGCCCGCCGACGACGGTTCGACCCCGATCACACCGCACGAGAAGGCGTGTAGCGTGATCGGTCCGCGCTATGTTCATCTGGGGATAACCACCGATGGCCGATGATCGCTTGACCCGAACCTTTGTGGAGCTTGCCGATACCCTGGTCGCCGGCTTCGACGTGGTCGAGTTCCTGCACATGCTGGTAGATCGCTGCATGGAGCTGCTCGCTGTGTCCGCGGCCGGGTTGCTGCTGGGCGACTCCCACGACCAGCTGCAAGTGATGGCCTCGTCCGCCGAGAACATCCACCTGCTGGAGCTGTTTCAGCTGCAGAACCACGACGGACCCTGCCTGGACTGCTACCTCACCGGTGAACCGATCAGCCACCCCGATCTAAGCGTGGCCGCTGACAGGTGGCCGATGTTCGCTCCCGCGGCCACCGAGTCGGGATTTCGGACCGTGCACGCCGTGCCGATGCGACTGCGCTCGCAGGTGATCGGGGCGCTGAACCTCTTTCACACCGAGGCAAATGCCCTAGCCCCCGAGGTCACCCAGATCGGTCAAGCCCTGGCCGACGTGGCCACCATCGGCCTGATCCAGGAACGAGCCCTGCACCACCAGCACGTCCTCGTCGACCAACTGCAGACCGCGCTGGACAGCCGTGTGATCATCGAACAGGCCAAGGGCATCATCGCCGAACGCCACGGCATCGACCCCGGGGCGGCCTTCACCCTGATGCGCGTTTACGCCCGCACCCACGGGCAACGGCTCACCGAGTTTGCCGCCGCCGTCATCGATGGCAGCACCACCACCACCAAATTCTTCCCCAGCGCGCCGGCTGCTACACCCGGGGAGTAACCGGAGCCGAAGCCCGACGCGAACACCGACAGGGGAAAACCCTCGTCAGGCGGCACCAGACCCGTGCCGTCTCCGCGCGTGATCCAGTACAAATCGGGTACAGATCGCGCCACCCAACAATGACCAACGTCGACCAACATCACCCAGCCACCGGCCGTCCCGACCATCGAAGCCCTGACCGGCGTTCTCCCAGCCGCGCTACATCAGCAACCGCAGCCCCGGTCCAAACAAAACATGCCCTCGCCGGGCAGGCAGACCTCCGGGATGGCCGGCCAACAGCGCGGGCGGGACTAGGTTGGGTGGACAGGGTGTGGCATCCCGTCGACCTCCCCCCAGGGCTACCACATAGCAGTCCGGGGGCAGAGCGAGAGCACAAATGCGTCGATTCCATCGAGGGCTGCCCCCGGACTGCCATGTGGTTGGGCTGCGCCAGATCGACGGGATGCCACACCGGGACCGGTGCGCAAGATCGGTGATGCCAACGGCACCGTGAGGAGTCTGGCTGAGGCGGACTGACCCTGGCGGCGTACATGCAGCTGATCAGAGCCCGCGACCGAGGAGCGCCCTGCCCTACATCAATTGGTACATCAACGGCTACGGACCACCATGGACATCCACGGACCCGAACCCGAAGATAAGGCCCGACCACGGACGAATCTGCACGTAGCGCGGGGTGCTGCATGCGACTACGGATCAGAAGGTCGCGATTGGACCTCTCTGTATCGAGGCGTGGGGTTGGGCTTGTCCATTAGGATCTTGCTTGTGGTCTTGATCCGGCGTGGGTGGTCGATCCGACGCGGTGAAGGATTACCAGGGCTCTAGGGTCGATGCCCGGGGTTGTCTTTCAGTAGGTGCGGCGTCGTCGAGGGGTGTGTGGGGGATCTGATGTCGTTGAGTCCGGCTGATGTTGCCAACGTTGCGTTCAGTAAGCCGCCGCTGGGTAAGCGGGGCTACGACGAGGACGAGGTGGATGCGTTTCTTGATGTGGTGGGTGCCGAGCTGGCTCGGTTGATCCAGGACAACCAGGGTCTGCGTGATCAAGTTGAGCAGCTCGGTGTGGCGCGGGTCGACACCGGTCCTGACCTTCGGCCGTTGGAGCCACCTCGGCTGGTGATCGCTCCGGCGATGGCGGAGCAGACCTCGCCTGGTGGTGATCACAATGTTCGGGCTGCCAGGGTGCTGGGTCTGGCCCAGGATATGGCGGATCGGGTGACCGGTGAGGCCAAGGCCGAAGCGGACGGGATGCTGGGCGATGCTCGGGTCAGGTCCGAGGAGCTGCTTTGCGGGGCGAGGGCGAAGGCTGATGGTCTGGTCACCGAGGCCAGGACCCGGGCCGAGATGATGCTCAATGATGCTCGTAGCAAAGCGGAGATTGTGGATCGGCAGTCTCGGGATAAGGCGGCGGCGTTGGAGTGCGAGGCGGCGCGTAAGCACGCTGAGGTCATCGGTTCGCTGAGCCAGGAGAAGCGCGCCCTGGAGAAGAAGCTCGACGAGCTACGCACGTTCGAACGTGAGTACCGTACCCGCTTGACGACCTACCTGACCTCACAGCTTCGACAGCTCAACGGGCGCGGATCCGTCGCACCAGCAGGCCCGATGCGTGACCAGCAGGGCGTCACGGGCACCGAATTCGACGCACATGCCGCAGCGGGGTAGCTAACAACCGCAAAACCCTTCGGCACCCCTGGCGTGGTGAACAGGCCATAGACAACCAAGGGTGCCTAGTGCGGTGGGCTGGTGGAGGCCCGCGGATATTCCACAACCGCGTGGTGTCACCGTCAGTGGCGGTGGCCAGGGTGTGCTCATCAGCTATGACCACCGAGTTACCGAGTCATCCTGTGCCAGTTCTTGGGTTGGCGCTGACGTCGGCGATGTGACTACTGGTCCGGTGGATGCGATCGTGGTGAGGGTGCTGAGTCCGGGCGCCAGTGTTTGGAGTCGCTGACGCGTCCAGGACAACCGGCCGCGATCGCGGTCGTTAGGTCCAGGTCGTACCGGCACCGAACCCCCGACCCGGTGCCGGTACGACCACTCTGGGGGGATATTCGCTTTCCGGTCACGACCGCGGTCGTTGGACTGGGTACGGCCACTAGTCAGGGCCGGTTTGAGGGTTTACCGGGGGTCGCCCCGTAGAAGGTTGGGGGTCTACGGGGCGATCACCCTCGACAGACGCGCTCGCGGACGCGGCGATCAACGTTTGGGTGTTCGAGGACCTGATTCGGGTTGATCCGCCAGTTCATCCCGTGGGAACGGCTCCACCCACGATGAGCGCGGAGGTGACGACCGATCGGGGTACCGGCCGCTTTCGGGTGCTCGATGAGATGCTGGCGGCCGCCGACGCATCAGTCCAGCTGATCAGTGCCACCGATCAGCTGGTGCCGTTCGTCGGTCCTAGCGCGTCCGATCGGCGCAGTGCAGGGCCCATGAAGGGTGTCGTTCCCCCATTCTGTAAGTCCGAGGGTGCGTGATCGGATCGCGTGGCGCGGAGATCCTCGATACGGGGGAAGGGGACGGGGTGGACCGGGTTCTGGGTCAAATACTCCGCAAGGCGGTGTGGGATCGGCTCGACCTGCTCGACGAGCTGGTGAGCGACGCTGACAATCGGTCGCTGCTGTCGGTGGCGCGCGGTGAGTTGCCCCGCCTGATTTCTGGGTGGCGGGCTTTGCTTGCGACCCACGCGCCGGATTCTCGGGGCCGCTGTCCGGAGTGCTCGCACCCGTGGCGTCCTCGTGTAGCGCCGTGCCGCGTGTGGCGGACTGCGCACGAGCACCTCGTCGCCGCCGAAACCGTGCCCCAGGCGCGGCCTGCGATGGCTCCCGTGCCTGTTGGAGCAGGCGTAGCAGGGTGATAGTTGATCTGAACTCTATAGAGCTGGCGGTTTCGCTGCGATTCGTGGGTTGCCACCGCACCCGCGAGGGCTGAGTAGCCGTCATGTGGCCGGTGATCCGGTTAACGTCCGTGCCCCCGACCTGAGATGTCGATGGGTCACCGGCCACACCAAAATCTCCTCCGCTGCGCGCTTCGAGAGGCGGACTCGGGGGAGTGTCACAACCCCGGCAAGGGCACCGCGCGCTCGGGGCACAACTTCACAGCCTGGACTCATTGCGCTTGTCACCCGAGTGGAGTGCCGCGCCGGTGGCGCCGTCGTTGCCTGACCGGTCGCCACCGTCAATGTTGGTCCGATGACCGCCGGATCCCACCTGCCCGGTGCCCTAGTGCACCGCAGGCCCGGGAGATCCCCCGACCGGCGCCGGACGCGTGCAGCGCAGGCACCCGCAATTGGGGCGGGGCCGTTCGAAAAGTAACGGCCCCGCCCCACCATTCTGCTCCGCGAAACCGTCTGTCGATGCGCACACGTCGGCTCGGCGTGTTCAAAAGGGCATCGTCCTATGCGACGTCGAAGAGTTACTGGCGCAACGGCTCGTCGAGGTCGACCACTTGCTGTCTTTTATCATGCGACGTCCTTCGGACGAGCCCAGCTTCCGACTGAAGCGCGCCAGGAGTGGCAAGACCGCACTATCCGGTACACCTTGCATCCGGTGGACAGGCTAAGCCTGGATCCACCGGTGGA
>QHBZ01000300.1 GCA_003244055.1 Pseudonocardiales bacterium | reverse complement strand
ATGAAGACGATCCCGGACGGTGGCGGTCAGATTGGCCGCGCGGCTCGTGAGGCCAGGCAGGTCTCAACCGAGACTGACCTGACCTTGAAGTGGAGTCTCGCCAACCGGAAGGGGAAGCTCGACACCACCTCGGGTCTCCTGGAAGCGGCGCGGTGGATCGGCGACTCATGGGCGAAGTCGGCGGAGGTGAGCTTGGACGTCACCGACGATGCCGGTGACTCCCACCGCGAACACTACAACTTGATCAAGGATCGGTTCACCATCCGCGCGCAATTCGAGGCACCGGACGATCAACACTGCTCTGAATCGTCGGTGATAGGTGGTATCACGGACGCGATCGAAGAGTTCAGCCGACAGATGCGATGAGCACGGCGCTCGATGCCGTCCCACCGCCGACCATGCCGGAGGTGACGGGTGTCCGGTCGCTCTGCCCGCCGTGTCCGTACCTCTGACGAGGGCCGATGGCTTGGCCGCGTGTTGGACGTGGTCAAGACGTTCGCGCAAGATCGACCTGCGCTCGTCTCAGTCAGTCTTGCACTGGCCGTGGCGGGTCACGGGTTGCTGACCTGGCCCTATCACTGGCTCAACCCGTTCAAGACGCTGCAAGCCGGCGACAAGGACATGATCAACCTAGCCGTGACGATCTACCTGGGGACCGCTGGCGCAGCTGCCATCGTTGCGGGGTTGGCCGGTGTCATTCTCGTGTTCGTCATCGGGTCGCCCAGCCCGCGTCTGCGCAGCTTCCGAGACGCGGCCGGCAAGCCGCTGCGCAAAACCTGGACGATGATCATCGCCGAGCCCTTCGCCGGCACGCTGCTCGGCATCCTGGCCGCGATCACGCAAACCACCTCGGGACGTATCGCGGCTCCGTGGCTCTTCGAGCTGGGAATCGTTCTGCTCGTGCACGGATCGCTGCGGTTGCTGTGGCTCTTACGGGAGATGGTCGCCATTGTCGGAGCAGACGATCACGAAGCCACCCGCGACGATAGGTCGATCACGCTCGATGAAATCTTTCGACGTTGATCCGCCACCTTGATCCATCGAAGTGCGCGATCAGCACACCATCGCGACAGCTTGCCCGCGGGTCAGCCATCCCAGGGGCTTAGCTGTCAAGCAGCAGTTTGTTGACCTTGGCTGATGTCGCCAGGATCGGCCTCAACGGCCGCCGTTCGCCGGTGAACGGGATGCCGGATCTGCGCAGTCGTGCCCGTCGGATTGCCAGCTACCGGTCACGGTGGGTTGGCTTTTCGTAGAAGCTGCCTCGTCGCTCTCCGCGCCGGGCAAGCTTGCCCTGAGCAGCGAGACGCCGGAGGAGTCGGCTTGCCTGCGCCGGTGTAATGGCGCAGAGTTCGGTGGCTTCTGCTCGAGTGATCTGACGGTGCGCCTCGACGTAAGCGAGCACCATCTGTTCTTGCTGGAGCGGCTCGAAGCCACGGACTCGAACGTAGCCGGCGGACGACTCCAGAGCGCGGTACACGGCAGCGGAAAGATGCCATGTCCGGCCCTTGCGTTCCCCGCGCGCCTCGACCCATCCCCGCTCCACCATGCGGGCAAGGTGGTTGCGGGTCTCGGCCTCCGTCCGCTGCAGCACATGAGCGAGATCGGCTGTGGTCGCGCGCCGTTCGCGGATCAGTTCGGACAACACCTGTAGTTCGGGCAGTGTCAGCGGGCGATCGCCCTGGCGTTCCTGCTCAAGTACCCATCGGGTCACCGACAGGTTCGCTGGACCGCCGGGAAGCACAGCCACGACTTGTCGGTCGGTGCTGCGGCCGTAGTCGGGCGCGGGACGTCCGACCCGCAACTGCTCAGCGAACATGCGGTTGATTCCCCGCCCCGTCCGTTCCACCAGCCCCGTCCGCTTGAAGGCATCCGCCAGCAGCGGACTTCTCGGCTGCGGGGCCGCGACCAGAAGGTTGTCAAGACGGATACCTTCGGGGAAACCACCGGGGCTTGAGACCTCCAGCTGGTCGTCATGCCACTGCACATGCAGCGCCCCCCGCCGGGTGTAATCGCGATGAGTCAGGGCGTTGGCGAGTGCTTCCCGAAAAGCGGCCTCGGAGTATGCGGGAACCGCGACACGGAAGAGGCCAAATTGCAGCTCCTCCTCGTGATTTCGTGCTCGGAAACGGCTGAACATCTCCTCGGCAAGCCGAAACAGCGGCTCGGTGAAGAAGTCATTAACCTCAACCCCCAGCCCTCGAAGAACCTGAAAAGCAGCCTCGTGGGTCGGGATGAAGCGGCGAATCGCCTGTGAGCGACCGAACAGCAACAGGGCCCCGGTAGTCACCTCGGCGTTGCCGCGTACCAACCCCATCGCATGAGCGATCTCTCGATCCGCTAGGCCCGCGAGCAGCGAGTCCGCCCGGCCGCCCGCCGCGGTGACCAGCCGCCGCACCCGCTCGAACTCCAGCGGGTCGAGATCTCCCCATGTCGCGTCGTGGACCGGCAGAGATGCGTAGTCGACGGCTCCACGATCGACCTCGTGGGCGAGCATCTCGTGGGCGTGATACGGAACGCACGTGGGCCGACTGTCCCCTCCGATAGCACGGCGAAGATAGGTTCCCCGAGTGGTGCCCACAACCCGCGGACTGTTGGGAATCTCGATCACGATCACCGATGCGCCGTCGAGTTCCACGATCGCCACGCTCGTGGCCACTGGCGGCTGTGTGTTATTGGCGATAAGCGCCTGCAGCCGCAGGACGTCGGTTTTCCCGTTTTCGTGGCGTGGCCGTGCACCGGTGGGCGTACCGTCGTCCTCAACACCCACCAGCAGGACACCGCCGGAGCCGTTCGCCAGACACACAACGGCCTCGACGAGTTCACGATCATTCAGCTGAGCGCGAAGCTCCCCCTTGAACTCGACGTCATAGCGCTCGCCCGTGGCGATCCAGGCGCGCACCTGACTCTCCGGAGCCTCAGCCCCGCCAGACGCGGCCATCCTCGACTCCTCTAGACATATTTATGCGCAGTTATACGACAGACTGTACAGCAGTGCGGATTGTCGCATAACTTTACGACATGTGTGCATATGACGTGGCCGTGGCGGGTGGTTCCCGATGAGCCGAGACCACGATCAGCACCGGATTTGACCGATCTGCGAACGACGGCGGGGTGTCGGAAATATGCCTCAGTGGCAGAGCCGACCGTGAATCAGGGTTCGCTGGGCAGGGCGAAACGGGCAGCCCTGGTGATGCTCGGCGACACCAGGGCGGAGCCTGTCCCTCGTTATGCCGTGCTGGAGGAGATCTGGTCGAGGAGCGTGGCCCACTGGCGGTGGGTCACGGCGATCGT
>QHBZ01000299.1:3378-4718 GCA_003244055.1 Pseudonocardiales bacterium | reverse complement strand
CGATGATGCGGTCGACGATGACCTCCTCAACCTCGCCGGTCCTGGACCGCAGACAGACCACCACCCCGTCATCGGTTGGCCGCAACGCATCGACCACCACGCCGGTGCGGACCTGCACTCCCGGCACCGCACCCGAGCGCAGCCGCTGGGCGATCTCGACCAGCTCCTGGCGCTGGGGCAGGGGGTCGCCGGGAACCTCCCCCCAGTCCGGGTCCTCCGCTCGCACCGCCCACGCCAGGCGCGTCCCGGGACGCGTGGCGACCAGCTCAGCCAGGTCACCCGCCGCGGTCTGGGCCGATTTGCCCGCACCGACCAGGAGCACCCGCCGGCCTGCCCACCGCTCGACCTCGCGACCGACATCCGGGATCCGGCGGGTGATCAAGTCAGCCAGCTGCAGTTCACCGGGAGCCGGGATCCCGCCGTCGCCGAGAACGTTGGCCTGGCCGTAGCTGCCGGTGCAATCCAGCACCAGATCGGCGGGCTCCACCCGTTCGGCACCGTCCGGGCCGGACACGAGCAAGCGGAACGGGTGCAAGCCGCGCCGGGCAGTCCCGATCTCCTCGTGCTTGAGGAGGCCCTCCCGCGCGACGCCGAGCACCCGGGTGCTGCGGCGAATGGTGGCCGCCAGCTCCGGTAGCCCCGCCAACGGTCCCAGCAACTGCTCAACGAACTCACCGCCGGTCGGGCAGTGGTCGGTGGCCCCCGGNNGTACAGGTGGCTGAGCATCCGCTCCGACACGTTCATCGACCAGGGCGTGAACAGCCGGATATGGCTCCACGCGGTCACATTCGCGGCTATCGAATCAGCCGCCTCGTACACGGTCGCGGACCAACCGTTGTCCAAAAAGGCCAACGCGGCATCAAGGCCGACCGGCCCAGCACCGAGGATCGCGACGTGGCCAGTTCCGTCGGCTACCGCGCTCACGCGTACTCCGTTCCGCCTGGGATCTCCTACCCTGGGCCGGTGGGCAGCCCATGGGTGTGTTCGAGACTCGGGGGACTTCGGATCGGGGTGAGCATGCCGGACGCGGTGTCCATCGTAGTGCCCACCCTCAACGAGGCCGCCTGCATCGAGCTCTGCCTGCAACGGTTTCGCAGCGATTTCCCCGGCTGTGAGCTGGTGGTGGTCGATGGAGGCAGTACCGATGGGACGGTCGAGCTCGCGGCACGGTACGCCCACGTTGTCCGCAGTGCCGCTGGCCGCGCCACCCAGATGAACGCCGGCGCGGCGGTGACCACCGGGGATCTCCTCTGGTTCATTCACGCGGACTGCCAGGTGCCAGCCGACGCGCTCGACTTGCTCCGGCAAGCGGTCCGGGACCCCAGCGTGGTGGGAGGCGG
>QHBZ01000299.1:0-3346 GCA_003244055.1 Pseudonocardiales bacterium | reverse complement strand
TGCGGGCACGGCGGCTGCGCTGGATATTCGGCGATCAGGCGATGTTCGTCCGCCGTGACATTTTCGACTCGGTCGGCGGCTTTCCCCAGATACCTCTCATGGAGGACCTCGAGATGTCCCGAGTCCTGCGGCGGCGTGGCCGGCTCGTCGTGCTGCCGACCACCGTCACCGCCTCCGCCCGGCGGCTGGTCGACCAGGGGCCGTGGCGGATGACCCTGCTCATGCAAGTGCTGAAGCTGCAGTACCTGCTCGGCGTCGACCCGGAACGGATTCGCCGGCGTTACGAAGCCGGCACCCGCCGCCGACCGCCGCCGACCCGGTAGGGCGGAAGTGATGGGCGTGCGGCGTCAGCGGTTGTCGAGACCCCGCAGAACCAAGGCGGTGACCGCACCGTAGGCCATGTGTGGGATCACGTCGCTGACCCAGTCCTTGACCGCCCAGGTGCGCGGGTCGGCCACGCCTAGCGCCGTCATCGGGCCGTTGCTGCCGATCAGGGCGCCGACTGTGCCGACCAGGCCGCTGACGATCGGCCCCGGACGCCAGCCAGCCGAGCGGGCCAGCCCCAGACCTGCTCCGACCACCACGCCGGCCACCAGACCGGTGAGGGGTCCGAGTCCGGCGATCCGATTCGCACGGGTCTGGTCGTCTCCGGGAATAGGCAGGTGAGTCTTCTCCGACAGCTTCTCTACGGTGTCCTCGGGTGTGCTGCTCGTCGGCCGGCCTCGCGACACCATGTCGAGGTAGGTCACCGCATTGAGCGCTGTGGTGCCAGCGGCGCCAGCGGCCGCACCGATCAGCAACCCGGCTCTCATGGTGTTCGCTCCTGCTGCCATGGTGGTGGAATACCCGTGCAGCACCGCAGCAAACGTTTGCGCGGCCGGCTCAGGTGATCGGGTCACAGATCGAGCAGCGCTTGTTCGAGTACCTCGGTCAGCGCGGGGTGCACGTAGAGGACGTCGCGGGCGAGCTGATCGACGCTCTGACCGAGCATCATGGCTTGGAGCAGCGGTTGCAGCAGGGTCGCGGCCTGGGGACCGATGATGTGGGCGCCCAGCAGCGTGCGGCCGCGCGGCTCGGCGACGAGTTTGACGAAGCTGGTGGTGTCTTCCAGTGCCCACCCGTAGGCGGTGTCGCCGTACTGGCGCACTGCGATCACGTGGTCGATGCCGCATTGCCGCGCCTGAGCTTCGGTGAGGCCGACACTGGCGATCTGCGGGTCGGAGAACACCGCGTGGGGGACCAGCCTGCCGCCTCCGGAAGCGCCGTGCGGCAGCCGTCGGGGGGTGTCGGGGTGGGTGAGGTTGTGAAGCACGACCCGCTCCTCGGCGTTGGCCATGTGTTTGAGCTGGAAGTGGTTCGCGGCGTCGCCGAATGCCCACACGCCGGGGACTGAGGTCTGGTAGGTGTCGTCGGTTACGACGTGGCCGTGCTCATCGACGTCGAGGCCACCGGCGGCGGCGTCGAGCAGGTCGGTGTTGGGACGGCGTCCGGTCGCCACGAGCAATGTGGCCGCCTCGAGCACCTCGGGCTTCCCGTCCCGTTCGACGGTTACCGACACACCTCCCGAGCGGGGACAGGCAGCGGTCACGGTGGTGTCGAGCAGCACACGGCAGCGGCGTTTCGCCAGCTCGGTGAACCGGGCCGAGACCTGCTCGTCCTCGGCCATGAGCAACCGGGGTCCCCTCGCCACGATGGTCACCTCAGCGCCGAACGCGCCGAAGACGTGGCCGAGCTCCGCGGCGATGAAACCGCCGCCGATCACCAGCAGCGAGGCGGGTACCTCATCAACCCGCATGATGGTGTCGGAGGTATGGAACGCGACCGTGTCGAGCCCCGGTATGGGCGGGACGATCGGACGCGCCCCTACCGCGACGACGATCTGCTGCGCGGTCAGCTGTTCGCCCCCCACCTCGAGAACGAGGGGTGCGACGAATCGAGCAGGTGCGGTGTAGACGTCGATCCCGTTGCGACGCCGGTATTGCACCGCACTGTCGTGCAGCGGATCGAGCCGACCGAACACCCGGGCGCGGATCGCGGGCCAGTCGACCCGGTCCAGGGTCGCGTGCACGCCGAGCCGCCGGGCCTCCGTGACGGCCCGAGCCGCGTCGGCGGCCACGACGAGCATCTTCGACGGGATGCAGCCGCGGTTGAGGCACGTCCCGCCGAATCGATCAGGCTCGATGATCGCCGCTCGCAGGTGGCCGAGCTCGGGACCGAGCAGCATGTTGCCGCTCCCCGCGCCGATCACGATCAGGTCATAGCGCTTCATGCGCGCTCCTCGGCGTGACGCGGCGGAATGTGCCGCGGTTCGCTCATCCTTGCGGTGAGCCGTCCCAGGGCCAGGGAGCCCCAGAGTAGCGTTCCAGCGCGGGACCGGCGGGTCGGGCGGTGCAGCCCAGCAGCCCGGCGCCCACCTTCAGCACCAGGCGTGTTCCGAGCCGGCGGAACGGGTCGTCGTCCAGCGCACTCGGGTGCGTGACCACCCAGATTGAACCGGCGAAGTGGGTGGAGTCGATGACGAACGTCGACACCGCGCGCGGTGCGGTGCCGCGCTGCACGGCCCGGCGGGCCTGCACTACCGCCGGGTCGTCGAACAACGGCATCACGTCGCGGGCCGGCCACACCAGCGACGCCCACCCTCCGGCACCGCCGGGGTCGAGCAGGCGCGGGTCGACCCGCCGGGCCTCGGGGTGCGGGGCCTGCCGCGCCGACCGCCACCCGGCCAGCACCACGGCTCCGGCTCCGGCGGCGGTCAGGTCGGGGTCCGGGGGTGAGGCGTCCAGGAGGGCGAGCCACGCGGTCATGAGGTCTGTTCAGGATGCGGTGGGTCCCAGTCCTCGCGCAGTACACGGGTGAGCGCGCGCAGCTCGACCCGCAGCTCATCGAGGGTGGGCCGTCCCCAGTACCAGTAGCCCATCCACCGGCGGTGCACCGTCAGGTCCGGGGCCAATAGCCACACGGTGGGCAGGTAGGGGTCGTGGATGGTGTCGGTGACCTCACGCAGGCCAAGCTCGTGCAGCCAGCTGCGGTCTTCGTCGGACAGGAACGTCCAGCGGGCGTCGAGCCCAGCCCGAAACGCCCCGTTCACCGCTGGGGACTCCACCGAGATCGACACGAACCGGGTGTAGGCTACCTCGGCTTCGTCTTGCAGGTTCACCAATTGCCGAAGGAACGCCCGTTCCTTGGGGCAGAACCACCCGCGGTAGGTGTGCAGCAGCAACGGGTCCGGACCGGCCAGCTCCGTCAGCCGCCTGAGGTTACCGTCGCTGTCGGGCAGTGACACGTCCGGGAAACGCTGACCAGGTGCCAGGTCTCGGACGCCGGTCACCGGCCGCGCCCGGCGCTC
>QHBZ01000298.1 GCA_003244055.1 Pseudonocardiales bacterium | reverse complement strand
CTTCGCTCCGCTCGGAATGACAAAAGGGTGTGCTCCGTTCGACATGAGAGTAGTCGTTTACATTTGAACAACAGCCGACAAGTTCCTGTCGAAAGCCGAACCGATGCGCACCTTTGTCATTCTCGCTTTGACGACCAGTTTTGCTGCTTCAGCGTTGCTGGCACAGGAACCGAGTCCGACAGTTCCGCCCGCTGCGGCTGAGCCGGGAAAAGATGTCGTCCATGCCCTTAACAATGCCTTCGCCAAAGTCTTCGAGATTGTCGCGCCCAGCGTGGTCATCGTCGAGGTGACGAAGAAGAACGACGCACCGGAAGGTTTAAATTTCGACGATCTGTTTTTCCAGGGCCAGCCCGACGATCCATCGACGCGCCGCCGTCCGCGCAACATCGAGCCGATCCAGAGCGAAGGCTCCGGTTTCATCGTGCGCAACGACGGCTACATTTTCACTAACTATCACGTGGTGGAAGGCGCAGACCAGGTGCAGGTGAAACTGAAAGACGGCCGGGAATTCACCGCGAAAATCGCCGGCACCGATGACAAGACTGATATCGCCGTGCTCAAGATCGATGCCAAGGATTTACCGGTGGTCGAGCTTGGCAACAGTGACGCGGTGCGCGTGGGGCAGTTCGCCTTCGCCATCGGTGCGCCGTTCAAGCTCGATTACACGTTCACCTATGGCGTCATCAGTGGGAAAGGCCGCAGCAAACTCATCAGCAACGGCGGCTACAGCATTCCCGAGTACATCCAGACGGACGCGTCCATTAACCCCGGCAATTCCGGCGGACCGCTCTGCGACATTGACGGCAAAGTCATCGGTATGAACACGCTTATCAATGGACTGAATCGCGGACTCGGCTTCGCCATTCCGAGCAATTTGGCGAGGGAGATCGGCGATCAGCTGGTGGCGGGGAAGAAAATCACGCGGCCTTGGCTTGGCATTCGCATCGAGACTTTGGGCGATGAACCGAGTCTGCGGGAGCTGTTTAAGGGTGTGGACAAGGGCGTCATCGTGCGCAGCATCGAGGCGGACGCGCCGGCGAACAAAAGTGATCTGCACCCGGGCGATATTATCACCAAAGTGGACGGCGCTTCGGTCATGACCGATACGCAATTGCAGCACGAAATTCTGAAGAAGAAAATCGGGCAGTCGGTCAAGCTGACGGTTTGGCGCAAAGGCCAGACAGTGGACATTCCGGTGACGACTGGTGAGTTGCCGAATGACATCGCGCGCGCTTCGAACGAGAACGTGCAGCCGAATCCGGCGCGACCGGAGGACCTGGGAAAATTCGGGCTTCAGGTGCAGGACATCACAAAAGAGATCGCCGAGCGCCTGCACCTGGGCGAAGCGCGCGGCGTCATCGTCACCGATGTGGCGGATAATTCCATCGCTTCGGCTCAGGGCATCGAGCGCGAAGACATCATCACGGAAGTGGACGGCAAACCGGTCACTGACGTGAAATCATTCCGCGAAGCGCTGACCAAATCCGATCCGAAACGCGGCGTCCTGCTTTACCTGGACAAAAAAGGCAGCAAAACCTTCGCCGTGCTTAAAGCCAACGGATGATTTTCGCTGCTGTAGGGTAAGCTGTTAGCTTCCCCCTGCGGAGCTTGAACCGGGGAAGGTAGCAGCTTCCGCTACAGCACTCGTGCGCGTGCCCACGCCGTGATCTGCGCCGGATTCGTCATCGCGCCGGAGTGCCGCGCGACTTCGCGGCCACCTTGGAACAGACTCAATGTCGGGATGCTTCGCACATTATTCGCGCGCCAATCTCGGGTTCCGCTTCTGTATTTAACTTTGCCAGCCGAAACTCCGGCTCGAGTTGCGCCGCGGCCGCTTCAAACGCCGGCGCCATCATTCGACACGGCCCGCACCACGGCGCCCAGAAATCGACCAGCAGCGGCAAATCGTTCTTCGCGATCTGCTCCTGAAAATTCCCCGCGCTTAGCTCGAACGGTCCCGCCTCGAACAGGAGCGACTTGCACCGCCCGCATTTCGCACCTGCGCGCAAACGCTCCGCCGGGACGCGATTAGTCGCGCCGCACCTTGCACAAACGACGTGCACGACTCCCGGGCGTTCCTGTGAAATGCCCGGCGTGTGTTCCCCGCGTTGCGTAGCTGAGGAGCTAGGTGCGCCGCGCGCCTGCCACGAGCAGCACGATTCCTCCCACCACCAGAAGCCCGCTCAGCACGGGCGGCACTGCAAATCCGTGGTGCTCACTGTGGCTCACCTCGACCGGCCCGAGCTGCGCATCTTTCTTCTTCGTCGACCAGTCCAGCCCGCCGTAGGCGAAGCCGATGATGCCGACGATGATCAGAATGATCCCGACGATGCCGAGTGGGCGCATCCGCTACAGGCTCCTGCGTCCGCCGATCAGATTGATGATCAAAATGACAACGGCGATGACAAGCAGGATGTGGATGAATCCGCCGAGCGCATAACCGCTCACCAGACCCAGCAGCCAGAGCACCAGAAGGATGACGAAGATTGTCCAGAGCATAATGGTTTCCTTGGGTTGAGTTTAATTTCTCTTCGAAGGGCAATGGGCAAGTGCGCTTATTCTTTTAATGCCCGGCGCACATTCCAGCCGCTGCGCTCCAGCCGGATCTGCGCCGTTTTCTCATCGCAACGACCGAGCTGCGCCACCAGCCGCACCGCTCGTTCGCGCAATTTCCGATTCGCCGGCTGCACGTCGATCATTAGATTGCCGCGCACATACCCGAGCTGAACCATTGCGCCGGTGCTGATGATGTTGAGGGCGACTTTGGTCGCTGTGCCCGCTTTCAATCTCGTGGATCCGGTGACGATTTCCGGACCGGTCGGCAGATCAATAACAAGATCGACTGCGGGAGTGTCGCTCAGCTCCGGATTGCAGGTGAGCAGAATCGTTCTCGCCCCGATCTCGCGCGCGCGACTCAGGGCGGCGCGAACAAACGGCGCGCTGCCGCTCGCGGAAATTCCGATGACCAGATCGCGCGTCGTGACGCCACGCGCGTCTATCGAAAGCGCACCGCCCGCTGTGTCGTCCTCGGCGCCTTCGACGCTGCGTTGCAAGGCCGCCATGCCGCCGGCAATGATCGCCTGCACGCTCGCCGCATCGACGCCGAAGGTCGGCGGAATCTCAGCGGCATCGAGCGCGCCAAGACGTCCGCTCGTCCCGGCGCCGACATAGAATAGCCGTCCGCTATTACGCATCGCCGCCGCTGCCAGCTCGACCGCCCCCGCGAGTTGTGCAATGCGCTCACGCAACGCGCGCTCCACCGATTGCTCCTCGGCCACGAAAAGCTCCACGAATTCACGCGGGCTCAGTTGCTCCAGATTCTCCGAACGCGCATTCGCTTCTTCGGTGGGCATCGAGCGCTTGATTGAGAGATGCAGCGACGGCGCGACCATTTCACCATTTGCCGCCAGCCAGACCGCGCCGAGCTCCGGCGCGCGCGTCGCCAGCTCCACCCGCGCCCGCGGCCTCTTCTCCTGCAACGCACTGGCGAAGCTCTCTGCATAAGCGCGCTGATGCTCGAACAATCCCCCCATCAACCGGACCTGCGGCGCGTCCATTTCCAGCCGCGCCGACACCGCTGCCGCAAAATCCGCCAGCGCCCTTGCGCCCGCGCGAATAATCCGCGCCACCGGCTTCTCCCCATCAGCCGCCGCGGCAAACACAATTGGAGCTAACGCGGCGATGTCCGTCTTATCCGCCGTCTGCGCCCAGCGCACCAGCTCGTCGAAATTATTCAGCGCCAGCGCCGCCAGCACATTGGCCGCGAAGCGCCGGTTCCCGCGGCGCAGGTCGTAGTCACGCAAAATCAGCCGCAGCGCGCGAATGGAAACGAAATAGGCGCCGCCCGTGTCGCCCAGGATATGCCCCCAGCCACCGGCTTTTTCAATCCGTTCTCGCCGCCGGCCTGTTACCGAAGAACCCGTGCCCGCATTCACCACGATCCCATCGCCAGCACCCAGGCATGCGGCCAGACCAGCATCGCGATCGCTTCCGACCGTGATTCGCGCCCTTGGCCAGACCTCGTTAGCCAGCCGAGCTAACGCGGTCCGGTCCTGCTCCGTCCCACAACCAGCGAGAAAAATACCGACGCGATCGGCCGTGCCCGGCAACGCGCGCAGAATCCGGCTGAGCTGGTCAGGCGACGTCAATCGCAAATTGGATGGCGGCAATTTGCCTGCATCGACAACGTGTTCACCCTGCACCAGCGCCCACGCCGTCTTCGTTCCGCCGCCCTCTACGCCCAGAATCCTTTCGCTCGCCGCCATCGCCCAACTATACGTCCGGAAGGTGCAGCCAGTAAGTCTTGCGCTAGCTTCGGCCCGTGAAACTCCTCGTCCTCGGCGCTGGCGGCCGGCTCGGCGCCGCTCTCGTCCGCGGATACAGCCGCGACCACGACGTGCGCGGATTCTCTCACGCCGAGCTCGACCTCACCGATCTGCCTCGCCTGCGCGAAGCCCTGGCCACGCTGGATTTCGATCTCCTCATCAATTGCGCCGCCCTCACCAATGTCGATTACTGCGAATCTCATCGCGCCGAAGCTTTCCTCATCAACGCCGAAGCGCCGGGCGTTCTGGCGGAAACGTGCCGGAAAAAAAGGGCGAAGCTGATTCACTTCAGCACCGACTACGTCTTCGATGGCGAGCGCTCCACGCCCTATCGTGAAGATGACGCCGCGGCGCCGCTAAGCGTTTACGGAGAGTCAAAGCTCGGGGGCGAGCGGGCCGTCCTCGACGTTTCCGAAGAAGCCTTGGTCGTCCGAGTATCGTGGGTTTTCGGCCCGGATCGTCCAAGCTTCGTCGATCAGGTTATCCGGCGCGCGCGGGAGCACGATCAGGTGGCGGCCGTTTCCGATAAAATCTCGACGCCCACTTACACCTTCGACATTGCCCAATCGCTCGCCGCCACTTGGGAAAATGGCGGACTGCTCCATCTCGCGAACGAAGGCGCCTGCAGCTGGCAGGAATATGCGCAACACGCGCTCGATTGCTGCACGGCGGGCGGCCTGAAGCTGAAGTCCAACCACGTCGATCCGCTGAAGCTGCGGGACATGACCAATTTCATGGCGCGGCGTCCAGTTTACACCGTCCTTTCCACCGATCGCTTCGCACAACTATCCGGATTCCGGCCGCGGAGTTGGCGCGAGGCCGTTGCTGCATATGTTAAAGACCACGTTGCAAAACAATGAAGACCTATCGCGTTCAAGTAATCACGACCTCGTTAGTAATCGCGCTCGCCCAGTCCGGGCTCGCCGGGCTGAAGTGGGAGCAAACGCAAATCGAGCTACACCCCAAGCCGGGCGATCCGACGGCGGTGGGTAGCTTCAAGTATCACAACGATGGTAAAGAAACTGTTCACATCAAATCAGTGCATACTTCATGTGGTTGTACCACCGCCAGCCGGGAGAAGGACGATATTGGGCCCGGAGAAAGCGGCGAGATCACCGCCACCTTTAAGGTCGGCTCCAGCACCGGCTCTCAGCAGAAGACAGTGCAGGTAGAGACCGATGATGCGGCTGCACCGGTAACGATTCTCACTTTGCGCGCCGTCATCCCGCAACTGGTCGAACTCCAACCTTCCTTTGTTTACTGGGATGCCAATGAGTCGTCCAAGCCGAAGACAATTAAGGTGAAAACGGCAAAGGAACTGAAGGTGAAGAATCTCAACGTCACTAGCTCAAGCCCCGATTTCGAAACGAAGGTGAGTTCCAGTGGAGCTAACGAGTTCAAGATAGAAGTGCAACCCAAGGATACTTCGCGCGCCGCTAATGCGACCTTGACTGTGCAGCCCGATAACGGCGCCAAGCCGGTTTACGTGATCGCGCGGGTCGTTAGCCCAGCCAATAGTAGTCAGTGATCAGGGAGGTCGGGCGCCAGGCTGTTCTGCTCGCCGGTCTCGCCCTCTTGCCCGCGCTGGCGCAGGCCCTTCACCTGCATGACCGCATCTCCTGGCAGCCACCCGCCGCTGATGAGGTCACAGTCAGCCGCGCTAAGGAATGGGGCGACGCGGTGATGTGGCTCGATGCCCGACCGATCGACGACTTCAATTCTGCCCACATCCCTAGAGCGCTGCCGCTGAACACTGCTGACTGGGACAGCCTGCTCGGGCCGGTTCTGAATAGCTGGTCGCCGGCGCGGCGGATCGTTGTTTACTGTAGCAGGCAAAGTTGTGACGCCAGCCGCGAAGTCGCTCGCCGTCTTCGCGACGAAGCTGGGTTGAAGAACATCTACGTCCTCACTGGCGGCTGGGAAGCCTGGCAGGAATCAGGCAAATGATAAACAATTCCAAACTACCTGGCTGGATGGTTGTAGTCTTACGAATACTTATCGGCGCACTCTTCATTTATGCCGGAGCAACCAAGGCTATAACTCCGCTCCGGTTCGCCACCGACATCGCGAACTTTCATCTTCTCCCCTGGGTCGCGGCCATGCCACTCGCCTTCTATCTCCCATGGTTCGAGATTGTTTGCGGAGCAGCGTTGTTGTTGTCCCGGCTGCATCGGGGCGCAATCTTTATTCTTCTCACTCTTACCTTTGTCTTCATTCTCGCACTCACCAGCGCGCGCATCCGCGGCATTGATATTAGCTGCGGTTGCTTCGGTCACGCTGCTCGCGATCTCAGCTTCGGCTCTCATCTTCTCCTTAACGTTGCCGTTTTGGCGGTCTTACTATTTCTATGGCAGGCAGGTTTTCGCCGGCCTCGCGCGTAAACGATGCCAGCGATTTTCCGTACGATATCCCAGAGCACCAACTCAGTGCTCATGGTCCGGCCACATCGTTTTTCTCCTAATCCGGAGACGGCCGGCGATAACGCCTTCCAGCAACACGCTGCGGATGATATCGAGGCACTCAGCATCGCCGCGCAAACAGAGTTCGATCAGGCGGTGCAGACATTGCGCGATGCCGGGGTAACCGTGCACGTGTTTGAAGACACCGCCAAACCGGAGAAGCCCGACGCCGTTTTTCCGAATAACTGGATTTCGACTCACCATGACGGGCGCATTGCGCTGTTTCCGATGTTCTCGCCGCTGCGGCGACAGGAACGGCGGCACGATATTGTTAATCAACTGCGCAAACGATATCGCGTGAGCGAAGTGATCGACTACTCGCATTTCGAAAAGGAAGGGTGTTGCCTCGAAGGGACAGGCAGTCTTGTCCTCGATCATTTGAATAAGATTGCTTACGTCTCTCTTTCAAAGCGATCGAACCTGAAGGTGATCGCGCGGTTCGCCGAGGATTTCGGATACGAGCCAGTCACCTTCACGAGCATCGGCGACGACGGCCAGCCAATCTATCATACCAATGTCATGATGTGCGTCGGGACGCAGTTTGCACTCGTTGGCTTGAATATGATTCCCAGCCACAGCGAAAAAGAACGGCTCCGCACCCGGCTCGAGAAGACCGGGAGAGAAGTTATTGAATTGCAATCAGACCAGGTGGCGAACTTCGCCGGCAACTCCATCGAGCTGCACGATAGCGAGAGTGGGAAACTGCTGGTTTTATCTGCGCGCGCTCTTCCTGCTCTTACTCAAGAGCAGCAGGCACGCCTGGCAGCTCACGCCCGCCTTGTGCCCTTAAGTATTCCCACCATCGAAATGGGTGGCGGCAGCGCAAGATGCATGATCGCGACTATTCACCTTCCGGCACTGTGAACTGGGCTTGCGCGAGCTATTCCCACTCAATCGTGCTCGGCGGCTTGGTCGAGATGTCGTAGACTATTTTGTTAACTCCCTTGACCTCGTTAACTATTCTGTTCGAAATGCGAGCTAGCAGCTCGTGGGGCAGACGGACCCAGTCGGCAGTCATACCGTCCTGACTTTCGACGACGCGCAGAGCGACCGTGTAATCATAGGTTCGCTGGTCACCCATGACTCCGACTGTCTGCACCGGCAGAAGGACGGCAAAGGATTGCCAGACGCGGTAATACCAATCGCTTGCTTCCATCTCACTTTGCACAATGGTGTCCGCTTCGCGCACGATACGGAGACGTTCCGGAGTTACTTCACCCAGAATGCGCACCGCCAGTCCAGGGCCGGGGAAAGGCTGGCGATAAACGATCTCTTTCGGTAACCCAAGCTGGAGTCCAGCCTGTCGCACCTCATCCTTGAATAGCTCGCGCACCGGTTCGACGAGCTCGAAATGCATCCGCTCCGGCAGACCGCCCACATTATGATGACTCTTGATCAGGTGAGCGGGATTGCCGCCGATGGCGACGCTTTCAATTACATCCGGATACAAGGTGCCTTGCGCCAGGAACCGGTATCCCGAGTGCTCGCCGGAGCCGTTCTGCCTCTCCTCAGCTAATAGCTCTTCGGTAGCTTTCTGGAATACGTTAATGAACTCGTTGCCGATGATCTTCCGCTTCTGCTCAGGATCCGCCACCCCGGCCAACGCGGACAGGAACCGCTCCCGGGCGTCGATGGTGACCAGCTTGACGCCCGTCGCGGCGACGTAGTCGCGTTCCACCTGCGCCCGCTCGCCAGAGCGCAGCAACCCGTGATCGACGAAAACGCAGGTCAGCGCATCGCCGACGGCTCGGTGCACCAGCGCGGCGGCGACGGCGGAGTCCACCCCGCCGGACAGGCCACAGATCAACCTGCCACCGTGAGTCTGCGCCTGGATCGCGGACACTGTCTCGTCGATGACGTTGGCGGTGGTCCAGCTGGGCCGGATACCGGCGATCTCGTGCAGGAACCGGCGCAGCACCTCCTGGCCGTGCGGGGAGTGCACCACCTCCGGGTGGTACTGCACCCCGGCCAGGCGCCGGCCGGTGTCCTCGAACGCCGCCACCGGTGCGCCGGCCGACCGCGCGGTGACCACGAACCCCTCCGGCGCGGCGGTGACGGCGTCGCCATGGCTCATCCACACCGGCCCGCGCGCCGGCAGCTCACGGTGCAGCACACCACCGCCGTCAAGCAGCTGCAGGTCGGTGCGCCCGTACTCGCGGGTGCCGGTCCGTGCCACCCTGCCGCCCAGCGCGTCGGCCATCGCCTGGAAGCCGTAGCAGATGCCCAGCACCGGCACACCAGCCTCGAACAGCGCCGGGTCGACGCGGCGGGCACCGTGGGCATACACGCTGGCCGGGCCACCGGACAGCACAATGGCCGCTGGCTCGCGGGCCAGCAACTCGGAGACCGGCACGGTATGTGCCACCACCTCGGAGTACACCTGCGCCTCGCGGACCCGGCGAGCGATCAACTGGGCATACTGCGCCCCGAAGTCCACGACAAGAACGGGTCGTGAGTGGCAAACACTGTTATAGCTCTTAATTGCGCTCACAAGCCTTCGGCCACAGGCCGAAGGCCCTCTCCGCCAGCGCGGTGATGGTCAGCGCCGGGTTCACCCCGAGGTTCGCACTGACCGCCGAGCCGTCCACCACGGACAGCCCGGGGTAGCCGTGCACCCGGTGGTAGGCGTCGATGACGCCGTCGGCGGCGGTGGCGCCCATCGGGCAGCCGCCGAGGAAGTGCGCCGTCAACGGGAGCCCGAACAGTTCGCCCCAGGTGCTGCCCGCGGTACCGCCGATGTACTGGGCGGTCAGCTGGCTGGCCTGGAAACCGGCTGGGATGAACGTGGGGTTGGGCTCGCCGATACCAGGTCGGGAGGTCAACCGGCCGCGGCGGCGGTAGGTGGTCAGCGAGTTGTCCAGAGTCTGCATCACCAGCAGGATCACCGTCCGCTCGCTCCAGCGCCGCACCTTCAGCAGCTGCACCATCTTCACCGGGTGCTGGGCGACGAAGTGCAGCAACTGCTTCCACCGCGGCGTGTCCGAGGCGCCGTCGGTGGCCAGGGTCTGCAGCAGGGCCATCGCGTTGCTGCCTCGCCCGTAGCGGACCGGCTCGATGTGGGTGTGCGCGTCAGGGTGGAATGAGGAGGTGATGGTCACCCCGCGGGAGAAGTCGCGCAGCGGGTCGACGGTGGCCCGGCTGGCGCCGACGATCACCTCGGAGTTCGACCGGGTCAGCTCGCCGAGCCGGGCCGAGAGCCGGGGCAGTACGCCCTGGTCGCGCATCCGGTGCAGCAGCTGCTGGGTCCCCCAGGTGCCGGCGGCGAGCACCACCTGATTCGCTCGGATCGTCCGGCGCCACCGCTTGCCGGTGCGCATGGCATCGACCATCCAGGTCCCATCCGCCTGCGGGCGCACCGCAGTGACGGTGGTCAGCGGGTGCACGGTCGCCCCGGCCCGCTCCGCGAAGTAGAGGTAGTTCTTCAGCAGTGTGTTCTTGGCGCCGATCCGGCATCCGGTCATGCACGAACCGCATTCGGTGCAGCCGGTACGCCGGGGGCCGGCGCCATCGAAGTAGGGATCGTCGACCTCCTCGCCCGGCCGTCCGAAGAACACCCCGACAGGGGTGGGATGGTAGCTCTTCAAGACCCCCATATCTCGCGCGACTCGCTGCATGACCTCGTCAGCGGCGGTGCGCCCTGGGTAGGTCGTCACGCCGAGCATTCGCTCGGCCTCGTCGTAATGCGCGTCGAGCTCGGCACGCCAGTCGGCAAGGTGCGCCCATTGCGGGTCGTCGAAGAACGCGTCGGGCGGCCGGTAGAGGGTGTTGGCGTAGTTCAGCGAACCGCCTCCGACGCCGGCGCCGGCCAGCACCACGAGGTCACGCAACAGGTGGATGCGCTGGATGCCGTAGCAACCCAGCGCCGGCGCCCAGAGGAACTTGCGCAGCTGCCAGGACGTGGTGGGCAGCTCGTCGTCGGCGAAGCGCCGCCCCGCCTCGAGCACCCCGACCCGGTAGCCCTTCTCGATCAACCGCAGCGCCGCGACACTGCCCCCGAAGCCGGATCCGACCACCACCACGTCGTAGTCGACCACTGGCGAAGACCTCCTCGTACGCCCTGCCCGCAGCGTAAACCCACGCGATCTCCCGTACCGGTTTCTGACTGCGTCCACCCGGGAATTGGGGCTCAGGGCGGGTGGATGCGTCGCCACCTGGTGGCCCAGGAGGCCGCGGGGGCTGATACCGCGAGCAGTACAGCGACAAACGCGACCCCAGCCAGGGCGGTGGGTAGGGACGTCAGCGACGCCGCGAGCCCCACTCCGGCGGGGCCCACCAGGAAACCCAGGTAGGCGATTGTGGTCACCGTCGAGACTGCAGCCCCCCGCTGCGCGGGTCCTGCCCACGCGCCAGCGAGGCTGATGACGGTGGGGGCGCAGACCGAGGTGCCCAACCCGGCCACCGCGATGCCCGCGAACCCGATCCATGGGGTAGCCGCGTCGGCAGCCACCAGCGTCCCGGCACCGGCCGTCAGGGCACCCACGCTGAGCAGCCGGATCGGGTCGAAGCACCGCACCAGCGCGTTGCCGGCGAAACGCCCGGCACCCCAGCTTTGCCAGGCGTTCTCCACGACGTATGCCAAGCCGCACAGACACCCGAAGGCGATCAACGGCGGTGCCGGAAGCCACCTGCTCTTACCCCGTCGCGGCGCCGAAGCGTCCGGAGCGGGGCAGGTAGCGCCGTGGCCGGATTCGTCCCGGGTGCGGGGCACGCCGGGCGTCAGTGCAAAAACGGCGATGAGGGCGATCAGGACGAACACCGCTTCGAGCACACGGGGCGGGCCCGCACCCGCAGCCCGCAATCCGGCCGTGCCCAGGCTGGCCAGGACCACACTGACCGAGAACCACGCGTGCGCAAGGTTCATCACCGGGCGCTTCGAGCGAATTTCGGCGTGCACACCGGCGGCGTTGATCGCTACATCCGTCGCGCCGGAAGCGGCGCCCAGCAGGAGCAGTGCCGCCGCCAAGGCCAACGGGGAATTGGCGAACGCGGGCAGGACACCCGCTGCCCCGAACAACGCCATCACGACAGGCAGCACCCCGGCACCGACGCGGTCCACCAAGCGACCGGTCAACCGCATCGACAGCAGCGCACCGAGCCCGATCATCAGCAGAGCCGTGCCCAGCTCACCATCGGTCGAACCGGAGCTACGCTGCACTGCGGGCAGTACGGCGCCCCAAGCTCCCCAGAACAGACCGAACGCCATGAAGCCGCCGAGCGCCTGCCTGCGGCCACCGAACACCCGCTCAGCCCTGGGCTGGCTCGATACGGCGGAGCAACGGGACGCTGGCTAACAGCAGAACCATTGCGACCCTGAACGCCCCGGCGTAGCCCGCGGTCGCTCTGAACGCGCCAACGGGCACCCGGCCCAAGATCGTGATGGTGGCCGTGCTACGCAGCGACATTTCCGAGCCCCCGGGTGAAGTACAGGTCGGCGAGCAGCACCGGAAGGTATGTCCCCACCACGGTGTAAGCGAAGGCCACCCCGAACGCGGGCAGCCCGAGAACGCCCAGCAACCACAGCTGCCCCATACCCAGCCGGTCCCCACGCGCGTCCACTCTGCCCCCGCGTTCTGGATGCAGACTGCGCCAAACAGAGCCGAATAACCGCGGGTCTGCATCCAGAACGCGCGAAGGTGAGACGAGCTATGGGCGGACGGTGAGGCCTACTTTTTGGAACTCTTTGAGCTCGGAGTAGCCGGTCTTGGCCATGGCGCGGCGTAGGGCACCGAACAGGTTCACGGTGCCGCCAGGATCGGCGGATGGGCCGAACAGCAGGGTGTCAATGCCGATCGAGCTCCGTGGCACCTCGATGACGTGGCTGCGCGGTAGCGACGGGTGCGCGGCGGCGGCCGTCCAGTACAGCCCGTTGCCGGGCGCCTCGGCAGCGGCGGCCAGTGGCTGACCGAGCATCACAGCGTCCGCCCCGCAGGCGATCGCTTTGGCCACGTCGCCACTGGTGTAGACGCCGCCGTCGGCGATCACGTGCACGTAACGCCCACCGGTCTCATCGAGGTAGTCCCGCCGGGCAGCAGCGGCATCGGCGACCGCGGTGGCCATCGGCACCCTGATGCCGAGCACATCGGCGGTGGACGTGCTGGCACCCGCCCCGTGGCCGACGATCACCCCGGCGGCCCCGGTACGCATCAGGTGCATCGCGGTTCGATAGTCGCCGACTCCCCCCGCGATGACCGGGACGTCCATCGACGCGATGAACTCCTCCAGGTTCAGCGGCTCCGCGGCCCGAGAGACATGCTCGGCCGAGACGATGGTGCCCTGGACGATGAGGATCTCGACGCCGGCGGCGAGCAGCTCAGGAGCGAGGTCCCGGGCATGCTGCGGGCTGACCCGGGCGGCCACCGTCACGCCGGAGGAGGCCACCTGGCCGATCGCCTCAGTGAGCAGCTCCACCTGGATCGGCGCGGCGTGCCACTGTTGCAGCAGCCGTATCGCCGCCGCGTCGTCGGCCTCGTCCATCGCCGCACTGAGCTGGAAAAGCAGCTTGTCAACGCCTCCGTGGCGGGCCCACAGTCCCTCGGCATTGAGCACGCCGAGGCCGCCCAACTCGCCGATCCGCACGGCCATCGCCGGTGAGACGATGGCATCGGTGGGGTGGGTCAGCAGGGGGATGCCGAACCGGTAGGCGTCGATCTGCCAGGTGGTGGACACATCCCGCGACGAGCGGGTGCGCCGCGATGGCACGATCTGGACGTCATCGAAGTCGTAGCCGCGCCGCGCGGTGCGGCCCATGCCGATCTCCACCAGGTCGCGCATCTCAGCCCACCACGTAATTCGGGGCCTCGACCGTCATGGTGATGCCGTGCGGGTGGCTCTCCTTCAGGCCCGCCGCGGTGATCCGCACCAGCTGCGCGCCCTGCAACGCCGGGATCGTCGCCGCGCCGGCATAGCCCATCGCCGCGCGCAGGCCCCCGACCAGCTGGTGAGCTACCAACGACAGCGGTCCACGGAAGGGAACCCGACCTTCGATGCCCTCGGGCACCAGCTTGTCGTCGGAGAGCAGGTCGTCAGCGAAGTAGCGGTCTCGGGAGTAGGAGCGACCAGCCCCGCGGGTGGCCATCGCCCCCACCGAGCCCATCCCGCGATAAGTCTTGTACTGCTTGCCGTCGACCAGGATCAGATCACCCGGAGACTCGGCGGTGCCCCCCAGCAAGCTGCCCAACATCACCGAGCTGGCCCCGGCGACGATGGCCTTGGCGATGTCTCCGGAGAACTGGATCCCGCCGTCTCCGATCACCGGAACACCAGCGGGGCGGCACGCCTGATCGGCCTCGAAGATGGCGCTGATCTGCGGCACGCCCACGCCGGCCACCACCCGGGTGGTGCAGATCGAGCCGGGGCCCACCCCGACCTTCACCGCGTCCGCGCCGGCATCGACCAGCGCCTGCGCGCCGGCGCGGGTAGCCACATTGCCGCCGATCACATCAACGGTCGCGCCAAGCTCAGCCTTGAGCAGGCTGATCATCTCCAGCACCCCGCGGGAGTGCCCGTGCGCGGTGTCCACGACCAGCACGTCGACGCCGGCCTCGACCAGCAACGCGGCCCGCTGCTTGGCATCCTCGCCGACCCCGATCGCGGCGCCGACCAGCAGACGCCCATCTGGGTCCTTGGTCGCCAGCGGGTACTGCTCGGTTTTCACGAAGTCCTTGACGGTGATCAGGCCGCGCAGCATGCCGTGCCCGTCGACGATCGGCAGCTTCTCTATCTTGTGCCGGCGCAACAGCCCCAGCGCCGCTTCCGCGGTGACCCCCACCTGCGCGGTGACCAAGGGCTGCTTCGTCATCACCTCGGCGACCCGTTTGTCGAAGTCGACCTCGAAGCGGATGTCCCGGTTGGTGATGATGCCGACCAGCACCCCGTCGGGGTCGGTCACCGGCACCCCGGAGATCCGGTAGCGGGCACACAGCGCGTCGACCTCGGCCAGGGTGTCGTCCGGCGAGCAGGTCACCGGATCAGTCACCATGCCGGCCTCGGACCGTTTGACCACCTCGACTTGTGCAGCCTGTTCGGCCGCTGGCAGGTTGCGGTGCAGTACCCCCATCCCACCGTGGCGAGCCATCGCGATGGCCATCCGCGCCTCGGTCACCGTGTCCATCGCCGAGGAGACCAGCGGCACCCGCAACATGATGTTGCGGGAGAGCCTCGTCGAGGTATCGACCTCCGAGGGCACGACGTCGGACTCTGCGGGCAGCAGCAGCACATCGTCGAAGGTCAGACCAAGCAGCGCGAACTTCGAGGGGAAGCCGGGCGCGGTGTGCTCGCTGGTCATGCGACGATGGTATCCGTCGGTATCTGTCCTGGTCCTATCCACCGGTGGCCATCTACTTCAGACCATCCGCCCAGCGCTATCCGCCGGGCGGGTACGGTGCCAGCCGTGGCGCATGATTCCCTTCCCCCTGATCCGTTCGCAGGTGACCCGGAGGACCCGGCGCTGGCCCTGGAGGCCTTGGATCACTCCGAGGATGCCGAAGACGAGCCGCTGGATGACGAAGAGCGGGCCGGACTGCTCGCTGACCTCGGTGATCTAGCCGTCTATCAGGCCCTGCTGGCGCCCCGCGGACTACGCGGCATCGCGGTGGACTGCCCTGACTGCGCCGAGCAGCACTATCACGACTGGCATTTGCTCCGAGCCAGTCTGCAGCAGCTGCTCGAGATCGGCCGGATGCGCCCGCACGAGCCCGCCTACGACCCGGACCCAGACGGCTATGTGACGTGGGAATACTGCCGTGGATACACCGATGCGGTGCTCGCCGAGAACGGCGGCTGAGCCTTCTTCAGCCGCAGTATGGGGACCGTCTCGGTCCGATGGAATCACAACCCGGCGCAAGACCGCCACCCGCGCCACCACCATGCAGGTGATTTCTCGGTGGAGATGGCGGACCGCCGCCGTTAGACGGTGGTGGACCGACGTCCCGGGCGCCGCTACGCCGCGGATCCGTAGCGTTGACCGGGCCGGAGAAGTCTTTGCCCACGGTACCGGCCCGCGTTGTACCGCCCCCCGTAGCATCACCGCCACCGATGCGATCGCCCGTTGTGGTCCCCACTGATGAGGGGCCAGGACCAGGACCCGGACCCGGACCCGGACCCGGACCCGGACCCGGACGAACAAATCGCGGATCCTGCGGGCCGGGGTAATCCTTGGTGATCCCCGGTGAAGTCATGCTGCCGGACGGGCCGGTGCTCGGACCCGGCGTCGTGGCCGAATCGGCGGACGGTGTCGGCTCGGTGGTCGACGCCGATGACGCGCTGGACCCTTGCGTCGAGCCGGTGGCCCCGGGTGCGGGGTAGCGAGGCATTCCGGGCATTGTCGATGAACCCTCAGGCGGCGCCCCGTTCAGAATCTGCTCGAGCTGACGGTGACTCGCGGTGAGATCGTTGTGACCCTCGGACTCGCTGATCGCCGGGAGTTGGTTCTGAACGCGTTGCAGTGATGCCCTGGCCCGCTCGGGATCGCCCTGTTTCAGTGCCGTCCTGGCTTCGTTGAGCTCGGTCCGGACCGTGGCCGCCGTCTCCACCGAGCGGGCGTAGTCGCCATAGAGCACCTGAGTCACGCCCCACAAGTGGTCGCCGGGTTGCGCAGACTTGGCAACCAAGCCCACCGCGGAGAAGGCGATCACCACCACGGCGGCAGCCGCGGCGATCGATCCGAACACCGGATTACGGCGGCGCACCGGCCGGCGGGCCGCGCGGATCACCGCCATGGCGGTGTCGGTGTCCACCAGCTCCCTGAACGGCTCGGAGTCGATCTCCTGGCGCCATCCCGCCAGTACGCGCATCAGCTCGTCAGGCTCGTCGCTCGGGCGGTAACCGGGCCGGCTGATCAAGTCCAGCAGCGCGTCATCGGCCTGCACCGCAGCCAGATCGACGGGCAGCTCATGAGGATCCCCGTTGGAATAACCGGCACGGGGGAAGTAGTCGTCTCGACCAGGCACTCAGACCACCCCCTCAGACGCCAGCACGCTGCGCAGCCGGCCAAGTGCTCGGTGCTGCGCCACTCGGACCGCGCCAGGAGTGGAGCCGACGGCCTCCGCGGTCTCCTCCGCGGACAGCCCCACCATGACCCGGAGCCGGACGATCTCTCGCTGCTTGTCCGGCAGGGTCTCCATCAGCTTGGTCATTCGCACGGCGAACTCGCCCATCATCGCCTGCGCCTCCGGACCCTCGGCCTGGTCCGGGGTATCGGGGACATCCGAAACCGGCTCGGAGCGATTGCGCGCCGAGGACCGGTGGGCGTCGGCCACCTTGTGCGAGGCGATGCCGTAGACGAAGGCGAGGAAGGGCCGGCCTTGGTCGCGGTAACTGGGCAGGGCCGTGAGCACCGCGAGACACACCTCCTGGGCTACATCATCCGCCGAAGCGAACGTCTTTTCCTGGCCACCGACGCGGGCACGGCAGTACCGCACCACCAGGGGACGGATCCGCCGGAGAACACCCTCAACGGCTTGTGGCTTCCCGTTGACGGCATCACCGATCAGGACGTCGAGGTCGTCCCCTACTGCGGTCATCGCTGGATGCAGCCCTGCCGTTACGACGAGAGACCAGCCGGGCTGCACGCCGGCCGGCGGTGGCCACTCAGTCGTCCCGACATCCATCACAATCCGCCGGAACACGGGCACCTCACGGCAAACCGTAGTGGTAGACGTATCAGATCCTGCAACGCGGTATCGCTGGTCGATACCGCGTTGCCACCCGGCGGAAAGACAGGTACGGCCGATGGCGATGCCATCGGCCGTACCTGCAGACATTCCACTGGCGCCCTGGCTTCAGGTCACCAACTGTGCCGTCACGCCACCAGGCCGCGCCGGAAACCGTGTGCGACAGCCTGAGCACGATCCCGCACGCCGAGCTTGCGGAAGAGCCTGCGGGCATGAGTTTTCACCGTATCCTCGGAGAGATACAGTTCCCGGCCGATCTGCCCGTTGCTCTTGCCCTGACTCATTCCGCGTAGAACCTGCAGCTCACGCTCCGTGAGCTGGACGCCAGGGTCGGACGGAGGGCGAGGCGCCGGAACCGACGTGCTGGCCAGCGTGTGAGCCAGCGCCGCGACGAGTTCCGGTCGCGATGCATCCCAACGTAGGTAACCTCGGGCGCCGCCGGCGATCGCCGCGGCGATGCTGCCTGCGTCGTCCGGCGCCCCGAACACGATGACGTTCGCCTGGGGGTGCGCCGACACCAGCCGACGGGTCGCCTCCACTCCGGACGGGACGGCACGCTGCGTTCCTACTAGCACTACATCCACCGGCTGCCGGGAATA
>QHBZ01000297.1 GCA_003244055.1 Pseudonocardiales bacterium | reverse complement strand
GAGGGCTCTAAGTTGCTGACCTGGCATTTCAAGCTGTCGGGGTGGCGGGATTCCACGGCCTCTTCGTCCCGAACGCGCGTAGAGCGTGACGACCAGTATCTGCCGGTGGCGAGGGTCCGCCCATCGGGAGCAAAAGCCACGGCGCTTACCTTGCCGGTGTGGCCGGTCAGCGGTGGACCAAGCTGCCGCGGACGACCGGGGTCACTGACGTCCCACAAGACCACGACCCGATCGCCGCCAGTGGTGACCTGACCATCACCTCGTGGGATCTGACCGACCGGGACCATCCCCGACAGCTCGGCCGACCGCTAGCTGGCCTGACCAACCATGTAGCCGGTGTGGCCTTCGCACCCGACAGGCAGATTTTCGCTACTGCCCACACTGACCAGACGGTCAGGTTGTGGGATCTCAGCAACCCTCACCATGTCCGCCAGCTTGGCCCACCTCTGATCGGCCACACCGACTCAGTGACCGCCATAGGTTTTTCTCCCGACGGGCGGACTCTGGCTTGGCTACCGGCAGCGACGACCGGACCGTCAGATTGTGGGATGTCACGGACTTTGACCGACCTCGCCAGCTCGGCCAACCGCTCACCGCCCACACTAGCTGGGTATTCGGGGTGGCGTTTTCCCCTGACGGGCGCACCCTAGCCACCGTCAGCGGCGACCTGACCATCATTCTTTGGAAACTTCCCGGCTCAACGCATTACGCGGCGATGAGGTACAAGAAGCTTGTGCCCGCGCCGGCGGCCCGCTTGACGAAACGACAACGGGGGCTCGTTGCCGGCGTGCTCGGTCCGATACTTGCTCACCCAGGATCCGAGAGTCCCCTCGCGAACGCCTATCTCCCGCGAGCGACATCGACAATTGGCCGCGACGTCTCAACTACCAACCGCGCCGACTCAGCTTTGAACCTAGGACTGTATTGCCACCGTTTCTCCTGCATTCATCCCCCTCCATTCCGGAAGTGACCTTATTGGGTCCCCTATCCGGAATCTGGGAGGCGCGCCACCGTCAGCTGGTGCAGGTGTCCCGGTACTTCAGCTCCGGCGCAAGGCGGTCCCATTCCGCTGCTGCGAGGGGCGCCCCGGTCCGGCGGCATGCTGTCGCGATCGCTGTGCGTCGCAGCTCGGCAATCGGCCGCAGGTCCCATGCTGCGATGTGCTCGTCCTGGCCTCCTGCGACAAGGGTCAGCCCGTCCGGGAGGAGTCCGACGCCATAGACCTGGCCTTGCAACTCTCGCAGGGGCGCACCGATCTGTCGGGGTTGGCTCGGATCGGCGATGTCCCACAGGCCGATGGGTCCTTCCTCTCCCGCCGCGGCGAGGGTCCGGCCGTCCGGGGAGATCGTGAGGGCGAGCAGGGCGGCGGAGTCGGCCCTAGTCTGCACGCGCCGGGCCGTGTCGATCTCGCCGAGCTCGCGGGCGTGGTCGGGGTCGTCGAACGCGCTGAGTACGAGCTTCCCCTCCCGTCCTGCGCTGACCAGCAACGTGCCGGTCGCCGTGCGGGCAAAGGCCATCGCCTCCACCGTCGCCGTGTCGTGCCCGCTGGCGATGTTGGCGGCGACCCGCGGCCGCTGCCGGTCCGTGACGTCCCACAGCACGAATGTGTTGGTTAAATTGTCGGACACGAGGAGACGCCGTGCGTCTGGGGTGACCAAGACCGTGTGTGGCTTACCCGGGTGTGGCAGCGCGGTGATGGCGCCGGTGGCGACGTCGATCAATTGAACGCCCACGTCGTCGCCGGCGGCGACTAGCGTCCGTCCGTCCGGGAAATATTCGAGGTCATACACGTGCAAGCCTGGTACTGCGATTTCGCGACGCTGCCGGGGGCCGCCGGGGGCGGTGAGGTCCCAGATCGAGACGCGCCCGGTCGTGGTGCCCACCGCGAGCATCCGGTCGTCGTCGCCGAGGGCCAACGCCAGCACTGCGCCGGGGACACTGATCCGGCCGGGGCGGCGCGCGAGCCGTCCTGGCTCGGGGACGTCCCAGAGCAGGACGCCGTCGTTGTCCCCTGTGGCCAGGGGGCCGTTCTTCGTGCGGGGAACGGCCATCGTGAGCAGCGCCCCTTTGTGGCTGACCGGGTCGAGTGTGGCGAGCACTGGGCCCCGGCCGGGCCCGGTGTCCCAGAGGATCAGCGCGCCGTCCAGCGCGCCGCTCAGGAGCCGGGTGCCGTCGGGCGAGAATGCGAGCGCCAGCGGCGCCGTGCGGTGGGCGCGCAGCTGCAGCGTCTCGGAGCTTGTTGTAAGACTGATCGAGCCGTCTATGCTCGCGGCGGCCTGGGCCCGGCCGTCGTTGCTGACCTTCAGCTCCAGGAGGGTTCGCTCGACCACCCTGGTAGGCGGCGTGAGCAGGCCGGGTGCGCGTGGGTTGGTGATGTCCGACTGCGCGACGGTGCCATCCTCGGAGCCAACGAGCAGACGCGGCTGCCTCGGGGCGAACACCGGCAGTGTGCCCTCGGAGGCCGTGGGCGTGACGACACCGAGCCGGTGGGGTGGGCCGTTGACGTCCCAGAGGACCACGCCGGACGACCGTGAAGCGGTGGCGAGGAGCCGGCCATCCGACGACAGTGCCGCTCTGTCGACGTTGCCGGCACCCGCCAGGGTTTCGGTGGTCATCTCGCCTGAGCGGTCCCACCGCAGCAGTTGCTCGTCGACGACAATGATTGGGTCCCCGGACGGCGTGCTTGCTAACAGGTCGGTCGGCCCAGGCAAGCGTGCCGACGATATGCGGCGCTCGCCGGACAGTTCAACGAGCTCGGCCCGACCGGCTGCAGTCACGGCGAGCCGGGTGCCGTCGGAGGTGAAGGCGAGGTGCTCCGCTGGCGCCCCCAGCTCGATCGGCAGGCCGATCGGTCGGGCGCTGTCCTGGCCTACCAGCTCGTGAATGATCACGCGGCCGGCGTCGTCGGCCGTGTCGAAGTGCGTGCCGTTCGGTGCCCAGGCGATGTCGCTGATCGGGGCCTTGTGGCCGGCGAGTTCGGCCAGGAACGGCGTCGTCAGGCTTTCTACGAGGGCGGCTTCGGTCTGCGGGGTCGGGTCAAGCCTGTGGGCCGCGACGCCCAGCTGCAGTGCGGTTCGCGGATCACGGCTGCGCACGGCGTCAGCCTCGACGATCATGCTGCTGGCCGCTCGCACCGTCCGCTCACCTTGGGTCGTCGCCTGTTCACGGGTAGCGACGACGACGAGGCCGACCACGACGAGCGCCAGCACAGTGAGGACGACGATCGTGCCGATCGCCAGCCGCCGGCCGTGCCGGTGCTGACGAATGTCGTCTCCGATCAGCGAGTCCTTGGGCATCCCGCGCAACGTGGCGGCCAAATCGGCAGCGGCCTCCCGGAATCGCGGGTCGCGGGCATCGACGTGGTCCGCGCTGCGGGCCCACCGCAGGTCGATCCAGCGCGGCTCTTCGGGGAGTGCCTCGGCGAGCGCGTCGGGCACCGCGCTGCCCCGGGCCCGGGCGGGACTGTCGCCGCCGGCGCCCCACTCGAACGTCCCGTCGGTCACGACAATCAACAGGTGGCGATGATCGCGGTGAGCGAGCCACCACGAGACCTCCCGTTCGACCCAGACCGACGCCGCGGCATCGGGCGAGGCGAACAGCACGAACCACGTCGCGTCCGACAAAGCGGCCTCGATCGCTGCCCAGAGCCCCGGACTGGCCGAGAGCCCGGTCTGATCGCGGAACAGGTGCAGCGAGCGCAGCCGGTACCACGGCGTAGCAAACCGCTGGACCGCGTTCTGCAGCGCGGGGGCCAACTGGCCGTCTGCGGCATGGCTGTAGGACAGGAAGGCGTCATACTGCACGTCCTGGGCGCCAGAACGGGGGCTGATTGTCGCGGTCATCATGCCTCCGAGCGGGAAGCTGAGGCGGGGGTCTGCTGGAGGCTCGCAAACTGCTCCGACCCGGTCGGCGGCGTCGGCGCTAGATGACCGTCCAGCGCGTGACTGTAGGAAATAAGCGCGTCGTATCCAGCTGTCCTACCCGCCACCGTGCCCGCCTCTACTTCGTCACCCGTACGTGTTCGAAGCTTGATATTTACGAATAATTAAGTCGCAGGTGGTGATGGTCTAGGTCTTTTTGGGTGAAAATATTATCGTAGGACTGAGATAAATAGATCATCTACTACTTTAAGTAATCGCTAGTCTCTTATTCGGAAGGATTTGTGTCTGGTGCGAGGTGCTGGACCAGCTCCCACCGTGGTCCAGCGCAGGGGCATCGCTCTACGCAGTTGGCTCGGGTCGCCACGGCAGTGGCTGCGGCGCACCCTCGGCAGCAGCTGGGAGACGAGATGATCGAGGTGACGCTAGATCGTTGCCTAGGCTGAGGATCGCCGATCTTGGGCTGGGCTGTTTTATCGGGCGCAGCGGCTCGGCTTGCCCCCCAGACGTGGGGCCATGTGGAACCTGGCTGCAGTTTCTGACCGTGGGAGGTGGGTCCTTGGGGCACGTGACGTTTGTTCATGGCATTGGTAATAAGCCGGAGCGGAAGGACTTGCTTGAGCAGTGGCGGGTGGCGCTTGTCGATGATGATGGCGTGGACCTGGCCGCTATGGGTGTGACGTCTTCGATGGTCTACTGGGCGGACGTGCTGTACGAGGCTCCTGCGTTGAGGGGTAGTGGCCATGAGTCGACCGCGTTGGAGCTGGAACAAAGTGTCGACGCCGAGGATGACGATCTGCGCTGGCTCGCGGACGTGCCGTCTGAGGAGCGCGCCTTCGTCGAGGGTTTGGCGCAGAAGGTCGGCTTCGCGACCGTCTTTGCTACCGGAGAGGAAATCTCGGACCCAATTGTTCCGGCCTCGCCGCTGGAGGCGGTTCCGCTACCGCCGTGGCTCAAGCGTCGGCTGATGCGGGTGTTCCTGAGGGACGTGCATCACTATCTCTATGACGCCGGATCCACCCCACGGCCTGGGGAGTCGTTCCGGGTCCGCCGGGACGTGCGATTGCGCGGGTTGGACGCGCTGTGTGAGGGTGCTGAACGTCCCGGACCGCACGTCGTCGTCGGCCACAGCTTGGGCAGCGTGATCGCTTATGACCTTCTTACTGATGTGGAGGGGGCACCGCGAGTGGACGCGTTGTTGACGGTGGGCAGCCCGCTGGGCATCTCGGAGGTGCAGGACGGATTGACCCCGCCGTGGACGCGGGACGACGGCTGGCCCTCGCGACAGCTCGGCGACGGCCCGTGGATGAACGTGTATGACCCGCTGGACCCGGTGTGCGGCGGGTTCGACCGCAAGATCGCCGATAGCTACCGGCGCGGAGGCGCGGTCCGCGTGATCGACATCGGAGTGTCCAACCGCGGTAGCTGGCGCCACGCCATTGCGAAATATCTTGGCCAGGAGCAGTTGCGCGGTTGCTTGCGGGACGTGCTCGAATGACCAGCGACATCGACGAGTCCTGGGAGCGTGCTCTCCACGACGCGGCGAAGACCTTCGACTGGCCTTGCATGACAAGTCTCGTGCGGGCCTATGTCTGCCACCTCCGCGGCGCGGCGTCGCCGACCTCGCTGCCGGAGGTCAAGGCCGTACTGCAGCTCCTTCGCGAGAACCTGCGCTACGCGGAGCTGCGCGCCGTCGCCGACGCCGCGTTGGGTCAGGGTCTCGGTGACGCGGTCGTGCGCCGTCAGTACGCGCAGGCGCTGGTGGACGGCGACAATCCCGCGGCCGCGTTGTTGCTGTTCGAGAACATCTCGGCTGATCCCTTGGCTCCCGACACCGAGCAGATCGAGGCCCTCGGTGGGGTGGGACGCTGCTACAAACAACTGTTCATCGTCACGACCGATCCCGCGCGCCGCGCCGTGTACCTGCAGCGTGCGCTGACGGCTTACCTCAAGGCCTATGGCGAGGATCCCGGACGTTTCTGGCATGGCATCAACACGGTGGCACTGCTCGTCCGTGCCAATCGGGAGGGCCTCCCCCTCACCGAACGCGAGGATCCAGGTGGAACGGCACGAAATATTGCAGCCGCGATCCTGGACATGGTCGATGCCCTACCGGAACCGGACGCCTGGGCGAAGGCAACGGCCTGCGAAGCACTACTTGCGCTGGGTCGCTCCAATGAGGCGGTTCGGCGGGGCAACGCCTTCGTCCGGGCCTCCGACGTCGACGCATTCAAAATTGCCTCCTTCCTCCGCCAGCTCGTCGAGATCTGGGAGCTGGACACGACCGACGCGCCCGGGGACACCCTGTTGCCTGTGCTGCGGTCGGCGCTGCTGAACTACCGGGGTGGCGGCGTGGTGGTCGAGACCCGCGACGTGCGTGCCTTCCGGCTCGCTGAGGCGCCGGACGAGCGGTTAGAGAAGGTGCTCGGAGGCGACCGTTACCAGTCGTTAGCCTGGTACCGCAATGGACTCGCACGGTGCCGCGCGGTCGCCCAGATCCTGGACGCCAACCAGGACGGCATCGGCACCGGTTTCCTAGTCAGGGGCTCCGACCTGCACGATAGGCTGCCTCCCATCCTGCTGATGACCAATGGCCACGTCGTACCGGAAAATCTCCCGGCCGCTGACGCCGTGGTTGTGTTCCACGGCTTGGACCTCGACGCCGGTCACCGGTGCCAGTTCCGTGTCGTCCGCCGCTGGTGGTACGAGCCTTCGGAGAGCCCTGGCTTAGACACCACGCTTCTCGAACTCGACAACTACCCCGAGAAGGTCGAGCCGGTACCGCTCGCCCGGCGCCTGCCCGCGCTAACCCAGCAAAGCCCGAGAGCGTACCTGATCGGCCATCCGCGAGGCCTTGCACAACCGCAGTTCTCCTTGCAGGACAACCTGCTGCTCGACTACGACGACACCGTGGTGCACTACCGCTCACCCACCGAAGGCGGCAGCTCAGGCAGCCCCGTTTTCGACTATCAGTGGAAACTCATCGGCCTACACCACTCAGGCGGGTTCGACACACCCCGGCTGAACAACTACGGCGGCACTTACCCGGCAAATGAAGCCATCACGCTACAGGCCATCAAAGCCCGCCTCCAGGAGCACCCACCGGTCGCCGAGGACGTCCGATGAACTCCGATTTCGAGCACATTGAAATCCGGGGCCGGACGCTTCGCATCGTCCGATTCTTCGATGTCCCAGACCGCCCGGCCCTGACTGCGCTACTCCAGCACGCCGGCCTGCCCACCGGAGTTTCGGTCGTGGTGCTGGTAGGAGGAGCCAGCGGACTCAACAGGGCCCACGCCGCGGTATGCGAGGAGCTGTTCACCTCGGCACTGGTACCCGTGGTCGAAATGGCGGGCGCGGTCCTCATCGACGGCGGGACCGACGCGGGAATCATGCAACTCGCTGGCCGCGCCCGGCATCAGACCGCGGCACGTTTCCCGCTGGTGGGTGTGGTGGCCGAAGGAACAGTTCGCTGGCCGGGACGCCCGACGGCCCGTCAGGACGCGGCCGACCTCGAACCACACCACACCCACATCGTCGCAGTACCGGGAGACCAATGGGGTGACGAAACCACGTGGCTCAGCGCCGTCGCCAGCGCCCTGGCCGGCAATGCGCCTTCAGTCACGGTCCTCGCCAACGGCGGCGCAATTGCCTATGACGACGTCCGCGAATCCCTCACCGCCGCGCGACCAGTGCTCGTCCTGTCCGGCACCGGCCGAACCGCCGACGACATCACCACCGCACGCACAAGCCAAACGGCAGACCCACGTGCTGTCGAGGCGGCGACGTGCCCCTTACTAACCACCGTGCCACCCCACCCTCACGCCGTCAGCACAGCACTCGCCGCGGCATTGAAGATCTAGTGCCAGGTCCAGCGCACCTCACAACCTCACCTTCCTTCGGAGATGGATGTGGTCGGGGGCTGTTCGTCCTGAAACGATGATCAGCCATGCTGCTGGCTTGTGGATCCGTGCCGGGTGGATCGAGCCGGGCGAACTCATCGTGCTGTAGCCGCTGATCTCACTGAGGGTGACCACATGTGAGCCCCAGCTTGGGCTGCGCCCGATGAGTGATTAGACCCTCGACCTGTGCCGAAATGGGCTGTCGCGTGGGTGTGCTGGGGATGTCGTGGAACTCGTCGCATCGACTGGCCTGGGTTCGTGGAGGACCTCCTCGGTGTCTGCGCGCACCCTTAATCAGCCACACGGGTTTCTTGAATCGATGAGCCCGGCTACGATTCGTGCACGCCCCGGACCCCGGCGCCACGAGAGCCCGGCGACTCGCGCCGAGCACTGGCCGTCCGGGGGTATCGATGCGTATTCCAGGACCGTCGCGATCGTCTGAGGTCGCGCGTCACTCGGATGTCCCGCCCACGTCACCAGGCTGGCCCCGAGCGTTGCGCCCGGCGTGGCGGGCATTGGTGGCTTGGTCTGGGCAAACTCTGGTGGGCCAGGGCCCGACCGGATCCAGCGACCGGCAACCGGTACCCGGAGCGAGGGTTCGGGGGAGAAGCACAACGTCCGGTCCCGGCGGTAGCGCTAGCCGTGAGGGGACATCGGTGGCGCCACCGCCTGTCTTCGCGCTCGTTGAGCCGGCGCCCCGCCGCGACCACACCTTCCTCTCCGCCCAGCCGGCGGCGAGTCGACGCCCGGCACTGCGCCCGGCTCCCCGCGCTGATCGCCACGCTGGCCAGCCCGGATCGCGAGATCGTCCTGTTGCCAGTCGTGGCCGGTGTGTCCATCCCGGACATCGTGGCCGCCCTGGCTGTCACACCGGCCGTGATACGTCTGGTCCAAGACCAGGCATTGAGCGCGTTGCAACCCGCGGCGGCTGTCAATGGCCGACTACCAGCGATCCGGGGCGGGTGGTGGTGCTGCCCCACGCCCAGACCCAACCCCCTAACACGCGAGTCCATAGCCGCCGCACCGCAAGGACCAACGGCAAGAACCAGGACGGTTCCTCGCGGACCCTGGGCGACGGCGTTACCCGCGGGCTCGCGGCGAGCACCCCGTGGCGCGACGCTGAGCTGGTGATGACGGTGGCTCGGCACAGCCTGGAGGGATGGTTCGTCGCCGGTCACGAGGACCCATCGTCTCCCGCCCTGATGCGTGCCTACGACACACAGGCGGCCCTGCACGAGGCAGCGCGCGCCATCGCCGTGGTCATCGAAACTTTCCGTGCCGAGACGACCGCGCTGATCACCAGCCCGGCACCGGGCACCGGCATCCCCGTCCCGCGCCGGTGATCAACCGGCAGCACGCCGGGGGTCCGGTCGAGGCTGTGGAATTCCAGCGGAGCTGGCCTATCCCAGTGTCTTTGGTCCTGTCGAATGACCACGTTTCGCTAGCCATGGGGGGCGCTTCGGATCCTGCGGAGTCGTTGGACCACGCCGAGGCGTCCAGGGATGAAGTGGGGGACGAGGAACAGTCTCAGGCGCTGCGCCAAGCCCGCCACGACGCCGAGTTCACCGTCTCGGTCGACTCGGTGCGGGCCTATCTCAAGCAGATCGGCAAGGTCGCGCTACTCAACGCTGAGGACGAGGTGCGGCTCGCCAGGCAGGTCGAGGCCGGTCTCTACGCCGCTGAGCGGGTGCGCAGGGCCGACACCGAGGAGCTGTCTCCGCAGTTGCGGCGGGACTTGTGCTGGATCGTGCGCGATGGGCAGCGCGCGAAGAACCATCTGCTGGAGGCTAACCTTCGCCTGGTCGTGTCGGTGGCAAGCGCTACACCGGCTGCGGCATGCCCTTCCTGGATCTGATTCAGGAGGGCAACCTGGGTCTGATCCGCGCGGTGGAGAAGTTCGACCACGCCAAGGGATTTAAGTTCTCCACCTATGCCACCTGGTGGATCCGCCAAGCGATCACCCGATCGATGGCTGATCAGGCCCGCACTATCCGGATCCCGGTACACCTGGCCGAGGTGATCAACAAGCTGGGTGGTATCCAGCGCAGGCTACTTGCGGAGCTGGGTCGCGAGCCCACCCCGCAGGAGGTGGCCACAGAGATGGACATCACCCCGGAGAAAGTGCTGGAACTCCAGCGCTACGCTCGGGAACCCATCTCGCTGGACCAGACCGTCGGCGAGAACGGTGACTCCGCGTTCGGTGACTTCATCGAGGATTCCGAGGCCGTGGTCGCGGTCGACGTGGTGTCATTGACCCTGCTTCGGGACGACCTGCGACTGGTCCTGGCCACACTGCCCGATCGGCAGGCCGACGTCATTCGACTGCGCTTTGGCCTCACCGACGGCCAGCCGCGCACCCTGGACCAGATCGCCCAGGTCTACGGGGTCACCCGGGAGCGGGTCCGGCAGATCGAGGCGAAGACGATGGCCAAGCTGCGTCAACCCTCCTGCTCCCAGGCGCTCCGCGGCTACCTCGACTAACAACAGCGACCACTGGCCGAGGACCCGTCGCCCGAGGTGACGAGGAAGAGCCTCGGCAACGCGTTGATCGTGAGCTTGGGAATCTCCCTACCGTGCCAGGTGATACCCGCTGACCTGCCGATGGACTGCACCTTGAGGTACCGCAGCTGACCACTATTGACCCCTCCTTACAGCACGCGGACAGCACGACGGTGGTTGTGCCCTCGCGGAAAGGTGACGGCCGAAGCGGGGTATCCCGTCGCGTCGGCGGGCTCGCCCTGAAGCGGGGCGTAGAGGTCGAGGTGGCGCACCCGACGGCTGAACGACCTAGCCACAGCAGCCTCGCTGCCACTCTGCGGGAGTTGATGCAGCATGAGGCGGCTCGCCAGCTCAGAGCTGCCAAGGATCTATCTTCCCCGGTTTGTTCCGCGTTATGGCACGCCGCCAGGTTATGGACCGCAGGAACGAAGACGTCCACCACTACCTCCGGGCCAGCGCACAGCTGCTTGGCGAACCCGGGGATCGCTCGTGCACCCAGCCGGATTTCGTGCCCATGCAGGTCGAGAACCGCCCCGCCCCGTTCAAGCAGTACCAGGGGCTGCCATCCCGTAGCTTGCCCACGGACCTGCGGCCCGGCGGGCTGGACGCGCTCGCCGCCATCACCGGGCAGGTGGCCGGTCCGACCGAGCTGGACGAGACGCAGCTGGCTCGTCTGCTGTTCCATGCCGTGGGCGTGACGCGCATGGCGATGTCTGCTGAACCCTGGCGGTTGTACTTCCGGGCGGCGCCCTCCGCGGGGAACCTGCATCCGATCGAGGCATACGTGGTGTGCGGTCGCCTGGGCGAGATCCCGGCGGGTGTGCACCACGTGGACCCGCTGTCGTTTAGCCTGACGGAGTTGCGCGGCGGTGACCACCGTGGTCGGTTGGCGGCGGCCTGCGCGCTGGACCGGGTTTCGTCGGCCCCGGCCAGCCTGGTGCTCACCGGCATCCCCTGGCTCTCGGCGTGGAAGTACAGGGAGCGAGGGCTGCGACATGTGTACTGGGATGCCGGGTCGATCCTGGCCAACCTGCTGGCCGAGGCTGCCGGTATCGGGGTAGCCGCGACGGTGATGTTCGGTTTCGTCGACCGCAGGGTTGCCGACCTGCTCGGCCTGGACGGGCAGGCGGAGTTCCCGCCGGCCGTGGTGCCGCTCGGCGCGATGGCCACGGTGGTGGTCCCGCAGAGCCGCGACCTTGCCGCACTACCCGATCACCCCGGTCGTCGCACCGCTGTCGCCGTCGCCGCAGGAGTTCCCGGTGTCGACCAGGTCACACCGCGCCGGCGATCTGACCATCGAGCAGGAGGTCGCGAACTGGCGGGAGGCGGGTGACTGCGGGCAGTCGCGCCACGCGTGATGACCCAGCCTTGGGGCCCGCTTGACCCAGGAGCGCGCACCCGATGCTTGACCGCTAGGAGCCCAGGCGCTGGGACGAGACTGTCGGTGCGGTCTCGGTCGGGCAGGTCGGGCTATCGCAGGTACATGTTGATTTGGTTATGCTGTTACACCTATCGTCCTCCGGCAACATTGTTCAACGAAGGTATATTCAGATCCGAGAGGTGGGGTGGTGCTAGTGAGAGGTAAGAAGATCGATAGAACGGCCGTTCTGCGAAACCTGCAGACGATCGAGGATGACGATTACGACGGCTTTGTTCTGTTAGTACAAGCCGCTCGTAACAGGCACATCGTATTTGATCCTGACTTGGCCGTCTGGGGTGTGGCTCAGCATATGGGCATCGTCGTGGACTGTAACCATGGCGGTGTTGTGGAATTCGATGAATCAATGCGAGATTTCTTGAGGGACAGTAATAACGTGGACGGTTCGGACAAGCATCCTTTCGTGAAGGGCAGATATTGAGGGACAGGGATAGGAACCCTTCAGGAGGCCCGTCAGTCACTGCAATGATCACATGGGGTGATGAGTGATCGACATCGGTACCCTTCGAATCTGACCGATGCGCAGTGGGGGCTGATCCGCCCGATTGCGCGAGCGTGCATGCGCCGGTGAATGGCCGGCGAAGCGACCGTCGAAAGATTGCTTGACGCCGGGAAATGAGGTTAACGACCGCCAGCACACCTTGGTATCAACCGGTGGAAGC
>QHBZ01000296.1 GCA_003244055.1 Pseudonocardiales bacterium | reverse complement strand
GACCTCAACGAGTACGCCTCTCAGCTACGCACCCTGTGGACCGACGAGCCGCTGCCCGTCGCTGCAGCGGCTCGTACCACGTCAGCAGGATGATGCGCGGTTGGCCTGGCAGATGTAGTCGATCTGCTCCGTGGTCGGCCCACCTTTCTCCTTGATCTCAGGGAAGCCTGCCAAGATCGTTGGCGTTGCCAGACGTGACGCCGACCTGAGGAGAGTGCCGTGCCAGCTGATCAGGCGCAGCCAGTGCAACGAGTGCTGTTAGTCGCGGCCCATCCAGACGACGTGGACTTCGGATCCGCCGGCACGATCGCGACCTGGACCGGCGCGGGTATCGAGGTGTTCTACTGCATCGTGACCAACGGTGACGCCGGCGGTTTCGACTCGAAGGTGCCCCGCCCCGCGATCGCGGGCATTCGCCAGGACGAGCAACGCAAGGCGGCCGCTGCATTAGGCGTCACCGACGTCGATTTCCTCGGCTACCCCGACGGGCGGCTGGTCGTCAGCTTCGCGCTGCGGCGCGACATCACCCGCGTCATCCGCCGGGCACGTCCGGATCGGGTAGTGGTCCCGTCCCCGCAACGGGACCTGCGCAACGTCTACGGCAGCCATCCCGACCACCAGGCGGCAGGTGAAGCAGCCCTGTGCGCGATCTACCCCGACGCCCGCAACCCCTACGCCCATCCCGAACTGCTTGCCGAGGAGGGCCTGGAAGCACATACCGTGCCCGAGGTGTGGGTGACGAGCCACAATGATCGGGCCGACCACTACGTCGACATCACGGACACGTTCGATCGCAAGATCGCGGCACTGCGCGCCCACACCAGCCAGACCGCGCACATGACGGGTCTGGAGGACAGAATGCGTGGCTGGAGCGCCATGCAGGCGCAAGCAGCAGGTTTGGCCCAGGGTCGACTGGCAGAGGGTTACCTCGTGCTCGACACTCGCTGATGCTCGTCGTTGCTGCCGGTGAGCAGGACGTGGGCCACCAACTCGGGATTGTCGTTCATCGGCACGTGACCGCACCCGGGCAGCCGCAGCAGCCGGACGTGCGGGATCAACCGGACAACCGATTCGCCCCGTGGTCGCCACATCAGCAAGTCCCGCGACCCCCACGCGATGGTCACTGGCACGTTCGGCACCTGGCCCGCAAAAATGATCTTTCTTCCGGTGGCCAGGGTGGGGCGGAAGCCGACCGCGCCGATCATCGCTTGCATGTCATCGAGCAGCACCTGCGGCTCGAGTAGGTCCGGGCGGCCGAACAGGATGCCGCACATGAGGGTGCGCCCGGCCGCCGTCCGGGACAACCGGATCGCGAGCTTCTGCGGCATGTACCGCGCGGTTCGCTGGACCTGCCGCACGATGCCCAGCGACACCCGCCGCCCCATCGGGCTCCACAGCCCCGCCGGGGACAGCGCCGTCGCGCTGGCGACCATCCCTTGCTGGGCGAGCACGAGGGAGAGCAGACCACCCATCGAGTTCCCCGCCACGTGCGGCCGGTCCAGTCCCTGGTTGGCGAAGAACTCCTTGAGCACTATCACCGCAGTGTCCAGCTCGTAAGGTAGATGCTCCGGGAGCGGAGGGGACTCGCCGAAGCCCGGAAGGTCCAGGGAGATCACCTCGCGGTGCTTGGCCAACCGCTCCTCAACGGGGAGCCACGCCTGCCGCCGGTGCCCGGCCCCATGTAGCAAGACGAGTGGCGGTCCTGCCCCGCACCGATCATAGGCAAGCTCCATACCTGCACTGTATCGACTTGTAACCCGCCAGTAACTAGTGCTCTAGGGTTGGACAACGCCGGTTCGCATCCCGAGCGTATCGCGCCATCCTGACCCCCTGTGCACAGCGGTGGCCAGCCGCCACCGTGTATCGCCTGGATACCCGACACTCAGCCGTGTCTCGTGAGTTTTGTCCTAATCCTCCGCTCGACTGCAGGCCATTGGCTGTTCACCTCCGGGGTGCATCGTCGGGGTGAAATCGGTGTGCGCGGGAGGTGTGCTGACGATTACCGGCTCGGTGACGCTCGCAGCTTCGCGGACCACGATCGCGAGATCGCCGTGATGCCGCGCGACCAGAATATGATCATGACAGCGTGGGCTCCACGCCGTCCGAACAGCCGTGAGGCGGCCGACGGCCCAAAATTGCCTTGATAATGCTATAGCATATAGCAGGCATTAATTGCTAACGCACAGTTATCTTCGGTGTCGCTGTGCAACTCGATCGATGGTAGACGGTGAACCTTCGCTCGATCGCCATCGTTAGCTGACATGTCAGAGTTCCACGGCCGGTGCCGCAACATGGGCGAGAGATACCGAGGTGACGTTCCTCGGTGAAGATCCATTCGTCGTATGTGTGGTGTGCCGTGTAAGCCGCCTTGGCGCTGGTCAGGGCACCCGGAAGGATGATTGATGACCCCACCCCCCGGCGCCCGGCGGAGCGACCGCCGCCGGCGTACGGCCGCGGCGCTGATCGCCACCGGCACCACCGTGTTGGCCGCCACGATGGCCGGCCTAGTGCCGCAGGCCAGTGCATCGAGCCACCGCGAGGCTCCCCTGATTGCAGGGCTCCCGCAGCTGGACAACACCGATGTGTATGCCTTCACCAGCCCGGACAATCCAGACACGGTGACGATGATCGCCAACTGGATCCCGTTCGAGGAGCCCAATGGTGGGCCGAACTTCTACCCGTGGGCCGAAGGTGCGCATTACGACCTCAACATCGACAGCAACGGTGACGGCCGGCCTGACATCACCTACCGCTGGGAGTTCCACAACGTCGACCATCGTGACGGCAAGACGTTCCTCTACAACAACGGTGTCGTGAACAACCTCAACGACTCGACACTGCTGTTCAAGCAGAACTACACGCTCACCGAGATCAAGGGCAACGGTGAGCGCACACTGATCAGCGACGGGGTGTCAGCTCCGTCGGATGTGGGCCCGACGTCCATGCCGGATTACGGCCGGTTGCGCGCCCAGGCGATCCACGGCCTGCCCGGCGGTGGCAAGACCTACGCCGGCCAGGCCGATGATCCGTTCTTCCTCGACCTGCGGGTGTTCGACCTGCTCTACGGCGCACCCAAGCTCAACGAGGTGGGCCAGGACACCCTGCGTGGTTACAACGTCAACACCATCGCGGTCCAGGTGCCCAAGAAGGACCTCGCGCTGCGCAATGACCCGGCAGGCAACCCGGTGATCGGTGTCTGGAGCAGCACCGAGCAGCGGAGCTTGACGCTGGAGTCCGGCGGCGGCGCCAAGCTGACCGGCAAGTACGTTCAGGTTTCCCGGCTGGGCAATCCGTTGGTCAACGAGGTCGTGTCGGCTGCGGGCCAGAAGGACGCCTTCAACGCCTCCAGCCCAGTGCAGGACCACACCAACAATGCCTTCCTGGATCGGGTCACCAACCCCGAGGTACCCCAGGACGTCCAGCTCCTCTACGGCATCAAGGCCCCACCGACGCCGCGCAATGACCTGGTGGAGATCTTCGCCACCGGCGTCTACAAGAACAGCGCCGGTCCGATCAAGGCGGACCTCAACTCGCAACTGCTCAACAAGGGTGTGAACTCGAAGGCGTTCGTCCCCGCCGAGGAACTGCGGTTGAACATGAGCACCCCGGTCACGCATGATCCGAACCGGCTCGGGGCGCTCGGTGGTGACCTGCAGGGCTTCCCCAACGGCCGCCGCCTGGCCGACGACGTCGTTGATATCGAGGTCCAGACGCTGGAAGGTGCCTTCAACCAGGGCCTGCCGCCCCACATTGTCCAGGCGCTCGCCAAGGGTGACGGGGTCGACCACAACGACCGCGGCTTCAGTGACCAGTTCCCCTACGTCGCCCTACCGCACGACCAGGCCGTCAACACCGCTGGTTCGGGCGACGAAGGCGACCACCACGGTGATAAGGGTGATAAGGGCGATAAGGGCGACAAGGGCGATCACCACGGTGACGACCCGTTCCGCGATCACCATGATGGCGACAAGCATCGTGACGGAGGTTTCCTGGGGTTGGGCAACCTGCTCGGCTTCGGGAGTCCGACGGCCGTTGGTGGGCTGTTCGGGATGGTGATGATCGGCTCGGGATCGTCCCTGCTCCGTCGTCGCGGGTCCGATAAGGTCTCCGGCGACTAGCTGAGGCTCGCTAGGGGTGCGACCGGTATCGCATTACGGCACCGGTCGCACCCCAGGGGTCACACACCACAGACTGGAGCAGACGCTTTGTCTAACCGGAGTCGTCGCCAGTGGGCGGCCAGCCTGCTGGCTGCCGCCGGTATTCCACTCGTTGTGGTGGCGGCGGTGAGCTTGATCTCCGGTCACTCCACTGATGTCTCTACCGACCCGGCCCCCCGGGTCGCCGTGATCGGGAACAGTCCGGCCGCGCGAGGTGGAACTCTCTCAGCGGTGATCGCGGCCGATCAGAAGCGGCTCCGGGAGTTTCCCACCGATGGGGTGACCTGGGCCGCGTTGAGCATCCCCTACATTGAGCAGGCTCGGATCACGGCTGATCCGAGCTACTACGCCAAGGCCCAAGGCGCGCTGGAGCGTTCTTTTCAGGTCAAGCCGGCCGACAATGCCGAGGCCATGATCGGTATGGGCGCGCTGGCCAACGCCCGGCACGACTTCACCGCCGGCCGGGACTGGGGCGAGAAGGCTCGCGCGATCCGGCCCGACACCGCTGCGGTGTATGCGGTTCTCACCGACTCCTATACCCAGCTCGGGCAGTCTCGCGCGGCTACCGATGCTGCGCAGCACATGCTCGACCTGCAGCCCGGGGTCAGCTCGCTGACCCGAGGGTCCTACGACCTGGAGCTGCACGGGCGGGTGGCAGACGCCCGCACCGCGCTGTTGCAGGCTCTCGACGACGCCACCACGCCCTCTGATGTTGCCTACTGCCGGTACTACCTCGGCGAGCTGGCCTTCAACTCCGGGCAGTTGGACGAGGCTGCGCGGCAGTATCAGGCGGGCGTCACCGCCGGTGGTCAATCGCCGACTCTGGAGCAGGGTCTGGCCAAGGTCGCCGCGGCTCGGGGCAATATCGATGAGGCGCTGGCCGGCTACCAGCGGTTGACCCAGCAGCTGCCGTTGCCGCAGTACATCGCCGAGTACGCCGAGCTGCTCACCGTCGCCGGGCACGCCGACCAAGCCAAGGCGCAGCTGGCCCTGCTCGATGCGCAACAGCGCCTTTTCGCCGCCAACGGCGTGGCCGATGATCTCACCGCCGCGACCACCCAGGCCGATCTCGGTGACCCGGCGCAGGCGGTGGAACATGGCCGGGCCGAATGGAACCGCCGGCACATGATCCTGGCCGCCGACGCCCTGGCATGGGCATTGCACACCGACGGTCACGACGCCGAGGCGTTGGGATATGCCGAGCAGGCTGGCGCCACCGGCTACCGCAACGCGCTGTTCGCCTACCACCGCGGCATGATCCTCAAGGGCTTGGGTCGCAACGCTGAGGCGGAGCAGGCGCTGTCGACTGCCTTGCAGATCAACCCGTCCTTCTCCCCGCTGCAGGCCCCCCGGGCCCGCGCCGCGCTGGCGCAGCTGCAGGCCGCCCGGTGATCCGCCGGCTGCTCGTCCTGCTCGGGGTGATGGCGGTGCTGGTGATCGGACCGCTGGCCGGGACCGCGCTGGCCCACCCGCTGGGGAACTTCACCGTCAACCACTACGACGGGCTCACCCTGCTGCGGGATCACGTCACCGATCACGCTGTCGTCGATGTCGCGGAGATCCCGACCCTGCAGGACAAGCCGCTTGCCGACACCAACGGAGACGGTGTGATCAGCGCCAGCGAGCGCTCCGCCTTCGCGGCCCGCGAGTGCGCCCAGGTGGTGGGAGGCCTGTCCGCCGCGGTGGCCGGCTCGCCGCTGCATTGGGCAGTACGCTCGGCGCAGGTGGAGTACCCGCCTGGGCAGGCAGGTCTTCCGACTACCCGGTTAACCTGTGAGCTGTCCGCGCCCGCCGAACTCGACCGCGCGGCCACGCTGTCCTTGTCCGACGGCTACCGCGCCGACCGGGTGGGCTGGCACGAGATCACCGCTGCCGGTGATGGGGTGCGGTTGCTCGATCCGCGGGTGCCGGCGAAGAGCGTCAGCGACGAGTTGCGCAGCTACCCCAATGACCTGCTCAGCTCACCGCTGGGCGTCCGTGACGTGACCCTGCGTACCCAGCCCGGCAGCGGCGTGACCGGCGGCGGGCCGGGGGTCGCGCTGCCCACCGCCGGGGCGCTGGAACGCTGGACCGGGGGCATCACCAGCCTGTTCACCGACCTCGCCGGCGGATCGCTCACCCCGCTGTTCGGTTTCCTGGCGGTGCTGATGGCACTCGTCGTCGGCGCCGCGCACGCCGCACTGCCCGGGCATGGCAAGACCGTGATGGCCGCCTACCTCGCCGGCCGGCACGGCACCCGTCGCGACGCCGTCGTGGTCGGGGCGACGGTGACGCTCACGCACACCGCCGGGGTGCTGGTGCTCGGGCTGATGGTGACGGTGTTCAGCTCGCTGGCCCCGGAAGGTGTGCTGCGCTGGCTCGGGGTGATCAGTGGGCTGCTGGTGGCCGGGATCGGGATCGGGCTGTTGCGTTCCGCCCTGCGGCAGCGGTCGGCGACTCGGGCGGCCGCCGTCCCGGTCCCCTCGGAGCCGGTGCTGGTAGGGGCCGGGGTCGGTTGCCCAGCCGCGATCAGCCCCGACAGTCAGGCCACCACCGGCCACGGGCATGGGCATGGCCACGGGCATGGCCACGGGCACGGTCCTGGGCGCTGGCCCGGGCGCGGTGATCCGCAGCTGGCGGGCAACCGCTACAGTCGCGCGGCTCTGGTCGCGATGGGCGTGGCCGGCGGCCTGGTACCGAGCCCGACCGCGCTGGTGGTGCTGTTCAGCGCGATAGCTCTGGGTCGCACGTGGTTCGGCGTGGTGCTCGTCTTCTGTTACGGAGCGGGCATGGCTGCGACCCTCACCGCGGCCGGGCTGATCCTGGTCCGGGTTCGGGATCACCTGCAGGCCAGCGAGTCGGGCGCGCGGTTGCGCCAGCGCGCTGCGGGTCTGGTGGCGGCGCTGCCGGTGCTCACCGCGCTGCTGGTCCTGGTCGTCGGCGTGGGACTGGCCGCCACCAGCTTCGGCGCGGCGGGCTAGGGAGGTCACATGCGTCATCATCGGTTTGTCCCGTCGGTACTCGGGCTCACGCTGCTCACCGGAGCCTGTTCCACGGGTGCCGCTGCCGAGGATCCCGGACCGCTGTTCGACAGCGAGGGGGGGCGCACCGTGGCCTGCATGGTCCACCAGCCGGCGCCCCCGGGCAGCCGCTACACCGACCCGCAACGCCGGGACACCGCGCAGGCGCTCACGGTGTTGCACTACTACACAGTCAACGGGTCCAAGTCCTACTGCGACGGGAAGCCACCCAGTGCGGCCGACCGGCGCTGGGCCCAGCTCTACGTCGACCTTGGCGCCGATCCCGCAGCTGTCCGACGGCTACTGAGTTAGCCGCCTGGTTACTGGCCGGGCCAGTGCGGACGCGGAGTGGGGCGGGACGCCGGAAACCCCAGCGCGACGTGGCACGATCTCGCAGGTGACCAGCAGATCCGCCGCGGCGCAGCACCTGCGCGACCTCGCGCGGCTGCGCCGCGTTCGCGACCTGATCGACCGGGAGTACGCGCAGCCGCCGCACGTCGAGGTGCTCGCCCGCGGCGTGAACATGTCGGCCGGGCACCTCAGCCGCGAGTTGCGGCTCGCCTACGGTGAGTCGCCACGCCTATCTGATGACGCGGCGCATCGAGCGCGCGATGGCGCTGCTGCGTCGTGGCGACCTCAGCGTCACCGAGGTCTGTTTCGCGGTCGGCTGCTCGTCGCTGGGCACCTTCAGCAGTCGATTCACCGAACTGGTCGCCGGCCAACCGGTACTCCCAGAGCGGCTCGGGTTGACCGACCCCGGTGCTCACCTCGACGCCGACGATCTCGAGTTCCTGCCCCCGGCGGTCGCGGACATCGTCCACGCGGAACTGCGGATCGCCGAGATCGACGAATCTGGCACGCCTTGGACAGACAACGCCGACCACCGAGACCAAGTGCGCTCGCCCAGCGGCGTCCGCTAGGAGATCATCACTCGTGCGCGAATCGTTAGCCGACCGGCTCGCCCGCCGGCGGGCTGCCGTGCCGCGGATCCGGTACCCACCGGAGCTACCGATCAGCCGGCACGCCGGCGAGATCGCTGCGGCGATCCACGATCACCAGGTCGTCGTCATCGCCGGGGAGACCGGGTCCGGTAAGACCACCCAGATCCCCAAGATCTGCCTGGAGCTTGGTCGCGGGGTCCTCGGCACCATCGGGCACACCCAGCCGCGCAGGCTCGCCGCGCGCACGGTGGCCGAGCGCATCGCGGAGGAACTGGACGTCCCCATCGGTGGCGCGGTCGGTTGGAAGGTGCGGTTCACCGATCGCGTATCTGCGGACACTCTGGTCAAGCTGATGACCGACGGCATCCTGCTCGCCGAGATCCAGTCTGATCCCCTGTTGCGGCAGTACGACACGTTGATCATCGATGAGGCGCACGAGCGGTCGCTGAACATCGACTTCATCCTGGGTTACCTCAAGCAATTGCTGCCTCGCCGTCCCGACCTGCGGGTGGTCATCACCTCGGCGACCATCGACCCCGAGCGGTTCTCCCGGTACTTCGACGGTGCACCGGTGATCGAGGTTTCCGGTCGTAGCTACCCGGTGGAGATCCGCTATCGCCCCTACGGCCTGGACTTCCAAGACAGCCCCGATGACCGTGACCAGACCCAGGTGATCTGCGACGCCGTGGCGGAGCTGCAACGCGAGGGCCCCGGGGACGTCCTGGTCTTTCTCTCCGGTGAGCGGGAGATCCGCGACACTCGGGATGTGTTGCATTCGCTGGAGTTGCCGGACACCGAGATCCTGCCGTTGTATGCGCGGCTGTCGGCGGCCGAGCAACACCGGGTCTTCCAGGCGCATCGGATGCGCCGGATCGTGCTGGCCACCAATGTCGCCGAGACGTCGCTGACGGTGCCAGGGATCCGGTACGTGATCGACCCGGGTACGGCCCGGATCTCCCGTTACAGCCGCCGCCTGAAGGTGCAGCGGCTGCCGATCGAACCTGTCTCGCAGGCCTCGGCCACCCAGCGCGCAGGGCGGTGCGGGCGCACCAGCGACGGAATCTGCGTCCGGCTGTACTCGGAGCAGGACTTCGAGTCGCGACCGGAGTTCACCGATCCGGAGATCGTGCGCACCCACCTGGCATCGGTGATCCTGCAGATGGCGGCCCTGAACCTGGGCGACGTGGCCGCGTTCGGGTTCATCGACCCACCGGACCGCCGGCAGATCTCCGACGGCGTCGCCCTGCTGCGCGAGTTGGGTGCTCTTCAAGGCCCGCCAACCGGGGGGTCGGCGGCCCTTGAAGAGCACCCCGAAGAGCGCCCAACCATGCGGCTGACCCGGATCGGGCGCACATTGGCGCAGCTTCCGCTGGACCCCCGACTGGCCCGGATGGTGGTGGCGGCCAACGAGAACGGTTGCCTGCGCGACGTCCTGGTGATCGTCGCGGCGCTGTCCATCCAAGATCCTCGGGAGCGCCCGACCGACGCCGAGGCGGCCGCCGACGCCCAGCACGCCAGGTTCGCCAGCAAGGACTCCGACTTCCTGAGTTTCCTCAATCTCTGGCGCCACCTCGACGAGCAGCAGCGGGCGCTGTCGTCCAACCAGTTCCGCAAGCTGTGCAAAACCGAGTTCCTGCATTACCTGCGGGTGCGGGAGTGGCAAGATCTGCATGGGCAGCTGCGCCGGATCACCGCCGACCTCGGCATGAAATCCGGGATGCCGGCGAACACCTTTGACCTGCAGCAAGTGCACATCTCATTGCTGGCCGGGCTGCTGTCCCATATCGGGTTGCTCGATCCCGAGACCCGTGACTACCTCGGCGCCCGGGGCGCGCGGTTCGCCGTCTTTCCCGGATCGGCGTTGTTTCGCAAACCGCCGCGTTGGGTGATGGCCGCCGAGCTGGTGGAGACTTCCCGGCTATGGGGCCGGATCGCCGCGCGGATCGAGCCGCAGTGGGTGGAACCGCTGGCCGGGCACCTGGTGAAGCGCAGCTACAGCGAGCCGCACTGGGAACGTAAGCGCGGTGCGGTGGTGGCCTACGAGAAGGTCACCCTGTACGGCATTCCGATCGTCGCATCCCGCAAGGTGGATTACGGGAAAATCGACCCGGAGCTGTCCCGCGAGCTGTTCCTGCGGCACGCTCTGGTCGAGGGGGACTGGGAGACCCGGCACGCCTTCTTCCAGACCAACCGGGCATTGCTGGACGACGTCGGGGAACTCGAGGCGCGGGCCCGCCGGCGCGGCATTCTGATCGACGACGAGACCTTGTTCGACTTCTACGACCAGCGGGTTCCCGCCGAGGCCGTCTCCGCCCGGCATTTCGACAGCTGGTGGCGCAAGGTCAGCAAGGTCACGCCGGACCTGCTCGACCTCAAGCCCGCGATGCTGATCACCGGAGACGCCGTCCGCGACGCGGACTACCCCGGTTCGTGGTCGCTCGGCACGCTGATGCTCGACCTGTCCTACCAGTTCGAGCCGGGGGCCGACGCTGACGGGTTGACCGTGGACGTGCCGCTGCCGGTGCTCAACCAGCTCACCGCCGCGCCCTTCAGCTGGCAGGTCCCCGGACTGCGCGAAGAGCTGGTCGTCGCGTTGCTCAGGTCACTGCCCAAGCCGCTGCGCCGCCAGCTGGTACCGGTGCCCGATCACGCCAAGGCTCTGCTGGCCCGAATGACCCCCTACCGGGAAGCCTTGCTCGACGCGCTGGAACGCGAGCTGGCCGGGGCGGGCGTGCCGGTGCACCGCGAGGACTGGCACCTCGACCAGGTACCCGACCATCTGAAGATCACCTTCCGGGTGTTCGACGGTGATCGCACCCTGGCTCAGGGCAAGGACCTCAGGACGCTGACCCGCCGATTGGCGCCGCAGCTGCGGACCACGCTGTCCGCCGCGGGGGCCGGACTGCACCGCCGCGGCCTGCGTAGCTGGGATATCGGGACGCTGCCCCAGACCCACCAGCAGGAGCAGGCCGGCCACCTGGTCACCGGCTACCCGGCGCTGGTGGACGAGGGTGACACCGTCGCCGTCGCGCTGCTGCCCACCGAGGCCGAGCAGCGACGGGCCATGTGGGCGGGCACCCGCCGGCTACTGTTGCTGGCGGTCCCCGGGTTGACCAAGTTGATGCAGCGCGGCCTCGACCGGCAGGCCAGGCTGGCGCTGGCCCGCAATCCGGACGGCAGTACCGAGGCCTTGCTGGCCGACTGCATCGACTGTGCCGCCGATGCGCTGATCGCCGCCTTCGGCGGGCCGCCCCGCGACGAGGGCGGCTTCGCTCGGCTACGGGACCGGGCCCACGGCGAGCTCGCCGATGCGACGCGCGCCGTGCTCGCCCACGTCCAGCGCAGCCTGGCTGTCCTGCACTCCATCGAGGCGCGGCTGACCGAGCTCACGGTGCCGGTGCTGGCGCCGGCGGTCGCCGACGTCCGCGCACAGCTGGCCGGGCTGCTCGGGCCCGGCTTCGTCACCGCGACCGGCGCGCAGCGGCTCCCCGACCTGACCCGTTACCTGCAGGCGATCGCCCGCCGGCTGGACAAGCTTCCCCGAGATCCGGACCGCGACCGGGACTGGATGCACCGCGTCCAGGCCGTCGCGCAGGCCTACCAGCAGCTGCCCCAGCAAGCGGGCAGCAACGGTGGTGACGAAAGCCCGGAGCTGCAGCGGATCCGCTGGATGATCGAGGAGCTGCGGGTCAGCTACTTCGCCCAGGAGCTGCGCACCCCGTACCCGGTGTCGGACAAGCGGATCTACCAGGCAATGGACGCGCTGGCCGGGCGATGACAGCGTGGTGCTGCGGCGATCTCGCAGAAGCCGCGACGGAGCAACCTCGGTCAACTCCGAAGGTCGACCACCTGCCAAGACGCAGCCGGGATGAGCAGTTCCGGGTCCCCGGTCCACAGCGGCCCGTCGTGCGCAACAGCGGTGGCCGCAGCGAACGCATCCGCGTACGCCACCGCATGTGCAGCCTTGATCGCGGCTGCCTGCCGGACGATCAGCCAGCGCCTGCTCCACCCGCTTCGCTCCTGGCTCCTCGCCCTGCCGGAGACACAGCACCGACCAGGAGTCCAGCACGACCCGTCATCGCTGGTTCTCCCGCACCCGGTCCTGCGCGCGTTGCTGTTCGAGTTCCGCGGTGAACGACTCGCCAGCGAACCGGCCACGCAGCGGAGGCCGGTTCCCCACCGGTCGCACTGACACGTGGTCACCGTCGAGCCAGACCTCCACTTCATCCCCCGGCTTGATATCGAGCTGACGGCGCAGCTGCTGGGGGATCACGATCTGCCCTTTGGGCCCGACCCGGGAAGTCATACCGCAAGGTATAACCGCGTTGTCGTGACGGACTCTCCAACTGATTACCGCAGTCGCATGTGTAGACGTACGGTCGTTCCGGCGCCGATCTGGCCGGTCGGCATCTCGACCAGATCGCACAGCGAGTTGACCAACATCAACCCGCGGCCGTGCGAGTCCCCTTCGTCGGGCGGCATCCGGCCGACGAGCCGGTCGTGCAGCTGCCCGCTATCAGTGATCTCGCAAATCAGGCTGTCGGTGTCAGGGTCCTGCCAGACCGAGAGGACACCGGACGCGTGGGTGTGCTCCAGGGTGTTGGTGGCGACCTCGTTGACTGCGAGACATAGATCGGACACCCGGTGCGCCGGCAGCCCAGCCCGCGAAGCCAGACCGTGCACGAACAGCCGCAGCGCCCGCAGCTCGGTGAGCGACGAGAAGACCCGCATGTCACCCCACCACTCCGGTGGCTCGGGCAACGCTCGCAGGCTTGCGTCAGCGACGGCGCGCGGATCCCGGTAGTCAGTGCTGATCTCCCGGCGGTCCTGCTCGATCAGCACCGGATGGGCCTGCCGGGCCTGCGCCAGCGTTGCTGCGTCCAGCCCGTGTCGGTCGTATGGGCACAGGATGGTCGCCTCATGGTCCGCCAGGGCGATGTTGATCAAAGCTTCGTGTTGCAGCGCCGCGCGGCACTCCGCTGCGGACCGGCCCGGCCAGATCGGTTCGTCGACGATGTGGACTCGGCTCGTCGGATGTCCCCGGACGAACGCGTGCAGGACAGTTCGGATGATCCGGCCGGGATTGCGACCTGCCTCGGTCATGTCGACGAACTCGACGCTCTCGGCGTCGGATCCGAGCGCCGATCGCAGCAGGTCGACATGTGGGCGTGGGACCGCTACCAGCGTCGGTTGAGCCAGCTCGAAGCCCTCCCGAAGGAAATTCGTGATAGCGAAGGCGTAGTCGGCGGTGTCGCGGTAGAACATCGCCTCATGCACCAGACCGGAATTTCGGGGTAGTGCTGCGCTCGGAGACTGGACTCGTCGAGCATCGTCCGGCAGCACCGCACATCACCTCTTAGGCTGGTCTTCGTCAGTCTTGACCGCAGAGAATACAACGCAAGTGACTGCACCACACCTCGACCGAGTGGCGAGCAGGTGGCTTGCCCGCCAGGGGGAGGATCGTCAGATGCGCCGTCGGTTGTTCGAGGCCGAGCATGAGGCCTTCCGGGAGAGCGTCCGCGCCTTCTTGACCAAAGAGGTCACGCCGCACCTGGAGGAGTGGGACGCCGACGGCATCGTGCCCAGGCAGCTGTTCACCACCGCCGGTGCGGCCGGCTTTCTCGGGATGGCGATCCCGGTGGAGTTCGGTGGTGGCGGGGTGGCCGACTTCCGGTTCAACACAGTGCTGGACGAGGAGATCATGCGTGCCGGGGCCGCTGGCGCCGGCCTCGGGCTGAGCCTGCACAACGACATCTGCCTGCCGTATTTTCTGGACCTCGCTACTGAGGAGCAGCGGCGGCGGTGGTTGCCGGGGATCGCCTCCGGCGAGTTGATCACAGCCATCGCGATGACCGAGCCGGGGATGGGCTCGGACCTGGCCGGCATGGCCACCACCGCGCATCGCCGGGCTGACCATTTCCTGGTCAACGGATCGAAGACGTTCATCACCAATGGCATCAACGCCGATCTGGTCATCACCGCGGTGAAGACCGACCCGCAGCAGCGGCATCAGGGCATGAGCCTGCTCGTGCTGGAGCGCGGGATGGCGGGCTTCGAGCGCGGTCGCAAACTCGTCAAGCTGGGTCAGCACGCCCAAGACACCGCCGAGTTGTTCTTCCGTGATGTGCAGGTGCCGATCGGCAATCTGCTCGGTACGCAGGGCCGCGGGTTCGCCCACCTGGTGGATCGGCTTCCTCAGGAGCGCTTGTCGATGGCCGTCGCCGGGGTGGCTGCGGCACGATCCGCGCTGGAGCTGACGCTGGCCTACGTCAAGGACCGCAAGGCGTTCAGCCAGTCGATCGGATCCTTCCAGAACACCAGATTCCGGTTGGCCGAGATGGCCACCGAGATCGACATCGCGCAGACTTTCACCGACCGCTGCATCGAGGCCCTCAACGAGGGTGAGCTGACCGTGGCCGACGCCGCCATGGCCAAGTGGTGGTGCACCGAGCTGCAGGGCCGGGTGGTCGACGGCTGCCTGCAGCTGCACGGCGGCTACGGCTACATGCTCGAATACCCCATCGCCCGGGCCTTCGCCGACGCCCGGGTCACCCGGATCTACGGCGGCACCACCGAGATCATGAAGGAAGTAATCGGCCGGTCACTGGGCCTATGATCCACAAAACCGGCACCTGAATCCGGTAACCCGTATGCCCCAGCCGAGTACACCAGTTGGGGTGAATGTGGCGGACCAGTGGTACGTACGGACCCACTTCGGCGATGTTGTCAGGGAGCACATCATCTTCCGACTGATCGCTCCAAGAGATCACACTGCTCCCCGACTCGGAGCGCGTCAGGTCGGAACCAGCGCGGAGAGGTGGCCCAGCATGACGAACTACGGTGGCGAGGCGGTTGCCCACGACATGTTCGCGCTGCTGCACGAGGCCGCGGCGCCCGTGGTGACGCGCTGGAACTACTGCACTGATGACCCGTTCGCCGTGACCGTCGAGATCCAGACCCGCGGCAACCGCTTCGTGGACTGGGTGCTGGCCCGGGACCTGCTGGTCGCCGGCCTCAGTGCCCCGGCCGGGATCGGCGACGTCCGGGTGCGCCCCGCCAACATGGGGGACTGGGAGGTGACTCTGGTAGAGATCCGGTCACTCGACGGGCACGCCGTGCTGGAGGTGGACCGCGACCTGCTGGCGCAGTTCGTCCAGGCCACTATCGACGCCGTCCCGCTGGGCAGCGAAAGTTTGGCCGTCGACATCGACGCCGAGATCGAGAAGATCACCCGGAGCTGCGCGGACTGAGCTGCGGCGCCGCGGAGCCGGCAGTACCACCGCAGGTTTCAACCTCGGTCTGCTCAAGCAGCGCGATGACATCGAGGTTATCCCCCGGCCCGTTGTCACGGCGAATGGCGAAGTGTGTACGCGGAGTGCTATTCGGCAGTCCCGATTGTGGCGGCTCACTGCCGGAGTGGGTTGTGTAGTGATCTGCGGTGGGGGTCGAGAATGGCGGGTGGTTGGAACTCGACAAGGTTTCCGCGGATGGTGATGTCCCATCCGGTGGCGTGCACCCATCGGTGGTGGGTGGG
>QHBZ01000295.1:17279-17419 GCA_003244055.1 Pseudonocardiales bacterium | reverse complement strand
CTGTCCTTGGTACCGACCGCGAAAGTGGGTAGCACGTCGCAGCGGCGACGGGCATGCTCCGCGGCGATCGCGGCGACGATCGCCGAGTCCAGCCCGCCGGAGAGGAACACACCCACCCCAACATCGCTCATCATCCGCCG
>QHBZ01000295.1:0-17138 GCA_003244055.1 Pseudonocardiales bacterium | reverse complement strand
GGGTCGAAGGCCCGCAGCTCGCTAGCGAACATCGTGCCATCGGCCCCATCGATCCAGTACAGCGGCTTGACACCCATCGGGTCGCGGGCGACCAGCCCGTCCCCGGTGGCGGTAACCATTGCCAGCGCGAACATGCCGCTGAGCTCGGCCACCGAGGCCGGGCCGTCCCGCATCACGAGGTGCAGCGCCGCCTCAGTGTCCGACCGAGTCTGGAGCAACCCGGGAGGCAGCTTCGCGCTGAGGTCCTCGTGGTTGTAGATTTCACCGTTGCCGATGATCCATGCCGTGCCGTCACCGTTGGCCAGCGGCTGCCTGCCGCGGCTGATGTCGACGATGGAAAGTCTCTGGTGGCCCAACCAAGCCGAGTTGAGCGCGAGTATCCCGGTGTCATCCGGTCCGCGATGCTGTATCCGGTTGAGCATCCGCTCGCACTTGTCGGTGTCGACTGATCCGAAGGCCGCAACGATCCCGCACATTGTGTATCACCTACCCGGGGCCCATTGAACATCAGAAGCAGGCCGGCCTCCCAACGATGGAGAGCCGCCTCACTCCGTAGAACGTCCGTTAGCCCCGCCGCCTGCACCGCCACCCTGGGAGGACCGATCTGCCGCCAGGGTCTCTGGGTACCTCAGCCGTAGGTCGTGTCGGGGGCGGTAGCAGCGCTGAGAGACCCTAACGGGGTGACTGCGGAATCGGCGGCACGGGAGTGGCGTGCCCGGTTGGGGTGTCTTCAAGTACCGCCAACCCGGATCCCGACCGCCGCTAAGGATGGCCAAACCTCGGCCCTCCACCCCGGAGCCGACGCGCTGGATCATTCACGATGAGCGCGTCATCGATGACACCCGGCGGCTGCAACTGAGCATCGCGCAGGTGGAGTTGCCCGACGGGGTGCACTTCGAGCAGTACGTGTTGCGGATGCCGAAGGCGGCAATGACGGTGCTGCTCGACGATGAGCGGGAGCGGGTGCTGATGATCTGGCGGCACCGGTTCGTGCCGGACTGCTGGACCTGGGAGCTGCCCGGCGGATACGTCGACTCCGACGAGGACCCTGCGATCACAGCGGCGCGCGAGGTCGAGGAGGAAACCGGCTGGCGCCCCCGCAGCATGACGTTGTTGAGCCGGTTCCAACCACTGATCGGTAGCGCCGACTTCGAAAACCTGCTCTTCCTGGGCGAAGGCGCCGAGGACACCGGCCAACCCGCTGATATCAACGAGGCTGCCCGCGTCGAGTGGATCACCCTGGACTCAGTCCGCGACCGCATCGCCCGAAACGAGATCATCGGCGCCGGTACCCAGATCGGGCTCCTGCACATCCTCGCGTTTCATGCTCCCCAGCCTCACTGAACCAGCAGGCCGATCTGCTCGTCGAGCATCCGCACCGCCGGTTCAGCCCGGAACGGCGCGAGACGATGCGACAGGTCGGTGAGATAGGCGGATTGGCTGAGAATTCATTTAATCCTCCCAAGCAACCGACTTGACGGTTTCGATGGAGCTTTTAGATCCCTTCGGTGTCAACCAGACCTTGAGCATCCTCCCGTCACCTCCCGGTCCCCTGTAACGTCGGCCACCTCTCCCGTCAACACTCTCAACATACCGTTCGAGGGCTTGCGGGCGTGCTCGGCGAGGTACTCGATCAACTGGTCGGTAAAGCTGTCAATCAGGGCATCGGACGTGCCGGGCCCGTTGTCGAGCGGGTTAGCACCGAGGTCGGGGAGGTCGGGCCACCGGGCCAACACACGGTGCAGCGTGGGACCGCCGAGCAGCCCGGCGTTCGCCGCGCCCAGGTACGCGGCGTGGGGCGGTTGGTGGGCGATCGCGAACGCAACACGGTGCCCGAACGCACCACCAATAGTCGCCCAGTGGTCGCGGTCGACGACATCACCAGGTGGGCGCACCGGCGAGTGACCAACAGCGGCGGCCTGGACCTGGTCGACGAGAGTGGCGGTGCCAGCCAAGGATGCCGCGCACCAAGCGCCGAGCGCACCGCCGTGCAGTTGCGAGGTCAGCGACACGTCTGCCCCCTCCAGATCTTGCACACACACGGTACCGTGCGCCCCCGACAACCCCTGGCATGAAAGATCCACTCCGCTAAGCCCCGCAAGGAGAAGACCCAGCGTCCGTCAGGCGCAGGTTCCACTCACCGCGAATGCGCTCTCCTGCAACCCGAGATATACCGAATGAGGTATACCGCCGCCAGCATGGCCGTTCTAGCTCCACGTGTTCTACTCGACCCACAAAGAGTGATGCTGACTGCTTGCTCTGGTATCTGATGACGTCGATGATCCGGTGTCCGGTCGCAGAGCAGCAGGTGCAGCCCTTCGCCTACGCTAGTCACATCATCCCAGCTCGGCGGGCGTCTATCTCTATCTGGCCCCCGCAGCGAACTCTCATCGGTGGATCCGGGCTCAGCCCCATCGCGCCCCGTTCTCCTGAGGGAGGAGTGAGATTCGCCAGACACCGTTCAGTGTCAACGGGCGTATCTTCTGCACACAGAGCGTTTTCGATCACCTACGCATAGCAATCGTTGCGCGAACTTACTGGAATTCGCTGAAATTTCTGTGCGCAACGCCGATTACCGGTTGTCCCTAACGGGTAACCTGGCGCTGCGGAATGGGGTGAGGTGAGCAGATGAACCCGCGGGAGGCGTTACTCGTTGCGCTACGCGGGTTGGGCGTCCGGCGGCTGCGCTCCGCGCTGACCATGCTTGTTCTCATCGGGGTCGCAGCGCGGGCACGCTCTGACCGACACCGCCGCGATTCAGAATGCACCCGAACTGGCGTCCGTGACCTGATCGCGCCGCGCCCGGTCGGTGCTCCCCACGACATCTCGGACGGGAATCTAAGATGAAGACTGGAAAGACCCTGATAACTGCGGTGTTGGCGGTCAGCATGATCGTCGCCAGCGGGACGGCTACCGCTGCTGGCCCGGTGTCTTCCTCTCCCGCTCCCACTGCTTTCGTGGTGCCCACCCAGCCCGGCGGTAGTGGTGGCGGCAGCAGCGGTACGGGCAGCAGCGGTACGGGCAGCAGCGGTACGGGCAGCAGCGGCACCGGCGGTGGCATCAACAGCGGTAGCACCGGTAGCAGCACCAGCGGTACCGGCACCACCAACAGCAGCGGCACCAGCAGCAGCGTCACCGCCAACAGCAGCACCATCAACAGCGGCACCACCAGCAGCGGTGCCACCATTAGCGGCAACTATGCCCAGACCTATACCGGGAGGGGCGACACCGGGTGTCAGTTCAAGCCGGGTGATCTGGGCTGTCGTGGTGAGTTGATGTCCGGGGGTCAGGTGGTCTGCTCCCCGTGTTGACTCGATCTCAGCGCTCAAGTGTGGCACCGTCACTGGCGTAGGTGACGATATGACCCCGCAGTTGTACGTGTGGCTGATCGGAAGCACCGGGGTCCCCTCTCGCGCCAATTCTGACGGGCGACGATCAGTGAAGCACGGGATCACCTCGGCGAGATCGTGTCGAAGGCCGAGCATGCCCAAGAACGGACGGTGCTGACTCGCCACGGCAAGGCTGTCGCGGCAGTTATCTCCATTGACGACCTGCGGGAGCTCGAGGCGGCAGAGGACGAGGCCGACCTCGCGGCGGCGCAAGAAGCCCTGGCAACTCCTGAACAGCGCATACCCCACCATGAAGTGCTAGCCGAGTACGGCATCGCCTGAGCGGTGCGCGACGAGATCGGCGGCACGGCATGTTTCGGGTCGGCATGCCTTCAAGTACCGCCAACCCGAGCCTCGGGCGCCCCATAACGACGACCAACCGTCGGCATCCTGCGGCCCCGGGGCCGACGGGCTGCACGATCTTGGCCTCGTCACACCCCGCTGCGATACCTGGCCGAACGGTGAGCGCGAGGCCGCACGATCGTTCATAATGGACAATTGCACCAAAGTAGCTGTGGTAGTCCAGTCTCGGGCACAGGTCGGGGCGGTCTTGGATCGGTAGAGTCGGCTAGGTGATCTCGCACGCGACGTCCGCCGGGAGGTTGACAGGGATCGGCGACGTGCCCGTGGGCAACCCCTCGCCGGCTCCATCAGCGTCGGATCGCCTGGTGATCCACTCGTGTGATCAACGCTGGCCGCCCCGCTGCATGATCTCGCCAAGTTGCAGCCCGCTCCGGTGCCTGGCCGAATGGTGAGCGCGAGGCCGAGCCGGTCGCAACGGCGGGGAGGTGACCGATGATCGGGCCCGATGAGATTGGCGATCCTGCCGCTCGCCCGGCCGCCAGCCGGGTGGCGGAGCTGCTGTTCCTGGCCGACGGTGGCCGGATGGGCGAGCTGATCGTCGCCCACGACTGGGCGGCCACACCGATGGGGCCGATCTCGGGCTGGTCGCACAGCCTGCGCACCGCCGTGGGGATTTGCGTGACCTCCCGCCACCCGATGGTGATCTGGTGGGGGCCCGAGCTGGTGCTGATCTACAACGACGCGTGGGTGCCGATCCTGGGACCGTCGAAACATCCGGCGCTGGGCAGGCCAGGGGCGCAGGTGTGGCCGGAGATGTGGCACATCATCGGCGCTCAGATGCGGCACGTGCTGGACAGCGGCGAGGCGACCTGGTCGAACGACCAGCTGTTGCCGGCCGACCGGTACGGCTACCTGGAAGAGGCGTATTTCACCTACTCCTACAGCCCGATCCACGACGAAACCGGAGCGGTGAACGGGGTGTTCACCGCGGTCACCGAGACCACCACCAGGGTGCTGGGGGAACGCCGGTTAGGCACGCTGCACGCCCTGGGTGAACTGTCGGCGGTGGAGACCACAAGTCTGGAGCAGGCCTGCGCCACGGCGATGAAGGTCCTCGCGGGCAACCGGGCCGACATCCCGTTCGCGCTGGTCTACCTGCTGGCACCCGACGGCACTGGCAGCCGGGTAGCCGCTCAAGGTCTGGTCAGCGACCACCCGATGCCCGCGTCCCTGCCAGGCCCGTCGATCGGACCGTCGATCTGGGAGGCCGTCACTTCGCGGCGGACACAGGTCCTCTCCGGGATCGCGACCCAGCTGCCCGGGTTGGCCCAGCCGGGGGCCAGCGAGGTCGGTGACGCCGACGTCGACACTGTGCTGGCGATTCCACTCGCCGGATCCCGTCACCGGGGGCGGCCGATCGGGGTGCTGGTCGCCGGGGTCAGCCCGTACCGGGCGCTCGATGAGGACTACCGGTCTTTTCTGCACCTCGTCGCCGGCCAGTTCACCACCGCCATCACCGACGTGCAGGCTTACGAATCCGAACGGCGCCGCGCCGAGGCGCTCGCCGAGTTGGACCGGGCCAAGACCCAGTTCTTCACTGGGGTCAGCCACGAGCTGCGCACCCCTCTGACGCTGATCGCCGGTCCGGCCCAGGACGCCCTCGACGACCTCGACCACCCTCTGCCCGGGCAACAGCGGACCCGGCTGGAGCTGATCCGGCGCAACAGCGGCCGGTTGCGCCGGCTGGTCGACACCATCCTCGACTTCACCCAGCTCGAAGGCGGGCAGCTCGTCCCGGACCGCACGGCGGTGAACCTCGCCGCCCTGACCCGGGGGATTGCCGAGTCCTTCGCCCCTGCTGCCGCTCGCGCCGGGCTGGCGTTCGTGGTCGACTGTCCGGACCTGCCCACCGGCGTGCTACTGGACCCAGGCATGTGGGAAAAGATCGTATTGAACCTGCTGTCCAACGCGGTCAAGTACACGCTCCAGGGGCGGATCAGCGTCCACCTTCGCGCCGGCCCCGACGACGCTGTAGAGCTGGTCGTCTCCGACACCGGGGTCGGAATCCCGGCCGCCGACCTGAAGCGGGTCTTCGAACGCTTCCACCGGGTCCGCGGCGCGCAGGCGCGCAGTTTCGAAGGCTCCGGTATCGGACTGGCGCTGGTCGCCGAACTGATCGGTCTGCACAGCGGGGACGTGCGGGTCGACAGCACCCCCGGCGCTGGGGCCACCTTCACAGTCCGTCTCCCCGGCTCCGCGCGCACCGATCTGCCGCTGACCGGCACCCGGGCGTCGTCGTCGGTGGGCCTGTTCCTCGACGAAGCGCTCCAGTGGAGTGACGATCACCAACAGGCCGACTACCTGGCCGGGGTCAATACCACCCGGGTCGATACCGGAACCACCGCCGGCGCAACCGTGCTGGTCGCCGAGGACAACCCGGACCTGCGACAGTTCATCGCCGGGCTGCTGCGACCCCACTACACCGTGCGCGTCGCCGCCGATGGCAAGATCGCGCTCCGCCTCGCCCGGCACGAGTGCGTCGACCTCGTGCTCACCGACGTGATGATGCCCCACCTCGACGGGTTCGAGCTGATCGCCGCGCTGCGCGGCGATCCCACCACTGCGGGAATGCCAGTGATCCTGCTATCGGCCCGCGCCGGAGAGGAGGCCGTCGCCGAAGGCCTCGCCGCCTGCGCGGACGACTACCTGACCAAGCCGTTCTCCTCGCACGACCTGCTCGCCCGGGTCCGCTCCAACCTCGAGCTCGCCAGGCTGCGCAACCACGAGGCCACCTGGCGCACCGCCATGGTCAACTCCTTGCAGGACGGCTTCTACACCCTCGACCTCGACTCCGGCGCCATCATCGAGATCAACCCGGCGATAACCGCGCTGTTAGGCCTGCGCCCCGAGGATCTGCCCTGCGCACCGCCCTACCCGTTCTTCCCCACCGACGACGAGGACCCCCAAGAGCTGGCACGGCTGCACGACACCATCACTGCCGCGAGCACCACCGACCGCGGCCGGATCGTGGTGCCGCTACGCCACATCACCACCCGAGCCCGGATCTGGGTGTCGATCTCATACAGCGTGCTGGTCGACCATCGCCAGGATCGCCGGTTGTTCATCGCCACCATGCGCGACGTCACCGCCGAACGCCTGGCCCGCGACCGGGACGCCGCGCTGGCCCGCATGGCCGGGCAACTCACCGGCATCACCGGCAGCGGCCGGGTCCGCCAGATCGGCCTGGCCGAGCTCCGCTCGCTGTGGCACGCGCGACGCGCATCGGTCATCACCTGGGACCGGCACGGTCAGCTCGTCACGGCGGCAACCACCGGCGCGACTGCACCCACGATCTCGGAGTTGCCACCCGCAGCAACACGTGACGCCCTTGCGGCCGGCGACACCGTCGTCGTCACCAGTCCGCACACCACTGCCGACGACCAGGCGCCGGTCCTCGGCGTCAGCGCCGCGATCTCCGATAGCGCCGAACCCACCATCGTCTGGCTGGAGTTCCCCGAACCGCGACCGTTCCCCGCCGCGGACCGCTCGCTGCTCACCCTGCTATGCGGTTACCTGCAACAGGCCCTGGCCCTGGCCCGGGCCTACGACGAGCAGCGCACGGTAGCGCTAGCCCTGCAGCGCGCCATTCTCGGGCCCAGCGACCTGCCCGCCGGTTTCGCTGCCCGGTACGAACCCGTGTCGGACACCCTCGAGGTGGGCGGCGACTGGTACGACGTCATCGCCCTGCCCGGCGGCCGGATCGGTGTCGTGGTCGGTGATGTGGTCGGCCGCGGCCTGCCCGCCGCCGCGGTGATGGGACAGCTGCGCAGCGCGGGGCGCGCGCTGCTGCTGGAGAACAACACCCCCGCTCAGGTGCTCACCGCGCTGGACAAATTCGCCGCGCTGGTGATCGGGGCGCGCAGCAGCACCGTATTCTGCGCCGTCGTCGACCCGCGCGCTCATACCCTGCGCTACAGCAGCGCCGGGCACCCCCCGGCGATCCTCGTCGACGCCGGTGGCGACCATCGCCTGCTCGAGCACGCCCAGTCGCCTCCGCTGGCTGTTGTCGACGCGGTTGACCGTCCCGAAGCCGACGCGACGCTGCCGGCCGGGTCCACCCTGCTGCTCTACACCGACGGCCTGGTCGAACGCCGCCGGGAATCCCTCGGCGCCGGCATCGATCGCGCCGCCACGGCCATGGTGGCGGGCCGGGAGCTACCCCCCGACGACCTCGCCGACCGGCTCACCGCTGCGCTGCTCGCCGACGGGCATGCCGACGACGTGGCCTTCCTGATCTACCGTCAGCCATGGCGACGATCTGAACTCGTCGCCCGATAGCTCGATCAGTCGGTGCCCGGCGGCACGCTCAGCCTCCGCTGCCGAGGATGGGGGGTATCAGTGGCGGCGGGGTCGGAGTCACCGCATCGGAACTCCTGGTTGGGGTTGGCTCTGGCGTAGTGGTGGTGGGGTCGCCAATGTTCCCCGGGAGGATCCCGCCGGGGGGTGGGGGGGTCTCGGTCGGAGTCTCGGACACGGCGGGGTCGGCCGGGCGCAGCGGGGTCGTCGGCTTCGGCGCGGCGGGCCGGTCGTTGATCACCCGCCCGATGGTGGTCCCATTGCCGTTACCGCCTACGGTCCCACCGTTGGCCCACTCGAAGCCGGTGATGACGGTCATGGCCAGCAGGAAGGCGCCGAGCGACCCCACGATCACCGCCCCCCAGCGCAGCGTGGCGGACCGTCTAGAGCGCTGAGAGGGCGCAGGCTTGGGTTGGGCCTCCGGCGACGGTCGAGCGCGCTGAGCCAGCGAGCGGACCCTTTTCCGGCTGCGCTCCAATGACGTCTGGTAGACAGCGGTACCCACCGTGGTGATCACGCTGGCTCCAGCTGCCCCGATGAGGGTGCCGGTGGCGCCGAGCTTCGAGCCGACCACGGCGGTGGTCACCGCGGCGAGAGCGGCCGCAACGACGCGGGCCGGGTTGAGATCGGCCTTGGGCTTGGTTTCCGCGGGGCTGGTTTTGGTTTCCGCGGGGCTGGTCGGTGAGTGCGGTGCAGTCATGATCTCCAGATATGTCGGCGGGCCTGACGCCAGCTACGTTAATCACTGGTGGGCGATCGCGCTCATCGGGGTGCGCAAGCGGCGAGCCCCGTGCCACGCGCCACCGTTGCCGGTCACCCGGGAAGCCTGGGAGTCTTCGCCGGTGGCCAAAAGCACGATGACCCGCACCGCCAAACCCTCCAGCGCGCAGATCCCGCCACGGGTGAGCGATCTGCTGCGCGTACCTCCCGGCCCGGTGGATCTGGCGGCCATCGCCACGGGAGACACCCCGGGGTTCACTGGTTCGGGTAAGGCCGACGGCAAAGCGGCGATCCGCCGCCTGGCGCCGCGCTTGGCGGACTTGCAGGAGCAGCTCTACGCCGAGGGACATACCGAAGGACCGACCGCCGGCCGGCGAAGCCTGCTACTCGTCTTGCAGGGCATGGATACGGCCGGCAAGGGAGGCACGGTGGAGCATGTCCTGGGCCTGATGAACCCGATGGGCGTGCAATATCACGCGTTCAAGAAACCTACCGTCGAGGAGCGTGAGCACCACTTCCTGTGGCGGGTCAAGCGGCGGCTGCCGCCACCAGGGATCGTCGGCGTGTTCGACCGATCTCACTATGAGGACGTGGTCGTGGTCCGGGTTCACGAGCTGGTGCCCGCTGATCAGTGGTCGTGCCGCTACGACGTCATCAACAGCTTCGAGGAGAAGTTGGCGTCGTCGTCGACAATCGTGAAGTGCTTCCTCCACATCTCGAAGGAACAGCAGCGAAAGCGACTGCTCGCCCGGCTCGACGATCCGGCGAAGCACTGGAAATACGACCCCGCAGACCTCACCGAGCGCGCCTATTGGGACGACTACCAGCAAGCATATTCAGTCGCATTGCGGGAATGCAACACCGAGGCTGCGCCATGGTATGTCGTACCGGCCGACCACAAGTGGTATCGCAACTGGGCGATCACAAACATTCTCGCCGAGCGACTCGCGGAGATGGCACTTGCCTGGCCAACGCCGGGCGGCTGGAGCCTCGAAGAGCAGCGCGCACAGTTGGCGGCAGACCAATAACAATCGCCGATCGCCTACCCGGCTATCTCGGCCCATACGGTGTTACCGTCAGGCTGGACATCGACACCCCACGCTTCAGTAAGGCTCCTTACCAATTCAAGACCCCGACCACGGACCCGTCCCAGCGGGTCGGTCGAGCGCTTCACCGCCCCGGGGAAACCGACCGGGGAGGCATCCCGCACAGCTATCCGCAGCCCACGGGGGCCACGCTCCAGCGTCAGTCCGACGCCGGTGCACGCGTGTTCCACTGCGTTGGACACCAGCTCGCTGACCACGAATTCGGCGGTGTCCTCGACTCCGTCGTTCACCTGCCATTTCGGACACATCTCGCGGACCAGCCGGCGACTCATCGCCGGCGCCCCGGGGTCGCAGGGCAACTGGACCCGCATCCGTACGACCGTTGGCCGCTCATCAATCGCGGCCTCGGCCTCGAGTCTGAGTTGGTACACCGGGACCAGGGCGGACACCTGGCGAGCCGCCAGTGCCTCAGCCATCGGCGGGTCGGGCCGGCACAGCGCGACCTTCGCCGACGGCCAGCCGCCACATTGGGTCAGTACGGCAGGAAACACCGTCACGCAGGACTCCCGGGTCAGCCGGAACCCGTCGAGGTCGACGATGACTCGCCCGTGGTCGACCAGTTCCCGCACCAGCACCTGGCGCACATCCGCGGCAGTGCGCACGGTGAGTAACCCGCGCGGGTGTATCACCACCACCTGACCGTGATGATGAACAGCTATGTCGAGTCCCGGATCCATAGATCCACTCCGCTCACCCGCTACGCACCGTACTTAAGCATGTGCGCTAAGTTTACACGAGTCCCAATGGCCACTGTCGAAAACCGTATAAAGGTCATTCCGGACAAAGCACATTAGGGTCGTCAGGCGTGCCTGACGTGGCAGTTGACCGCCATTGCGAAGCGTGTACGGTCGGATCTCGGCTGTAGTACCCGGGGGGGAGGAGTCGACCTTGACACCATTGGTGCACGACCAACTTGAGACTCTCACACCAGCACCACCGCTTGGTGGGCCCATGGTCATCGCAACGTTGAGCTGTCCTCAACCAGGCACTTCTGTGTGCCGGGTCACCGGGAGCGTGGATCTTGTCACGGCCCCGGTCCTGGCTGACAAGCTCATCGAGGCTGTACACAATGGCCAGCCGCACCTTGTGATCGATCTGTCCGCTATCGCGGTGCTCGACTCGATCGGGCTGCAAGCGGTCTTCGAGGCGCTCGACCGGTATGACATCGAGGGTCACCTCGCGGTCGTGGCGGATCCGCGCTCGACAGCCATCAGCAGGCCCGACCTCAGTTCGCTGAGCGAGATCGTCGACATTCATCACGATCTGGCCAGCGCCCTGCGAGCCTGCGCCCGTGCTTCGATCTCCCACGGCGGACGCCACCGCGCCACCGCCACGACCTAGAGCGCCCCGTTTAGGTTTCGCCGCCGGCCGGCGGGTCAACGTGGCCGAACGCGTCGCGGCTGGCGCGCCGATGCTGTGGCTGCACGTCCTTGGGTAGCTGATGACCAGCGGCCCGCGGTTCGGTCACTCGCTCGGTCTTGGCCCAGCTGTTCCTGCGGGCGAGGTAGCGCATCATTGCGAGCCATGTGGCGAGGACTCCCAGCAACAGGAAACCCGGGTAGGCCAACCCGGCCACAAGGCAGCGGCGCAGCGGCTCATCGCCGTAGCGCAGTCGGTGCACGGTGGCCCACAGCAACCCCGGCAGGGCGAGCAGCGCGATCCACAGCGAGACTGCCCAGACGGCATCCTGTGGGGCGGCGACCAATCCGGGAATCGTCACACGGGACGCCAGCGCTGCGGCAGTGGTACCGCCGACCACGAGCACTAACATCGACAGCGGTACGACCAGCCACGGCACGATGAGGTACTGCAGGAAGTCGAGCAGGCCGATACTGCCGATCTGCCGCGAGCCGAACAGCCCCGAGAGGTAGCGGGCGCACTGCAGGTTGCCCTGTGCCCAGCGGGCGCGTTGCCGGACCAGCCGCCTGCGGTCGGTAACCCCTTGCTGCGTAACCGTCATCTCCGGGCGGTAGCGGATGCGGTATCCGATCAGGTGCAGACGCAGCCCGAGCTCAAGGTCCTCGACCAAGCAGGACGACCACGGCGCGTCGCCAAAATCGGCTAGGACAGCAAACCGGACGAACTGTCCGTTACCACCCAGGCCCACGCTACCCAGCCGGTCGCGTAGCCGCTGCGAGGCGTCGGCCACGCAGCAGAACTCCATGTCCTGCAGCAGCCCGAGCAGCGTCTCGCGGTTGTGGATCCGAACCCGCCCCTGCACGGCGCACACCTCGGGGTCGGCAAAAGCCGAGCTGACCGCGCGTAGCGCTCCCGGGCTGGCCCGCCCGTCGCCGTCGATCACCCCGAGGACCGTCGCGGCTGCCTCTTCGCCGACCTGCGCCCGGACATAGCGGTAGCCGGCGTTCAGCGCCTCTCCCTTGCCTCGCCGCGCGTCAGGCAGCTCACGGCGCAGGACGTGCAACCGCGGGTCGTCGATCGCCGCCAGTGCGTCCGGGGTGGCGTCGGCCGACGCGTCGTCGACGACGAGCACTCGAACTGGAGTTTGGGGCGCGTCGAGCGCCAGCGCCGCCTGCACGGTCCGGGAAATTACTCGCTCCTCGTTCAACGCCGGGATAACGATCCAGAACACCAGTTCCGGTTGTTCGATCGGAGAGTGTTCCCGCGGGGAACGCAGCGCGGCAAGCGCCACGGCGAGGTTGTGCAGGGGCCAGGCCACCAGCAACAGGACCATCGTCGCATACCACACCGGCAGGATCATCGCTCGTCTCGGGCCGGGCGCAGACGCAGCCAGATGCTGCGGACCACCAGCATGGCGATCAGAAACCCCAGCAGGATGCACACCGCGGCGGTTGAACCTCCGGGCGTCAGGAAACCGAGGGCCGCAAGCAAGCCAATCGGACCCAACCGCAATGATGCCATAACGTGACCTCGTGGATACTGAAGACGCTCTTTCAGGTCAACTTTGTGGTAACAAGACCCGAATTGATATGGAAATAGTGACTGTCGAACCGTACTCTTGCAACTGGCGCCACCCATCTGGTGATATGACTCGACCACCCGGGGGTTGGCTTGCTCGGCCACGCGAATTCCCGACGATTGCCGGTCGACCGACCGATCGTCCATCTCATCGGTGGCACCCGGCCGGAGGCGATCAAGCTCGCACCGCTGGCTGGCGCCCTGCGCCAGGCGGGGCGGATACAACCGCTGCTCGTCGCGAGCGGCCAGCATCCAGCGATGTTCCAGCAGGGGCTTGCGGCGTGCGGATTGCGGCCCGACGCGGCGGTGCGGGTTCGGCGGGTGCTCGGCAGCCAGCCCGAGTTGATGAGCCAGCTCATCACCGGGCTCGACGCTCACCTGGACCGGCACCGGGCCGACGCTGTGGTGGTGCAGGGCGACACCACCACAGCGCTGGCCGCCGCGCTCTCGGCGTTCTGGCGTCGGGTGCCGGTAGTGCACCTGGAGGCCGGACTGCGCTCGCACGACCTGGCGGCGCCGTTCCCGGAGGAGGCCAACCGCAGGCTGATCGACCAGCTCGCGGCGATCCATCTGGCGCCCACCCCGCGCGCAGCGGCCAACCTCGCCCGCGAAGGCCTGCCGAACGACTCGGTGCTCGTGATCGGTAACACGGTCGTCGACGCCGTTCTGGACGTCACCGGACGGCCGGCGCTCGATGTCGACCTGCGGTTGCTGGCGTTGGAGCGGCGAGCCGCCGCCGGGCGGTGCCGCCTGGTCCTCGTGACGGTGCACCGCCGCGAATCGTGGGGCGCACCGCTGGACCGGGTACTGGCCGCCGTCAGTGAGATCGTCGCCCGGCACCGCGACGTCGAGGTCGTGCTGCCGGCGCACCCCAACCCGGCGGTGCGGGCACAAGTCGCCGTCGCGCTCGGCGGTCAGCCGCGGGTACTCGTCACCGAACCGCTGCCCTACCCGCAGCTGTCCCGGCTGCTCGCAGCGAGCACGCTGGTGCTGTCGGACTCCGGCGGGTTGCAGGAGGAGGCCCCCAGCTTCGGTGTGCCGGTACTCGTCCTGCGCGAGGTCACCGAGCGGGTCGAGGCCATCGAGGCGGGGTGCGCGGTGTTGCTCGGCACCGACCGCGACGCGATCGTGCATACCGCAACGCGGTTGCTCGCCGACGAGGACGCCCGGGTGGCGATGACCGCTGTAGGCAATCCGTTCGGCGACGGACTGGCCGGCGTACGAGCCGAGCAGGCCTTGGCCTGGATGCTCGGGTTGTGTTCCGCGCCGCCCGAGGAGTTCCAGCCCCGCCAGGTCCTCGACCGGCAGACAGCGGTCCTAAGGACGGTGGAATGAGTGCCCACCGGCTACCGGCCGGCGTGCGGCTGAGCCTAGTCCTCGGGCTCGCCCTCGCTGTAGGTGTGGCGTCCGTCATTGGTATAGCGCTGCTGCTCGTCGGGCGGTCGGCCGATGCCGCGAAGCCTGCTTCCGGCACCGGTCCCTGGCACAAGTGGGCCGGGCGGTTCGGCGAACCAGGACCGGGCGGCGACGCGGGCCGGTCGACTCTGGTGCTCTACGACGATGGTGGCGCGCAGCCCTGGCTGGGCGAGTCCAACGGGGTGCAGGCCGCCCAGCTGGCCTCCCGTGGCAGCCGCGTGGTGCTGCGCCCGGTGAGCCACTACCGCCCCGGTGAGTCGGTCGGCTACACCGGCGTGCTATACGCCAGCTCGGGCGCGGACTTCCCGCTGCCCGACGCATTCCTCGACGACGTCGCCACCGGGAACGTGCCTACGCTGTGGCTCGGCAGCGGCATTGAGCAGCTCATAGCGCGCGCGCCCGGTGCGCCATTGGTGGCTGGCTGGTCAACGCGCTCGGTGGAAGCGGTCCCGGTTGCGGTGGAATACCGCGGGCAGCGGCTGCGTCGCGACCCGGCGAACGGGCCCACCCTGGGTCAGGTGGAGGTGACGCCCGGAGCGTCGGTCCAGGTGCTCGCCCAAGCGTTGTGGGCCGACGGCCACCGCTCGCCGTGGGCGCTGCGCGCTGGCAACCTCACCTACATCGCCGAGGGTCCCTTCGACTACGTCGGCCTGAGCGACCGCTACCTCGCCGCCGCCGACCTGATCCGCGAGCTGGCCCTACCCGACGTGCCCGACCGCCGCCGCGCCCTTGTCCGCCTGGAGGACGTCGGCCCGAAGGCTGACCCGGACCAGCTACGGACCATCGCCGACTTCTTGCACTCCGAGAACGTGCCGTTCTCCGTGGCGGTCTACCCGTACTACGTTGACCCCACCGGGCAGGACGACGACGGAAAACCCACCCGGCTGCGGCTCGCCGACCGCCCGGAAGTAGTCGACGCGCTGAGGTACATGGCCGCCCGCGGCGGCACACTCGTCCTGCACGGGTACAGCCACCAATTCGCCGATCGACCCAACCCCTACAGCGGCACGTCGGGCTCGGACTACGAGTTCTACACCGCGCACGTCGACGCGCAGAACTACGTCCAAATGGACGGGCCGGTACCCGGCGACTCCGCGCAATGGGCGGCCGACCGTATGCAGCGCGGCCGGACCGAGCTGACCAAGGTGGGCCTGCCCGACCCCGGCGCATTCGAGTTTCCCCACTACGCCGGGTCCGCCGAGGACTACCGCGCCGCCAACGCCGTGTTCGGCGCGCGCTACGACCAGGGTACCTACTTCGGCGGCTGGTGCCCTGACGGGGCCTGCGGGGCTGGTCCGGCTCAGCCCGCTGAGCTGTACCAGCAGTACTTCCCGTACCCGGTGCGAGACGTCTACGGTTCGGTCGTGGTACCAGAGAACATCGGCAACATCGCCCCCGAGGCCTACAACAACAACGCGCCACGGCTGCCCGCGGACCTGATCGACGCCGCCCGCGCTATGACGATCGTCCGCGACGGCCTCGCGAGCTTCTTTTACCATCCATTCCTCGGAGTGGACCGGCTGCGCGAAACCGTCCGCGGTATCGAAGCGTTGGGCTACCGGTTCGTCTCCCCACTCGACGTACTCTCCGACCCCGTTCGCGGCGCTCCGGTTGCGGACGGCACCGACGGCCGCGCCGGGCCCAATCCTGACATCCTCGCTCTCGGGCCATCCGGCGGTGCAGCCGTGCCGGCAGCGGGGCTGCGCGCAGCGTCCGACCCGCCTGGCCCGCGAGCCATTCCCGCGCCTCCCGGACTATGCCTGCTACCCATGCCGCGGGTGGTGGCGAATCCGTCCCGTATATATGTGACCTATACGGGACGGGGATCTGTCGACCCCAGTGCCGGTACCGCTTCGACCGGCGACCGTAGTCCGGCTCAGCGGCCGACCCTAGAACACAAACACAGGAGAGCAGAAGCTCACCCACCGGGCAAAGACAATGGTTCGCCTCCAGGGCAACCGCCCGGTCCACGAGGCGGAGATGGGGCAACCGCGCCGCCCGGCCCACAACCAGCACCGCAGCCCGCGCCCAATCCGAACCCGAAGCAGCAGCCCAAATCGCAGTCCGACGCGCGGCCGAACCGGAAGGGCGCGGGGAATTCCAACGTGAAGGCCACTCGCTCCGCCCCAGACCGAGTTCAGCCCAAAGCCGGGGATGGCTCGCACGGCCAGTCGAGTGGCCACAGGTGAGTGCGATCCGCAGACTGCGCTCACGCTGCTGGTTGGCCTTCAGAGTGGTAGGCATCGCCGTCACACTGCTCGGCTGCCAGCCAGCCGGGAGTGCATTACACGCTGGCGCAGGCAATGACCAGTTGCTTCAGCCCTGGGACGAGGGCAGCGTGCATGGGCCATGGCACGCGGTGTATACCGGGTACGGCTCGATCGGCGTCCGGCACGACACGATCGTGCTGTCCCCGGCGCCGGCTCGACAGCCCGACGAGACGCACGCCGCACTGGTCGCCGGGACCGAGGTGCGGTCGCAGACCGAGTTCGTCGTGCGGCTTCGCACCGTCCGACAGTTGCGTCAACCGCTGCCCAATCCGTGGGAGGTCGGTTGGGTGCTGTGGGGCTACCGCGACCCAGTCCATTTCTATTACGTGGTGCTCAAGCCCAACGGTTGGGAGGTTGGCAAGGCCGACCCAGCGTACCCCGGCCAACAGCGATGTATCACCACCGGCACGACGCCCTATCCGATCGGCCAATGGATCGAGGTTCGCGTCCGGTACCACGGAGCGACCACCACCGTGTCGGTCAACGGCGCGCCACTCACAACGATCGTGGACACCGAGCGGCCCTACACCGACGGCGCGGTCGGCCTTTACACCGAGGACGCCGCCGTCCAGTTCGTCCCGGTCCGGCTCGGCGCCCCGGGCTGACCACGGCCCGTGCCGCTAGTGCAGCGCCGCGTTAAT
>QHBZ01000294.1 GCA_003244055.1 Pseudonocardiales bacterium | reverse complement strand
TGGGCTGGGCTGGGCTGGGCTGGCATCTCCTCTCGACCTCTTCAAGGGCTACCACACGGCAGCCCGGGGGCAGAGCCCAACGACGCACGTGCTGGTTCTGTTGAGGGCTGCCCCCGGACTGCCGTGTGGTCGGGCTACGCACTGTCGACGAGATGCCCCAGCCCAGCGTGCAAGATCGTTAATGATCCCGGAGCGTCATCACCGATCAGCGTGCACATTGACGGTGACCAGCCGAGCTGAGTTCCGTATACGCGCAGCTGGGAGTCGAGGCCCCGGCTCCTGATTCGCCCTGTACCCTCTAATCCTCTCGATTAAGTCTCGGGGGACGAAAGCCCCGATCTGGCGGCGCTTCCTGCGGAGGTCCGCGCCGCCGGATCGGGTCTTATTTCGCGTCAGATGCGTGTAAGCCACCGCAGCCACCGAAGCGACAGAGTCAACAGAAGGTCAGCGAAGCTGCCGGGATACCCGGGCACGGGCCGGCGCCGACCAGCACGAACCACGACGGAGACGACACGTGACGGTCGTCAACACGTCTGGTTAGCCGCGATCCGCGACGTTGGGACGACGAGCGCGGCGTTCGATGATGTTGCGAAGCGACGTTTTGCGAGGCCGTTCTCGGATAGATGTTCGGCCAAGATCCGGTTACTACGCCCGTCGCTAGATACGGGCTCCGGAAGAGTGAATCTCATCCTCACAGCAGGAGTGGAAGCGTCGTTTGTGCAGTGAGCCCTGTGGCACCAGGTGTTACAGAGGCTGACATCCGCACGAACGTGACCGGTATCGCGCTAATGAGCGCGCGAATCTCGACTGTCGTGACGTACCGTGCCCGATCCCCAACCGGCAGGCGGGATTGCATCAATCCTGCAATTGCACGTGCATTGACGCCGGTGGGAGGTCCCATTACATTTCGTATGCACCTGCACGTGCAGTAGCTTGAGGATGATGCCCCTTCCGCGCAGGTCGCTGCTACGGAGCGCGATATGTCAGAGATGACGGACACTGTCAGTGATGTCCCTCTGCGCTTCGCTGCTTTAGAGGGGACCCACCGCCGCCACGCCTCACCCTCGTCCGGCTCCCGGGGTATTCCCGAACCGGTGGTCCTGCCGGTGATGCTGGTCCGCTACCGACCCGGCAACACGGGCCAGATCACCCGCGCCGTGCACTTGGTTCCAATGCCGGACCGGCACGTAGCGGGCACGGTCGGCACGTTGTGTGGCGCTGTCCTAAGTCTTGAAGACATCGAAACCGTCAACTCCGGCCAGGGTATGCCCTGCACGATGTGCATTCTCAACCAAGTAACGGCCGCTGCTCCGACCCTGGTGCCCCCCGTGGGCAGCCCCGACAGCGACGACACCGGGCTCATCAACGGGGTCGCCTACCAGGCGTGGGCCTGGCCGGTGACCCAACACCATGACCAGATACGGCTAAGGCTGGACTGCGACGTGTCGGCCATAGCGATCCCGATCCCGCTCAGCACCGAGATACTACAGCTGCTCACCGCCCGACACTGCGACCCAGCAGTGCTAGCCCACCCCTACACCCCCCAACATCACCTCATCCTCACAGGAGAAAGACTCCCGGCCCCGCTACCGTGGCCACCGGGCGTGCACCAGATCACCGGCACCCTGCTGCTACCACCCACCATGACCCCACGCGGGCCGATCACCTGGATACGATCCCCGCACCAGGACTCCCTGCACCTGTCCCGGGAAATAGACGTCTTCGGTGCGCTGCGCGCCATACTCGGCGACTCCCACCGGTGACCCCCCGCCGCCAGCGTCGGCCCACCGACAGAGCCGGTTGCGAGCCGTGCCGGTCGAGACCCTCAGTGACTGGGAAGCCACCCGCCTCGTCTGAGCCAAGCTTGCCGACGCGACGGGTACCCGATTTCGTGCGCGGTCTGGCTGTCGCAGTGTGTAAGTGCCTAAACACAGACTGTACCCTAGTACTACAGCGCTAAATCGTCGTCTTTCCCGTGTCCGTTGCAAGTGAGGTGTTCCTGGCTCACCGCGCCATCATGCACAACAACGGGACGAGCTGATGAGACTGAATTCATGAGGGTATCGTTACACGACCCGACTTCAATGCAGCGAAGACACACCGGCATCGCGCCCAATTATTCATGCCCAATTCGGCACATTCGGTGCGTCCCGACAAAAACTCCCACAGAATCACTAAATGATCTTTTCTAGCGTGACACACGCAGCACAGATGACTCCTCGCCCTCCACAACACAGGTGCGCCCCTGTCGAGAACCGGCCGATACCCCACACCCGAAGGCACCACCACAAGCCTGCGCCTCGGCCAGGTGGCTGGGTCTCGCTGCGCGGCGGCGTTGTCTACCCAGCGGCGGTTGACCAGCTCGAACACCGGGTCCTCGGGCTTGGAGAGCAGTTCCTTGGCCTGCTGCTGCAGGGCACTGGCGTAGAGCGGGTCTTCGGTGGAGGGGTATGGGCTTTTCACCCGCTGCAGCACCGAGGAGGGCAGCAGGTCGGTGGCCGCGGCGCGGAGCAGGCTTTTCTCCCGGCCGTCGAAAGTCTGAGACGTAACTATCGTGAC
>QHBZ01000293.1 GCA_003244055.1 Pseudonocardiales bacterium | reverse complement strand
AACAAATCGGTGCGATAGTCAACCCTCAGTCGTAGGCGGGGGCCCGGTCCGGGCACGGCGATAAGGCTCAGTGGGTAGTGGGTGGCGTCGCGGCCGGTGACACCGGTGATGCGCACGCTGGTGTTCGGTGTGTTCAGGGCGCCGGGGTCGAGGGGGTAATTTTCGAACACCATTAAGGTGTCAAATAGTTTACCGAGTCCGGCCAGGTGTTGGATGTCGGTCAGGCCCAGGTATTGGTGGACGATCAGCTGGGATTGTTCGTCTTGCACCCGTGTGAGCAAGGTGGACAGCGGTTCGGCGGGGTGCCACCGGATCCGTACCGGCAGGGTGTTGATGAACAGTCCGATCATGGTCTCGATGCCGGGGATCTGGGGTGGGCGACCGGCTACGGTGATCCCGAACACCACGTCCTGGGTGCCGGTCAACCGGCCCAGCAGCAGACCCCAGGTGGCTTGGATGACTGTGTTGAGGGTCAGGCCATGACGGCGGGTGTGGTCATGCAGGGCGGTGGTGAGGTTGTCGGGTACCTCGATCGTGATGTGTTCGGGGATGGCCGGTGCCCGGCCGGCATCGGGGGCAACCAGGAGGGTGGGTTGTTGCAGGCCGGTCAGTGCCTGCGCCCAGGCTTGCTGAGCCTCCGCCTGGTCCTGGGTGCTCAGCCACGCGAGATAGTCGCGGTAGGGGGTGACCCGGCCCAACCTCGTTGGATCACCACGTTGGGCGTACAACACCAGCAGCTCGCGGATCAGTATCGGCATCGACCATCCGTCGAGCAGGATGTGGTGATTGGTCAGCACCAGCTGGTAGTGCTGGTTCTCGAGCCGGACCAGGGTGAAGCGCAGCAATGGTGGATGGGTGGGATCGAAACGCTGCGCACGGTCATCGGTGAGTAACCGGGTCAGCGCAGCCTCTTGCCCCACCACATCCAGCCCCGACAGGTCGACTTCACGCCAGGGCAGTGTGACCTCACGTCCAATCACCGCCACCGGTTGGCCGGAGCGTGGATGCCAGAACGCGGCGCGCAAGTTGGCATGACGACCCAGCAACCCCTGCCCAGCAGCCTTCAGCGCCGTAGCGTCCACCGGCCCCTGGAGATCAAAGACATGCTGGACGGTATAGACGTCAGCCGTCTGCTGGTCATACAGGGCATGGAACAGTAAACCCTGCTGCAACGGTGACAGCGGCCACACATCCTCCAGCCCCGCTGAGCAGAGGGTTTCGAGGTCGTTGATGTCGTCTTGGGTAAGGGTCACAGGGTCACCAGCGTGAAGTCTGAGGGGGTGTGGCCGCCAGCGCCGGGTTGGTCGGCATGTGCCACTAGCAGGTCCAACACTGTGAACCATGCTTGGGCTAATTCGTGGACCTCGGGTTCGGCCCATAGTCCGGTCGCCCAGGACCAGGTTGCGTGCAACTGCGGCCCGGTAGGATCATCGGAGGTGACTGCGTTGAGTTCCAGACCATGAGCAAGTGGCATTCTCGGGTCAGCGCCGCCCCCAAGCACCCCGGTCTCAGCAGCGATTGCCCACTCCGTGGTCCCAGGGGCAGGGTTGGTGGCGGAGGCAGGGAAATGACCGAGGTAGTTGAACCCGATCTGGGGTTGCACCAAGCCAGCCAGGGCAGGTCCCGTTTGGGGGTTCAGATACCGCAGCGCCCCGTAGCCCACACCATGGTTCGGTAGGGCCCGTAACTGTTCTTTCACCCGCTTTAGCGCCGTGCCCAATGCCGCGTCGCCGGCCCGGACCTGGTTCCAGTCCACGCCGGGATCAAGACGGACGGGGAACACGCTGGTGAACCAGCCCACCGTGCGAGACAGATCCGACCCCGCGATGATGTCTTCGCGGCCGTGGCTCTCGACATCGACCAGTACCGCGCTGCCGTCACCCCGCCCGTGACGGTGTCGCCACTGGGCCACTGCCACCGCTAACGCGGTCAACAGCGCGTCATTGACCTCCCCATGGAACACCGCCGGCACCCGGGTCAACAACGGTACGGTCCGCTCCGGGGGCAACGTCACCGTCAACGACCCGCTCGCGCCCACCACATCAGTCACCGGATCCAACCCGCGATCGGTCAACAACGGATCCGCCCTATCCCGGTCCGCCACCCAAACCGGCATCTCCTCCAACCGGGCGGGATCGTGTGCCCAGTCCAGTTGATGCTGGGCCCACCGCCGAAACGAGGTACCCACCGCCGGCAACTGCGGGCGTTGGCCCCCCGTTACTGCCCGCCAGGCGGTGGCCAGATCCGGCACCAGAATCCGCCAGGACACCCCATCAACGACCAAATGATGGATCACAATCAACAATCGGCCAGGCCGGTCTGGTCCGGCGTCGAACCACACCACCTGCACCATCACCCCAGCCCAGGGATCCAACCGCGACCCTGCCACCTGGGCCTGGTGTCTCAACACACCCGAGAGCTCATCCCCATCAATACCCGTGATATCGACACGGTGCACAACACCCTCAGCAGCCACCGCGCCAACCGGGACGATTTCCCAGCTCCACTCCTGGGTTTCGTCATTACCGCCATTTCCGTCATAGGCCGAACGCGTGAACCGAGCCCGCAGCACATCGTGGTGATCCATTATCATCTGCACCGCGCCGCTGAGTTGATTCAGACCTAGCCCCTCTGGCACGCGCAACACAACCGACTGGTGGAGACCCTCGATCGGGCCGCCCCGGGCCCGCAACACGTGCATGATCGGCGTCAACACCACCGCACCGATCCCCACATCACCAACCGCGCACGCCACCCTTGTTACCTCGGTGGCGACAGAGGCCAGCCCGGCAACCGTCTTGTGTTCAAACACATCTCGCAGTGTGATCACCACACCCACGCTCTGGGCCCGGCTCACCAACTGGATCGAAACAATACTGTCCCCACCCAGCTCGAAGAAGTTGTCGTCGAC
>QHBZ01000292.1 GCA_003244055.1 Pseudonocardiales bacterium | reverse complement strand
CCACGTCGCGGTTCTTGCAGGGTGTCTACCCCTTCGAAGGGCAGGGCCTGCACAAGCCAGTTCCGATTGATCCTGCGCTGACCTACACCGTTCCGCCGGGAGTGACCGGCCAGGCCCTGTACTTCCGCGGCGGAAACAGCGCCGAAGAGATGATCACGATCGTGATGGTGCGGGACGGTCAGCCGATGCGCTACTTCCCGATCGGCGCTCGTGACGGCACCCACGTGCCGCTGCGCGTCGTGGAGGACCTGAACAGCCAAACCCAGATCGAGCTACACATCGCCGCGCCCGAGGGGTGCTCGGGGACAGTTGTGATCGATCTCGGCCTACTGGAGGTGTGAAACACCATGCGAAAACTGGTTGTGGTGGGTAACGGCATGGCGGGGGCCCGCGCCGTCGAGGAGATCTTGACCCGCGGCGGGGGTGAGATGTTCCGCATCACGATGTTCGGTGACGAGCCGCACGGCAACTACAACCGCATCCTGCTGTCGGAGTTGCTGGCGGGCGGTCCGAACCCCGGCACCGGTCCTGACGGGGAGCTGCTGAACGAAGACCTTTTCCTCAATCCCCGGCAGTGGTACCGGGACAACGGGATCACGCTGCACGCCGGGGTACGGGTGGTGCGCGTCGATCGGTTCGCTCGCCGCGTCTACGCCGACGACGGGTCGATCACCCGGTACGACAAGCTTGTGCTGGCCACTGGCAGCCGCTCCTTCTTCCCGCCGATGGAGGGGCTGTGGCTGGATAACAAGACGCTGACGCCGGGAGTGTTCGGATTCCGCACGCTGCACGACACCATGGCGATGGGTCGCTATGCCCGCGGCAAGCAGCGCGCCGCGGTGATCGGTGGTGGCCTGCTCGGTCTGGAGGCGGCCCGCGGCCTGCAGGCACACGGTCTGGCAGCGCACGTGGTGCACGCCGCGGATGGGCTGATGAACCAGCAGCTGGACGCCCAGGGCGGCCGGGTGCTGCGGCGCTCGCTGGAACGGCTCGGCATCACCGTGCACACCGGCACCCGCACCACAGCGATCCGGCGCGCTACCGAGGGCGCGGTCATTGGCGTCACCTTCACCGATGGGAGCACGCTGGACGTCGACATGGTGGTGGTCACCGCGGGCATCCGGCCTAACATCGGGCTGGCCATGGTGTCGGGCCTGGAGACGCAGCGTGGCATCGTGGTCGACGACCAGCTGCGGTCGGTCGACGATGACGACATCTACGCCGTCGGGGAGTGCGTGCAGCATCGCGGCGAGGTGTACGGGCTGGTCGCACCGCTGTGGGAGCAGGCTACGGTGCTGGCCGACCACATCACCGGCGCCGACCCGACGGCCGCCTATCACGGTTCGCGGTTGGCGACGAAGCTCAAGGTCGCGGGCGTGGACGTGGCGGCCATGGGGCTCAAGGAGCCGGAGCGCCCTGACGACGAGTTCGTCCAGTTCAGCGAGCCTAGCCGCGGCGTCTATCAGACGGTGATCATCCGTGACGGCATGCTGGTGGGCGCCACGCTGCTCGGTGACGTAAGCAAGGCTGCTTCGCTGACCCAGGCCTTCGACCGGCGGGTGCCGCTTCCCGAGGAACGGATCAGGCTGCTGTTCGACCTCGGTGCGCCGGCGTCGCAGGTTGGCGCGGCGGAGCTGGACGACGAGGCGCAGGTCTGCAACTGCAACGGAGTGAGCAAGGGTGAGCTGGTCGCGTGTGTGCGGGACGGGCAGCGCACCGTCGGTGGTGTGATGGGCGCCACCCGTGCGGGCAAGGGATGCGGATCGTGCAAGGGCCTGGTCGCCGAGATTGTCGAGGCGGCCCTGGGCGGCGACCTGGAAACCGACCCGGCCGAGGCGTACTACGTGCCGTGCATCCCGATGGACAAGGCAGCGCTGATGGCCGAGATCCGGCATCGTGGGCTGCGCTCGCCGTCGGCGGTGTTCGCCGCACTCGCGCAGGACGGTGCCGAGCACGCGGGCAGCAAGATGGCGCTGACCTCGCTGCTGAGGATGATGTGGGGCGAGCAGTACATCGACGAGCGGGACAGTCGGTTCATCAACGACCGGGTACACGCCAATATCCAACGAGACGGGACATTCTCTGTAGTGCCGCAGATCGCTGGCGGCGTCACCACCCCGGCGCAGCTGCGGAGGATCGCCGACGTCGCCGAGCGTTACAACATCCCGATGGTCAAGCTCACCGGCGGCCAGCGCATCGACCTGCTCGGAGTGCGCAAGGAAGACCTGCCCGGAGTGTGGGCTGATCTGGACATGCCTTCGGGTCACGCCTACGGCAAGAGTTTCCGGACCGTCAAGACCTGTGTGGGCAGTGACTTCTGCCGCTTCGGCCTCGGAGACTCAACGCAACTGGGCATTGACATCGAGCAGCGCTACAAGGGCCTGGAGAGCCCGGCGAAGATGAAACTCGCCGTCTCCGGGTGCCCTCGCAACTGCGCGGAGTCCTACGTCAAGGATGTAGGCATCGTCGCGGTCGAGGGCGGCCGGTGGGAGATCTACGTCGGCGGTGCGGCTGGTGCCACCGTCCGCAAGGGCGACCTGCTGGCCACCGTGGACAGCCGCGACGAGGCCGTCACGCTCACCGGGCGATTCATGCAGTACTACCGGGAGAACGCCAAGTGGCTGCAACGCTGCTACGACTTCGTCCCCCGCATCGGACTGGCCGAGCTGCGAGCGATCGTGGTCGAGGACCGGGACGGGATCGCGGGTCAGCTCGATGAGGCCATGCAGCACTCGGTCGACTCTTACCGGGACCCGTGGCAGGAACACCGGCAACCGGCCACCGAGGGCCAGTTCCGCGACGCGCTGCCGCTGGTCGAGTTGCCGAAGGTGCCGGTCCGATGAGTGGGCCGGATCGGCGGTTGGGGTCTTGGCGGCTGGGCCCGGTAGACCAGATCCCGGTCGGTGAGGGACGCGCCTTTGCCGTGGGCGACGAGCAGGTGGCCGTGTTCCGGCCGCGCGGCGGCGGGCTACAAGCGCTCCAGGCGATCTGCCCGCACCGCGGCGGTCCACTCGCTGACGGCCTCATCGATCAGGTGCAGGTGGTGTGCCCGCTGCACAACCACGCGTTCCGGCTGGTCGACGGGCAATGCACCACCGGCGAATGGACGGTTGCGGCCTACCAGGTAGCGGTGGAGGACGGCGAAGTCGTGGTGCGACTAGCGAGATAGCTACTTTCCAGGCAAAGCTGCGGTAACAACAATCGCCTAGCGTGACGCACATGGGCGACCCAGCGACCTCGAGGATCGGTGTCGAAGAGGAGTTCCATCTCGTCGACCTGCAGACCAGGCGCGCTGCACCAGCGATCGACGCCATGCTCGACCAATTGGACGGCGACTCGTTCGCTCCGGAGCTGCAGCGTTCCCTGGTCGAGGCCAACACGTTGCCCTGCGAGAGCCTCGACGAGTTGCGGGCTGAGCTGTGCCGGCTGCGCCGCCGGTTGAACGAGGTCGCCGATCCCCTAGGCCTAGGTGTGGTGTCAGCTGGCACGGTTCCGCTGGTCGATCTGCTCGGCAATGACATCTCCGCCGGCGCCCGCTACGAGCGGATGCAACACGATTACCAGCTGCTGGTCCGCGAACAGCACATCTGCGGGGCCCAGGTGCACGTCGACGTGCCCGATCGGGACGTCGCGGTCGCCGTGGTGCAGCACGTGGCCTTGCATCTACCGATCTTCCTCGCGCTGTCGGCCAGCTCGCCATACTGGCGCGGGATCGACAGCGGTTATGCCAGCTACCGCTGCATGGTCTGGCAGCGCTGGCCGACCGCCGGCCCACCAGGACCGATGCGCAACGCCGCGGACTACGAGGCGCTGGTGGCCGACCTCGTCGCCTCGGGGACGATCAGCGACCCGGGCATGGTCTATTTCGACATCCGCCCTTCGGCGCACCTACCCACCGTAGAACTGCGGATCTGCGACGCGTGCCCCGCGGTGGACGACGTCGTGCTCATCGCTGGTCTGTTCCGGGCGCTGGTGCTGCGCGCCCGCGGTTGGGTCACCGAGGGCAGACCGTTCCCCGAGATGCGCCACGAGCTGCTGCGGGCCGCGACCTGGCGGGCGGCCCGGTCCGGCCTGGAGGGCGACCTTGTCGATCTTGCCAACCCGTCCGGGCCGACCCTGGTGCCCCCCTCGTTTCTCGTCGAAAGACTGGTCAACGAGTTGCGGGCGGAACTGGATGAATCCGGCGACTGGAAACAGGTCCTTGAGCTGTCCCAGCGAGCCCTTGCGGTGGGCAGCTCCGCAGCCCGGCAGCGCCGGATGTTCGGCCGGCGCGGCGAGCTCACCGACGTGGTCGACGGCCTGCTCGCGCGGACCCGCGGCGACACGCTGCGCCACGACCCACCGACCGCGGTGCCGGCGACGCCGGCCCTGCTCCACGGTTACAGCTTCGGTGGTTACGACGAGGCGGTGGGCACCAACGGTCGGGTCCTGCCGCACTACGGATGGATGTTCCGGGCACTTGACCGGTTGGGAGCCCGCGGCATGACGGCGGCCGTGTCCGCGCTGCGAACCGAGCAGCGGGCACGGAATGTCACCTTCCAGGTGGCCGACGACGAGCCGGATCGGCTGTTCCCACTCGACCTGGTGCCGCGCATCATCACCGCCGAGGACTGGGCGACGCTCACGCCAGGGCTGACCCAGCGGGTCCGCGCGCTGGAGGCGTTCCTGCACGACGTCTACGGCGCCCAGGAGGCCATCACCGACGGCGTCCTACCGGCGTCGGTGGTCACCGGCTCCCCCGGCTGGAGCCGCTTCGGGGCGCTGCCGAGTCGGCTCACCGTGCGAGCCGCAGTCAGCGGGATCGACCTCGTGCGAGACAGTGCGCAGGGTTGGCTCGTGCTCGAGGACAATCTGCGGGTGCCGTCGGGCATCGGCTACGCGATGATCAGCCGGCGCCTGGTGCGCAGCGTGTTGCCCGATCTGGAGCCACCCGCCGGGGTGGTGCCGCTGGAAGGTGTCCCCGAGCTGCTACGCAAGACGCTGCAGGTCGCCAATACATCTGGGGACGGCATGGCCCTGCTCAGCGCCGGCCCCATCGACGCCGCGTTCTATGAGCATCGGCTGCTGGCGGAGCAGATGGACATTCCACTGATCACTCCCGGGCAGCTCACGGTCACCGACGGCGGGGTATACGCGCACGGGCAGCGCCTCGGCGTGCTCTACCGGCGGCTCGATGAGCAGACCCTGCTCGACGCGACCGGAGCTGACGGTCGGCCCGTCGGGCCGGCAATCTGTGCGGCCGTAGCGGATGGCCGGGTAAGCCTGCTCAACGCGCTAGGCAACGGCGTGGCCGACGACAAGCGGGTTTACGCCTACGTGCCGGACATGATCACCTACTACCTGGGCGAGCAGCCGCTGCTCGGCAATGTGCCCACCTACCCGTGCGCCGACCCGCACCACCTCGCCGAGGTGCTCGACCGGCTCGGTGAGCTCGTCCTCAAGCCGGTGGACGGCTACGGTGGACACGGCGTGGTGATCGGCCCGGAGGCCAACCGGGCTGAGCTGGCCCAGCTCGCTGCCACCGTCGCGGCACACCCCGAGGAGTGGGTCGCCCAGAACCTGGTGTCGCTGTCCACCCACCCCACCTTCGCCGGCACCCGGCTGGAGCCGCGGGCGGTCGATCTGCGCGCGTTCGTGCTACTCGGCGAACGGGCCGAGGTGGCACCGGCCGCCCTGACCCGGGTCGCGAGCAGCGGCAGCATGATCGTCAACTCCTCGCGCGGCGGCGGCGCGAAGGACACCTGGATCCTGCGTTGAGAGGACCATGCTGTTGAGAGGACCATGCTGATGTGCGGCATCGCGGGCGAGATCAGGTTCGACCAGGCGCCGGCCGACGTCGACGCGGTCACCACCATGACCGCCGCGTTGCACCGTCGCGGCCCGGACGGCTGGGGCGTCCACGCGGGCGGCGCCACCGCTCTCGGCCATCGCCGCTTGAAGATCATCGACCTGTCTGACCGGGCCACCCAACCCATGGTCGATCCCGAGCTGGGCCTGGCCGCGGTGTTCAACGGTTGCATCTACAACTACCGTGAGCTGCGCGGCGAGCTGGGCACCGCCGGCTACCGGTTCTTCTCCGACTCCGACACTGAGGTGCTGCTCAAGGCCTACCACCGGTGGGGCACCAGGTGCGTCGACCACTTCCTGGGCATGTTCGCCTTCGCAGTGCTCGAACGCGACAGCGGGACCCTGGTGCTCGGCCGCGACCGGCTCGGGATCAAACCGCTGTACCTNNGTGGATACCGCGATCGACCCGGTGGGGCTGCACCACTACCTGAGCTTCCACTCCGTGGTGCCGGCGCCGCGCACGATCCTGGCGGGGGTGCAGAAGCTCCCGCCTGCGACGGTGCGCACGGTGTATCCGGACGGCCGTCACGAGGACTGGGATTACTGGCGAGCGGAGTTCTCTCGAGGGGGTGCCGGTACGGGACTGGATGCCGCCGATTGGCCGGGCGCGGTGCTCGATTCGGTGCGCCTGGCTGTGCAGCGGCGGATGGTGGCCGACGTCCCGGTGGGTGTCCTGCTCTCCGGCGGCATCGACTCCAGCCTGGTGGTAGCCCTGCTGGCCGAGAGCGGTCACCAGCAGCTGCGCACGTTCAGCGTCGGGTTCGAAGCCGCCGGTGGGGAGTCCGGGGACGAGTTCGTCTACTCCGACCTGGTCGCGGCACATTTCGGCACCGATCACCAGAAGATCATGGTTGAGTCCGATCGGCTGCTGCCGGCGGTGGACGCGGCCATCGGCGCGATGAGCGAACCGATGGTCAGCCATGACTGTGTCGCGTTTTACCTGCTTTCCGAGGAGGTATCCCGCTCGGTGACCGTGGTGCAGTCAGGACAGGGCGCAGACGAGGTGTTCGCCGGTTACGACTGGTACCCGCCGCTCGCCACCGTGCCGCGAGGTGGGGCCGCCGCGGCGTATGCGGAGGTGTTCGTCGACCGCCCGCACGCCGGACTGGCCGACCTGCTCGAACCGGAGTGGCTGGCCAGCGGTGACATCTTCAAACGGGACCACAGCCGGGCGTTCATCGACGCCCATTTCGGCGCTCCCGGCGCCGACACGGCCCTGGATGCGGCGTTGCGGTTGGATACCAGCGTCATGCTGGTTGACGACCCGGTCAAGAGAGTGGACAACATGACGATGGCGTGGGGGTTGGAGGCGCGGGTGCCATTCCTGGACCACGAACTGGTCGAACTCGCCGCCGCCTGCCCACCCGAGCTCAAGCTCGCCGCAGGTGGGAAGGGCGTGCTCAAAGCGGCCAGCCGCGGCGTCGTTCCGGATCAGATCATCGATCGGCCCAAGGGCTACTTCCCGGTCCCAGCGATCCGCCACCTGTCCGGTTCCATGCTTGACCGGGTGCGCGACGCAGTCACCGATCCGGTGGCCAAGGATCGCGGACTGTTCCGCCCGGACTGGTTGCAGCGCATGCTCACCGATCCGAACACCGAGCGCACCACCTTGGGATCCAACGCCTTGTGGCAGGTCGCCCTGCTGGAGATGTGGTTGCAGGACAGGGGGATCTAGCCAGGTGAATGCGGCGAATTCCGGGGAGACCAGCGGCTTCGGGCCGCGCAGGCGCGCCCAACTCGCCGGCGAATTACCCGACCTTGGCTGGCTTGCCGCCGAGACCTGCACATCGCCCGCGCTGTCCCCGGACGGCAACACGCTGGCCGTGGTGTCCGACCGCGACGGCGCGCCGCAGGTCTGGCTGGTGCCGCTGGCGCAGCTTGGGTCGCCAGTGCGGTTGGACACCGGCGAGGGCTACGTACGGATGGTCAGCTGGTCCCCCGACGGCGAGTGGCTGTGCCTGACCACGGCGCCCGGCGGCGGGGAGCGCATCCTGGTCCGGGCGCTGCACCCGGATGGTTCCGGCGCCCGGGTCGTCGCCGGAACCTCGACCGGGGTGGCGTCGATCAGTTGCTGGCAGCCCGGCGGGCACACCGTCGGTCTCGCCCGGAGCAGCCCATCGGACCCGGCCACCATTGACGCCTACGCCGTGGACGTCTGCTCCGGCCGCCGCCGATACCTGGGAAGCGGTACTGCGGCGACGGTGTGCACGTTCAGCCACGACGGCCGATACGCGGTGGTGCGCGTGGGCGCCCGAGGCATGCGCCGCTTGCTGTTGGTCGACACCCGGACCGGCCGAAGAGTCGAGCTTCTCGGCGCCGACGCCACCATCGCCGATGCCCGCTTCGCCCCCGACAGTCAGACGATCTACCTGCATACCGACGCCAATCGCGGGTTCGCCGCGCTGCTCGCGCTCCCGAGGGTCGCCGCCGGCCATCCAGAGGCCACCACCGTGATCGCCGCGCGCAAGGGGGTCGAGCTCGAAAGGTTCGCGCTCGACCCGACCGGCCGTTCGGTCCTTGCGGTGTGGAATGTCGAGGGACACAGCGAGCTCGAGCTGGTCGACCTGGATGGCCAGCAACGTCGGGCACTGCCGAGCCCCGCCGCGGAAGTGGTGACGGGCTGCGCCTTCACCTGCGACGGTGGGTCGCTGGTGCTGGCCGTGGAAGCCAGCACCAGGCCGCCGCACGTCCTGCGCTACCCGCTGCCACCGGCCGAACCGGTGCGGCTGGCTTCGGCCCAGCTACCGCCATGGCCGGCGGACGCGCCAGCCCTGCCTGAGCTACACAGGTGGCGGGCCCGGGACGGCCTCAGGCTCAGCGGCTGGCTCTACCGGCCAGCGGGTGCCCTCGGCGCGGTGCCCACGCTGGTCTGGTTGCACGGCGGCCCCGAGGCACAGCAGCGGCCCACGTTCGATCCGCTTTTCCAGGCGCTGCTGAGCTACGGCGTCGCGGTGTTCGCACCGAACGTCCGAGGCTCGACCGGCTCCGGTCGCACCTTCGTCGACGCCGACGTCCACCGCCGCCGGTTCGCCGCCATCGATGACGTCGCCGATGTGGTCCGGTATCTCGTCGATACCGGGCTCGGTGATCCGGGCACACTGGCCTGCGGCGGGCGCTCCTACGGCGGCTACCTGACCGTCACCGCCATGGTGAGCTATCCCACGCTTTTCCGCG
>QHBZ01000291.1 GCA_003244055.1 Pseudonocardiales bacterium | reverse complement strand
ACGTGCTGTGGGGCCGCGCGAACGATCGGCGGATCGTCGAGGTGAGTTGCAGAATATCCCGCTAGCTCCAAGACGTAGGCATGTTCCCGGACGGTCAGGCGCAGGGTGCGGGCGACGGCTTCCAACACCTGCCGTGATGGTCGGATATCGCGGGCTTGCTCAAGCCAGGTGTACCACGTGACGCTCACCCCGGAGAGGAACGCCACTTCCTCGCGACGCAGACCAGCGGTCCGCGCCCGTAGCCCAGGGGGCAGTGCCAGCTCGGTGCGATCGACCTGCTGGCGATGAGCTTTGAGAAAGCCGGCAAGTTCAGCGCGTCGCTGCGCCGGTGTACCCAATCGGCCTCCTCGTGAGGTTCCGCCAAACCTAGTACTGCCACTACTAGGATTAGGCGCATCTTGTAGTGCGGAGCCCCGAGCGGTCAAGGTGATGCACGTGGGCACAAGCACGTACTCGGCCACGACGATGCGGTTGCTGCCGCTGTTGGCGGTGTGTTACTTCCTGTCCTACCTCGACCGCACCAATGTGTCGGTGGCGGCGTTGACGATGAATAAGGCGCTGGGGATCTCGGCGACGGCGTTCGGCCTGGGGTCCGGGTTGTTCTTCATCGGTTATTTCCTCGTCGAGGTGCCGAGCAACCTGATCATGTACAAAGTGGGGGCGCGGCGCTGGATCGCCCGGATCATGATCAGCTGGGGCATCGTGGCAGCTGGTCAAGCGCTGGTCCAAGGCGAAAGCAGCTTCTACCTTGCCCGGATCCTGCTCGGCGTCATGGAGGCCGGGTTCTTCCCTGGGGTGATCCTCTATCTCACCCTGTGGTTTCCCCCCGCGCAACGCGCCCGAGTGGTGGGATGGTTCATGGTCGCTGTGCCATTGTCCACGGCGCTGGGGGCACCAGTGGGTGGTCTTCTCCTCAAACTCGACGGAGTTTGGGGCCTGGCAGGCTGGCAATGGCTATTCATCGTCGAGGGTGTTCCCACCGTGCTGATCGGTTTCGCCGTGCTGCGCTGGCTCACCGACCAGCCGAAAGACGCGCTGTGGCTCACGCCGCAGCAGCGCAGCTCGCTGGCTGCCACGCTGGCCGCCGAGGCAGTGGAGACGAATAGCCGTTACTCCATGACGGGCCGCCAAGCGCTCACCAGTCCCCGGGTGCTGGCGCTGTCGATGGTGTACTTCGCGATTGTCTTCGGTCTGTACGGCCTGGGCTTCTGGATCCCTACCATCATCAAGAAGAGCCTGTCCATTCAGGACAACTTTGTTGTGACGTTGCTCGTTGCCGCGCCCTACGCGATAGGCACCATCGCGATCATCTTCTGGGGTTATCTCGTCGATCGCAGTGGCCCCCAGGCCAAGCTTGTGGCCGTTCCTATGTTCGTCGGCGGCCTCGCCCTCGCGCTCACCGCCTTCGGCACCTCTATGCCCTGGCTGGGTTACGCCGGGTTGTCTGTGTGCGCCGTCGGCATCATGGCGTCATTTCCTGGATTCTGGACGCTGCCCAGTGCGTTTATGTCCGGTGCTGCGGCCGCTGTGGGCATCGCGGTGATAAACGCCATCAGCAACCTGTCCGGCTTTGCTGGGCCGTACTGGGTCGGGTGGATGACCGATCTGTTCGGGGACGCCGAGTGGGGCCTGGTCTCCATCGGCATCGTCATGATCTTGGGGGCGATCACCGTGTTGTGCCTCGGGAGCGCACCGCGACTGACATCGAAGGAGTGCTGATGCCACCGTTGAGATCTCGTACCACCACCTTCGGTCGGAACATGGCCGGGGCGCGCGCCTTGTGGCGAGCCACCGGTATGACCGACAGCGACTTCGGCAAACCCATCGTCGCGGTCGCCAACAGTTTCACCCAGTTCGTGCCGGGCCACGTGCACCTGCGCGACGTCGGGCGCATCGTCGCCGGATCCATTTCCCAGGTCGGCGGGGTGGGCAGGGAATTCAGCACCATCGCGATCGACGACGGCATCGCGATGGGTCATGGTGGGATGTTGTACAGCCTGCCAAGCCGGGAACTCATCGCTGACTCCGTGGAATACATGGTGAACGCCCACTGCGCCGACGCGTTGGTGTGTATCTCCAACTGCGACAAGATCACACCGGGGATGCTCCTGGCCGCACTGCGCCTGAACATCCCGACCGTGTTCGTTTCCGGTGGCCCGATGGAGTCCGGTCGCGCAGTCGTGTCTGACGGTGTGGTCCGCAGTGGGCTCGACCTCGTCAGCGCGATCGCGGGCAGCGCCGATGACAGCATCAGCGACGCCGATCTCGAGACGATCGAGCGGGCCGCTTGTCCGACTTGTGGTTCCTGCTCGGGCATGTTCACCGCGAACTCGATGAACTGCCTCACCGAAGCCCTTGGTCTCGCTTTACCCGGCAACGGAAGCCTGCTCGCGACCTCAGCGGACCGGCGAGATCTTTTTGAGCAAGCCGGAGAAGTTGTCGTCGAACTCGCCCGACGCTGGTACGACGAAGACGATGCCAGCGTGTTGCCCCGCAGCATCGCCAACGCTGACAGCTTCGCCAACGCGATCACCGTGGACATCGCCATGGGTGGCTCGACCAATACGGTGCTGCACCTGCTGGCGGCTGCGATCGAGGGCGACATCGCTTTCACCCTCGCCGAGATCGACACCATCAGCCGCCGCGTCCCGTGCCTGTGCAAAATGGCCCCGAGCAGCGCGTACCACATGGAGGATCTGCATCGCGCCGGCGGCGTGCCCGCACTCATGGGCGAGCTGGACCGGGCTGGACTGCTGAACCGGGATGTCGTCAGCGTGCACAGCCCTTCCCTTACAGCGGCGCTCGCCGCGTGGGACATTCGCCAACGCCGCCCCGCGCCCGCGGCTCTGCAGCGTTTTCGAGCCGCACCCGGCGGGGTCCGAACCATTGAGCCGTTCAGCTCAACCAACAGCTGGGCATCCTTGGATGTAGACAGCAAGAATGGCTGTATCCGCGCTGTCGACAGCGCCTACAGCGCCGACGGTGGGCTGGCCGTGCTCACCGGCAACCTCGCCCCTGACGGCGCCATTGTCAAAAGCGCCGGCGTCGACCCCGCGATGTTCACGTTCACCGGACCAGCGCGGGTGTACGAAAGCGAGGAGGCTGCGGTAGAGGGAATCCTGAACCACCGGGTGGTCGCAGGTGACGTCATAGTCATCCGCTACGAAGGTCCGGCCGGCGGCCCGGGCATGCAAGAAATGCTCTACCCCAGTTCCTTCCTCAACGGACGAGGGCTCGCCACGAGCTGCGCGATGCTCACCGACGGACGATTCTCCGGCGGCAGCAGCGGGCTGTCCGTCGGCCACGTCAGCCCTGAAGCCGCCGCGGGCGGGCTGATCGGTCTCATCGAAGACGGCGACCTGATCACCCTCGACATCCCCGCCCGCAACATCGAGCTGCTCGTCAGCGCCGACAAGTTGGCCAAGCGACAACAGCTCATGGAAGCCAGCGACCGGCCATGGGAACCCATCGACCGCGACCGGCCCGTATCCGTCGCTCTGCAAGCCTATGCACGCCTTGCCACATCCGCTTCGACCGGTGCGACCCGCGACCTTCGGCGCGTGCGCTGAGCAAACACTGCCGCGTATGGCGCTAAGATCACCGATGTGGCCGCGGAGCAGCGATCGCTGGACACCGAGAGGAAAACCGCCTCTGGGTCACCCGCTGTCAGCCTGCCGGCGACCGTGCTCGGTGCCCCGGACACGCGCTTGCTCGGTAGATTCTACCGCCGCCTGCTGGGCTGGGACGTCGTCTGCGACGAGCCGGACTGGGTCATGCTCCGCCCGCCAGGCGGTGGCACCGGCCTGTCCTTCCAGGCCGAGGAAGGGCATGTTCCTCCGGCGTGGCCTGCGGGCCCGGGTGAGCAGCAGATGATGATGCACCTCGATCTGCGAGTGGATGATCTCGAGGCTGCCTGCCGCACGCGGAGATGTGCGGAGCGACCCTGGCGGCACTCCAGCCGCAGGACGACGTGCGGGTGTACCGCGATCCCGCAGGACACCCGTTCTGCCTGCTCCTTTCCAGCGCCGCCATAACCGGACGCACCACCCTCGCCGAACAGGGCTAACGTGGCTGGCTACGACCGTGAGGCGCTCCGCGCTCGTAGCATGACCACGTGACGTTCGAAGGAGCCGTCAGCTACGGCGGTGCGGGGCAGCCGGCTCATGGCTTCGCCCGTAGGCCGGAAGATGGCCAGAGCATCGACCTGCCCAGGTGGTCGATGCTGGTTAAGGTTACTGCCGGCGACACCCTCGGCCGCCTGACGGTCATCGAGGGCCGCATGGCTCCACAACTAGCCGGACCGCCCGCCCACGTCCATGACGGTCACGATGAGACCTTTGTGATCGTTGAGGGGCGGATGCGGTTTCGGGTGGGCGCCGGCTTCCACACCGCGCTACCGGGCGAAACCATTTTCGCTAGCCGCAGGTTGGCGCATGGCTTCAGCAACCCCTTCGACGAGCCGGCCCGCTACATCGCGATCCTCACGCCGAGCGGCTACGAGGACTACTTCGTGAAGGTCTCGGAGCACGTCGACCGGACCGGCGCCATGCCGGATCCTGACCAGACGCGGGTATTGATGGCGCAGCACAACACCGTTCTTGCCCCATTCCTGGTCGACCATGGGACCTGACCGGTGCCGCTTCCCGTTCTTTGCTCACCTGCTCAAGCAGGCAGAGGCCTTCGTGGGGGGCGCATCCGGTGAAGCCTGGTCAGGCCGCGGTGGCTCTGTGCTCCCAGGGCCGGGGCGCGGCTGCAGCGTCCCATCGCCGGAAGGTGCGCTGGCGTAGCGCGGGTACGGCATGGCAGAGCCGGAACCATGCGCGGGTGGTGAGCGCGCCGAGTCTGCCGGTGGCCAGCGACTGGTCCTTGAGCGCGGCGCGGATCGCGGCGTAGCCGTAGTCGCGCATCTCGGCCTCGCAGTCGCGCACGGCGTCGAGCAGGTCGCGTTCGCCGCGAGCGACTGAGCTGAGCTGCTGGGACAGCAGCCGCGCGTCGCGCATGGCGGTGTTGCCGCCCAGCCCACCGATGGGGGGAATGGTGTGGATAGCGTCGCCAAGCAGCATGACCGCCGAGGGTTCCCATGGGGCGATCTCGGGGGAAGCGGTGAATGCGATCGCGCCGCGGGCAGCGGGATCGGAGTCGGCGAGCACCCGCCGCAACGTAGGATGCCAACTGGCGACCAGCGCGCACAGCACGTAGGGCGTCTCAATGCCGCCGGACACCGTGTCGGCGACGGCACGCAGGTCTGCCGCTGCCCCCGCCGGCGGCCTGTAGACCGAGGTGAACAGGAACAGTGGTGCGTCGACCATGACGGAGTTCATGCCGATTTGCAGGCGTTCGGGCACCCAGGCTCGGTTTCGTCGGTGAGGTACAGCTTGTGACCGACCCCACTATGAACTCCGCATCGAAGTGCACCTCGTCGTCCAGGCCGGCCAGGAGCAGACGGCGTAGTGTGCGCCGGTCCACCGCGTAATGGTCCTGCGCCGGGTCGGCCGACCCACCCGGATACATGATTGACTCCTCGATCACCACGAGCTCATCGAGCTGTTCGGTGAGGAACCCGAAGGCTCCACCGGGCCCGGACGTGGCCAGGAACGCCTCCCACAGCCGATCCGGCAGGCAGGCCTGCGACGAGCGGGCCCCGGCTGGGTTGACGTGGATGCGGTAGCCCTGTGGGCGGTCGCCGGGGGCTCGGTCGTGTTCGTAGACCTGCACCGCTACACCGGCCTTGCGCAGGCCTTGGGCCAGACACAGCCCACCGATGCCGCCACCGATGATGATCACGCATAGGGGATTGCTCATCCTCGTGTACTCCTTGGATACCTCGGCGGTCGTGCGTTTCGCCGGTTTGTCCCGTGTCGGTTATGAGTACTCGTCGCGGCGAGCCTGATGGTCGGCGACGATCTTGGGAAGGCGGTCGAGCAGCTGTTCGTGCCAGCGCACCTCCGCGGCCAGCCGCCCGATCAGGTGCTCGATGGTCATCCGCTCGGCCTCAGTCAGCCACGGATCGGTCTCCTCGGCCAGGTGACGAACCGAGTTCTGCCGCGCGAGCAAGGCCTCCCGGCGGTCGCTCGCCACCTGGCCCAGGGCCTGCTCATCCATCTCCCCGGAGTGGACCAGGGCCAAATCGAAGGGGTCGGGTGGCACCAGATAGTGCGCAGGGCCTCACTATGGATCGCGGCAAGAGCTCCCGGCCCTGTGGGGTGATCTCATACACCGTCCGCTCCGGGAAGTTGCCCTGCCGCTCGCTCCGCGTGGCCGCGATCAATCCCTCACCGGCCAACCGCTTCAACGCGCCGTACAACGCCCCGACCTTCACCTCGGTCCAGTGCTCCGTGCGATCACTCTGGGCCTGATTGCGAATCTGGTGGCCGTGCATCGGCCCACGCGCGGCGCACCGGCGGACGCCAAGCCTCGCCCCACCACGTGAGACTTCCTCCTTCGAGCTCAACCGTGTCGTGGAACGGCGCCGTGAAGGCGAGACAGCCCGTAGTCCGGCAGACCGCTCGGCTGCGGCTGCGAGTTGGAAATGAGAGCAGCGGTCACCTGGAGCGCTCCCCACCTCAGTGTCCACTTCCGCTCCTTGCCGGTGGACCGGACGTGGGGAACAGCCGGTACGGCCTGCGAGGCGGCGCTTGGGGTTTTCGGGCTCCGCCTGGGCGGTGGCGGTTGATTGACCGGGCTTTGCCGCGGTTGTGACGGGGGTAAGTTCGGGCGTGCGGGGCTCCGTGGTGCGATCACACGAGGCTGGGGACGCCGGGCGGCGATATGCGCTGCCCCGCTCGCCGCGGCCCATTCCGGGAATGGTGGGATCACGACGCGAGAAGCCGATTGCGCTGAAAGCAGTTCGCTGAGCAGCGGGGTCCGTGCAACCTCACCGGTGAGTAGAATGGCGTCCACCTTGATACCATTCTCACGAGCTTGATCCATGAGGTGGGCAATGGCGGATAGGCCTCCGAGGATCGGTTCGCGTATCAGCGATTCGAACTCCGCGCGCACCACCCGCACCGGGATTTTGTGTGAAGGCAGGCTGACATCGATGACCGTGGATGTGTGTCGAACCAGATCTTCGCGCCCTACTCGGCAGGCGGCGACGACGCCGCGGACGATCGCCCGGTTGGCCTGGTCGTGAAGATCTGGGGCGGGGAGGCGACTCCGCACCTGCTCGAGCACGTGCCTGGCCAGCGCCCGATCGAGCTCGGCGGAACTCAGATCATCAGTTCGCGAGGTTGCCTCGAGCCGGCCCGCCTGGTTCTCAGCGCCTGTCACCAGGGCAACCTCGGTGCCGTGGCCGCCGATGTCGGCAACGATGACTGTCTCGGAAAACCTCATCACCCCTGCCGCAACCGCCGCCGTAACGGTCGCGACTGGGCTGCTGACCAGCGATGTCGGCAGACCCTCGGCTTCTGTGCAGGTCAGCGCGGAACGTAACACCGACACCTCGTACGGTCCCCAGTCGCTGGGGTGGGCAATGGCGAGGTGCGCGAGATCGGAACTGGCCGCGCATCTCCGCAGGACGCCTCCGATGGTCATGGCGACGAGGTCCGCTCCCAGCCGGGCGCTTCCGTCACTACCCACTACCGGCACCGGGTCTCCGACGCGGCCGGTGAAGTCACGAAACACCGCCCCTCCCGGCGCGGCGAACCGCTCGGCCTGGGCGCCCACCAGGGCGCCTGCCCCGGGCGCGAGGACCAGGACTGCTGGCACAGATACTGGTGAAACGGATCTGTCCGCGCCGGCCACAACTGCTCTGACCGAGTCCCCGCCCACCGAGATCCCCACACAGCGACTCATGCCGCACTCCGATCCTCCGCTGGACTTGCGCTATTCCGTGGAGTTGTCCCCCACCTGGCACGAAACTAGACGCAGAAGCAACGGGCCAGCTTGGTATTAGCTGTGTATTCCCTGTGAACGACCAGCGGCACCAAGCTCGGTTGAGCACTGACCGTATCCACAGCAGGGACATAGCAAATCCACAGGAACGGGTCCTAGCGTCAGCCGGGAAGTCGCCCGGGAATAGGGCGATCACGAGGAGGGAACACGAAATGGCTGCTTTTACGGCTACCGAAGGACTGGCGGACATCGAGGTTCGAGGCGCGTTTCACGAGGTTGGTACTGCCGACGGTTACCGGGCAGAAGGCCCGGCACACGAGAGCGATGGTCCCGCCGCGCACGGGGAGTGGACCCAGTTCGGCGACAACGTCGGGGAGCCTCATAACTCGGCCCGGTACGACGACGGTGCCTCGCCTTGGTATGCCGGCGCCGATAGGGAGTCAGGCGATCGAGGCACCGGGCAACGGCCTCAGCACCCCAATGGTCTCGGGCGGCACGCCGAGCCCCATGGCAGCGACCAGAGCGTCGGGCGCCACGAGCCAGGTGGGCACGAGCAATCTGTTGGGAGCGATCGGGACAACCGGCCTGGTGACCACGA
>QHBZ01000290.1 GCA_003244055.1 Pseudonocardiales bacterium | reverse complement strand
GTCTCGCTGATCCAGGCGGGTGCGCTCGCGTTCGAGAAGCTGGAGCTGGTCGGTGACGAGGCGACCGGTGCCAACATCGTCAAGGTCGCTCTTGAGGCTCCGTTGAAGCAGATCGCTATCAACGCCGGTCTCGAGGGTGGCGTGGTGGCCGAGAAGGTCCGCGGCCTCAAGCCCGGGTGGGGCCTCAACGCCGCTACCGGCGAGTACGAGGACCTGATCAAGGCCGGCATCATTGACCCGGCCAAGGTCACCCGCTCGGCGCTGCAGAACGCGGCGTCGATCGCGGCCCTGTTCCTCACCACGGAGGCTGTGATCGCTGACAAGCCGGAGAAGCACCCGGCACCGGCGGGCGGCGGCATGCCCGACGGCGGCGGCATGGACTTCTGATCCACTAGTTCCGCAGACAACGGGGCCGGTCCCATCTCCAGGGGACCGGCCCCGTTTTGTCATGCTGTAAAGGCATTCTCATGCGGCGCTGCGCTCGTTCCGTTCACCCGCCCCGCTCGGTAGGCACAGCTCGAGCCGCGGCGGACAGCCCCGCTACGACGTCGAGCCGGTTCCTGAAGCTGGTCTTAAGGATCTTGACGCCGCTGCCCTGGCCAGGACGTTGACCCGCGTGCGCGACACGAGCCGCTCACTCCGCGATGTTGATGACGTACCAGGTGCCGCACCGTGCCGACATCGTGCGCTGACCGCGGGCGCTGGTGGCGGCGGACGGCAGAGCTCTCCGCTCGATCGGACGCTCACCGAAATCTCCCGGGAGGTCGGGGTAGGCGTCCTGGTGTTACCAGGGTCGCCGTAGGGGAGAACCCTCATGTGCCAGTCGGCGCGGTGCGGCACCGTAGGGGTTGTTGGTCGCAACGCCTGGGCGCCGCGCCGGAACGTCCAGGCAGCAAGACCGAGTGCCCGTGGCGCGCATAGGGATGCGCCACGGGCAACCAGGTGGAGGGCCCATGAATGACTTGGCTCACAGCAATTTGGCTCACAGCAATACGGTGAACACAACCGCGCTGATTCGCATCGGGATCCTTACGATGCCCTTGGCCGCCGCCCTGAAAATCCTCGTAGAGCATGAGCGCGATCAAGCTGAGCGAATCGCCCAGGAACGACACCGTCCGCGCGGTCCACAGCAGCCGCCGCGGCCGGTTCGCCCGCACCAGGCGCAGCGATCCCGTCCGATCCGACGCGTCGTCGACCACTCAGCGCCGTTCGCGGCGCTGCAGCCCGCGGTCGGCGTGCCAGGAAACGATCACGAGGTGATCTGCTGGCGTGCCGACGGTGGTGTGGACGACCTCGAGAACGTCGATCGCGAACCGGTGGGCCTCATCGCGGCGGGTCCGGTCGGACACCTCGGTCGCTCGGCCGGCGATCTTCGCGTCGCCCACCCACGAGCTGGAGTCGTTCTGTGGGGTGTCCTCGGTGGGGCAATGCAGCGCCAGGCGTGGGTCTCGGCGTAAGTCCAGCGCCTTGAGCGAGCCGGGCATCATCCCCAGGTAGAGACCGTCGTCGGTGAAGTCCACCTCGGTCCCGCTGATCCGCGGTGAACCGTCTCGACGCAGAGTCGCGACAGTCGAGTGCTTGCGGATCGCGAAGCACTGGCGGACCCGGCCGGCGAGCTCAGGCTGGGCGGCAGCGAAGTCGGTCCAAGACGTCATGCGCCGATCCTGCCGCGTGACTGTGCGCCGTTCACAACATCGAGCGTGACGGATCGGGCTAGTGGAACGACGCTACGGCCCACGCCGCTGTACCGCGCAGCAGCGAGGTCCTGCATCGGCCCGACCCTTCCCTGCATCCGGCGACGGATTCGACCGGCAGTGACACCGGGGCCTAGCGTTGGCGGCATGCCGACCATCGATCGAAGCCGGGAGGCAGATGCCTTCCTCGACGCTCGCCAGTACACCGCGCCCGAGGTGGTCAGCGCATGTGAGGGCTGGACCGCGCACGAGGTCACCGCGCACCTCGCCGCCGCTGCCGCCGAGATCACCTGTCACCTCGAGCCCTACCTCGCCGGGGAGCCGGTGCCGCGGACCCGCTCCTTCGAGGAGCGCGAACCGCCCTACCGGGCGATGGGCGACGCCGAGCTGCTCCGGCGCTTGGACGTAGAGGAGGCGAAGATGCGCGGCACCATCGAGCATGTGCTGGCCCGCGAACCGGAGGCGGTGATCTCCTGGACGGGGCGCCAGATGGCGGTGGCGAAGTTCCTGCCGCACCTGCGAAACGAGTTCGCCATCCACCGGTGGGACGTCGTCGGCGACGACGACACCAGCGCTGAGCTCCTCGCCCAGCCGGATCTAACCGAGCACGCGGTCAGCGTCCTCGGCCAGATCCTGGTGCGGCGCGGCCGCGAGCACGATCCCGCTCCAGATGAGGACTTCCACGTGCGTCTGCGCGCCGAGAACGCCTCTGACGTGCGGCTTGTGGTGGAAGCTGGGCAGGCTGGCCTCCAGCTGACCGACGACCCAGCCGACGAGCCGTACGTCGTACTCGATGCGGCTGCCCGCACCCTGGTCATCTGGGGTCGCCGCCCAGCCCAGCGAGACCGCGTCCGCAGCCACGTCGACCAACCGACCCTCAGCCGGCTCCAGGCCCTACTCTCCGGCTACTGATCCCCGATCAGTAGCCGGTCTGGTGGGCAGCCACGTAGCTCCGTGCATCCGGCGCCTCGAACAGCGGTTTGACCTCACGGATCCCGCCGGGGATGGCCGCATCGGGAACGCCGACCGAGGTCTCCCGGGCGGCCGGTGAGCCCGGCTTTGCGAAGTTCAGGTCGGCGACCAGCCCGTCGGTGGTGATGTTGGTGCTCTGGAGTAGCGCCTCCTGGATCCCGGACCGGCTCATGTTCCCGTTGGCGCACGCCCGCTGGAGCAACTGGCCCCAGATCTTGCCGGTGGCATAGCCATATGGCACCCCGCTGTTGGGCAACTCCAGGTAGCCGGCCTTCTTGTAGGCATCGGCGACGTACTCCGCCCTGGGTGCAAGGGCGGAAAACGGAACCGAGCTGTCCAACACCGAAAGGTTGACCATCGCACGAGCGGCTGGACCGAACAGCAGTCGCGGGGTGAACGCCGCACTGTTGCCGATCAGCGGCACATTGAGCCTCAGCTGCTGGTTGGCCGTGGCGGCTGACACGGTCTGGTCGGGGGTGGTGCTCAGAGCGATCGCCCTCACCCGGGGCGCGCCGGCGAAAGCGGCCACGAAGGCGCGCATATCCAATGTGGTCGCGGTGACCTTGGTGTCGCGCAGCGTCAGATGGTGGCGCTGGGCGAAATACTTGGCGCCGCGCAGACCGTTGGCGCCGTACTCACCGTCGAGCCAGATGTGCCCGATGGTGTCACCGTCGTGGATCTTGCCTTGTTCCATCAGGTAGGACAGACCATTGATCACCTCGATGTCGTAGGTGGTAGCCGGGATGATCACATAGGGGTTGCTCAGCAGCTCCGACGATTTCGACAGCACCACCGCGGTGGTTTCGTTGTCGATCAGGCTCTGGCTCAGCGCCGTGGTGACCGACGAGCCGAGGATCTGCATGAAGCCCAGCACTGTGGGCTCCAGAGCGGCGTACTGGGCCTTCGCCCTGCCGACATCGTCTCCGTCGTCGCGGATCGCCAGCTCGATCTTCCGCCCGCAGATCCCGCCCGCTGCGTTGATCTGGTTGACCCACACCTGCTGACCATGCAGGACCCCGGTGCCGAGCTCCTTGAACGGGCCGGAGTACTCGGTCAGCGCACCGAGGGTGATCTCGGTGCGGGTGACGCCGAAGTCGGTGGTCAGACCTTTGGGCTGGGCGCGGGTGCCTGACGGCGCTGCGGTCGAGCAGCCCGCGAGCGCGAGCGCTCCTGCCAACGCCATGACCGGGAGTGCGAGCGCACACCGCATCTCATCGTCCCTTCGTCCAGTCCCGCTGCCTCCTGGTGACGGCTCGCGCCATAAAAGACAACGCGATCGGGATTACCTGGGTGACGCGGGAGTCCGCCTACCCGCCCTTCGCGAGTGCGCGTTGCGGCATCATCGATGGATGGAGCCTCGACCGAGTGGTCATGGGAACCATCGAATGAGACGCAGTCGGTGGGCCGTCGCGCTGCTCGGGGTGGTCGCCTCGGTCGGGCTGATCACGGCAGGCTGCGGCGGGCAGCCCCGTCCGGTTGTCGTGCCTACCCAGGGCCCCACGTCCAGCCTGGCTGCGCTGCCCCGGCCGCAGCATGTGGTCGTGGTCATCATGGAGAACCAGAATCTCGCACAGGTGGTAGGCAACCCGGACGCCCCCTACCTCAACCAGCTCATCAGCGACGGGGCCCTGTTCACGCAGGACTCGGCGATCACCCACCCCAGCCAGCCGAACTACCTGGCGCTGTTCTCCGGGGACACCCAGGGAGTGACGGGAGACAGCTGTCCGCACTCCTTCACCACCCCCAACCTGGCTGGCCAGCTGCTCGACGCGCACCTGGGCTTCGCGCTCTACGCCGAGGACCTACCTACCGCGGGCGACCCGGTGTGCAGCCGCGCCGAGTACGCCCGCAAGCACAACCCGGTGCCCGACTTCATCAACCTCCCGGGCCGGCTCGCCCAACCCTTCACCGCCTTCGGGTCGGACTACGCCGCGCTGCCGCAGGTGTCGTTCGTGATTCCGAATCTCTGCCACGACATGCATGACTGTCCCATTGCGGGCGGCGACGCCTGGCTGCGCACTGCGCTGGACGGCTACCGGCGCTGGGCTGCCACTCACCAGAGCCTGCTGGTGGTCACCTGGGACGAGGCGGAGGACAACTCCGCGGCCAACCGCGTCCCGCTCCTCGTGACCGGGCAGATGGTCCGGCCAGGGCGCTACGCTGAGTCCGTCGACCACTACACGGTGCTGCGCACCATCGAGGACATGTTCGGCCTCGGTCACATCGGAAACGCCATCCAGCGCACCCCGATCCGCGACAGCTGGCTCGCGGGCTAGCGGCCGAGCTCGTTCGGGTTCAGCGCGCCAGCACGGTCCGCAGCGTCTTGTCCAGCTCACCGGCTCCGGCCGGTCCGGGGGTGCGCCAGGCGACGACACCGTCGGGGCGGACGAGAACGGTCCCGGTGGGACCCAACCCGGACGCCGTGGCCCAGGCGCCGCCCGGGTCCAGGAGCCCATCGGGTCCCACCTTGTGGACCACGGCTTGCAGGCCCAACGCATCGAAGACCCCAGGTGACACCGGTATCCCGTTGCGATGCAGCGCGACGTGCGGCACCCGCATGCCGGGCAGGCCCGAGGTGGCGGCCGGGTCGACGAACAGCTCACCGGCGCCCGGGCCCGGCTCGGCGACGAATGCGCCGTCGGGCGCCCGGTAGCCGAAGAGCAGCCGGGCCCCGTCCATCGGCTCGCCGGTCGAGCTGTCGGACAGATCGGGACGCAGGCGGGCGGCGATGTTGGCGACCTGCCAGCCAGCCACGGCCTGCGCGAACGGGCGCTGCTCGGCGTCGTGGCTGGCTGGCAGCGCGGCCCCGGCCTGGCCCCGCACGACGGCGGCGAGCTT
>QHBZ01000289.1:880-3523 GCA_003244055.1 Pseudonocardiales bacterium | reverse complement strand
GTCGCCGAGGCGAGCACACCACGCCCGCCGGGCCTTCTCGTCCGAGACACCTTCGCGGCCTACGAATCGGGCACGGCGACCCTTCGTCCCTACGCGAATCTGCTCGGAACCGATGTCGACGATCTTCGGCAGGCGCTGGAGTCGGAACACGGAACCCCTGACGCGTCATGACGGAGTTCCTGTTCCCGGACAACACGGTCCTCTGCAACTTCGCCGCGGTAGATCGCCTCGACCTGCTCAGGTCGGTGCTGACCGGGCGTGGGAGATGGACTGAGGCGGTGGCGTACGAGGCAACCAGATCTGCCTCGTACGTGCCCGCCCTGAAGGGATTGCTTACGGACTGTTGGCTGGGCGAGGCGATCGAGGTCAGCTCGGAGCCCGACACGCAGAAGATCGAAAGAATCCGGCGTGCGGTCTTCGGTGGTACTGACGATCAACCGTTGAAGCACCTCGGGGAGGCCCAGACTTGTTACCTGATCACGAACTGGATCGCGTTCGCTGGTTCATGGTGGATCTCGGATGACCGGGAATCCCTGCGCTACGCGCGCGCTCAGGGGATCACGACCCGCGAGACGGCCGACCTCGTCAGTATCGCAGTCGCCAACGGCGACATCGACGCGCGGAACGGCCTCACCTTGCTGCGACAGATGGTGGACCTGGGCCGACGGCTTCGGGTTCCAAACTCGGTCGCCGCCCTGCACTGCTGACGCCATCGACGAAAAGCGAGCAGCGAGACAAGCCGAGCCCGGCGGCAAATCACGTCAACGACCGACCGCCACAGGGTTCCAGCCGGACCTTGAGCTCAGGAAGACCCGTCGTGGCATCGACATGACGCACAGCATCCCAGCAGGACACCCCACCACAGCCGATATACGATCCCGTCCCGTTCGTCCCCTCTGGTTGACAAGGCGAGCATACTGATTCGTCGTGGAAGCTTGGGTCGGAGTCATCGGAGCTTTAGTAGGTGGGATCATCGCGCTCCTGGGACAATACATATCAAACCGATCTGAGAGACGTGCGCGAGATGTGTCGCTGTTGCTCGATCAGTGCGCACAGTTGATAGCCCTTTCCGAAGATTATCGCAACCGCGTGTGGGAAGAGCGCCGCCTTGATATTAAGGACGCAGTTTCCCAATGGAATATCGGCGAATACCGACTAGCGGAAGCGCGAGTGAAATTGCTCTGCAACGACAAGGCTTTGCTGGCTGCCAGCGTCCGTCTGCACGCGACGGGCGTAGAACTAGGTAAAGCTTGGCGTCTTGAACGCTCCGAGGGCGAAGCTCTTGACGCAGCTTGGCGGAATCACCGGGACGCAATTAATAACTTCTCCAAAATTACTGGGACGCTTTTGAGACGCCACATCTCTAAAGTCTGAGCATCGATGTGACGTATGACAAACCCCGCCACCGAAACCGGATTTCTCGTGCCGTTCACCGCAGCGACCTTCGCGCTCACCGCCACCAAGCGGCCGCCGCCGAGCCGCCACTACCCGACGATCCGCACGCCCACCACACATGACAGCAGGACATGTGTCCACTGCCCCGCCGCCTGGGGCTACTCGCCCCGTGTGAGCTGCTGGTTGCAACACGGCGGCCCCTCAGAGCACTCGCGGTGACGGTGACGATCGACCGGCCCTCCTGAGCACAGCTCAAACCTCTTAACGGACGCAATGCGGCATCCCGCCCGGCCCGTTAGCGGATCCACCAGCGGGATGGCACGAGCATGTCGCGCGGAAGTAACGCACTCTTCTGCCGAATTGAGTGCACTTCCGTCATGAGCGGGCTGGGTGGCGCTCCAGCGGCGTTGCCGGGCGTCGACGCTGGCCGGTGTCGGCGGCGCACGGGACGAGGATCTGGTCGGTGCGGCAGGACCGCCGGGCCGCGATCTGGGCGACCCGGGCGGGGTGGCGTGGGGCCGTTCGCTTGGGTGCCGGCCGATTTGGGCTACGGCGGTCGTGAAGCTCGGCGGTCGTCCATTTGGCGAGCTTCGCCCAGCGCTCGCGTGGCACGACGACCTCCGGGAGAATGGCGCGCGCTCGACGGCGTTCGGGCCTTGCCGGCAAAGGGAAAGAACTTCTCGTTCCGCGGCTGCATCCGTAGGCCGATGGGACATCCTCCCGGGCCAACGACGTGTACCGCCGTACGTGGCGCACCGCCGCTTCGCAAGAAGGTTGTCAGTTCCCAGCGGACGACAAAGGCAAAGGCAAGGAGATCTCACTCCTTGCCACTTTTAACGTATAGCGCACCGGGGGGCTTGCGGCAAGACCCGGGTCGGGCCGCAGAATCGGTGGCCGGACCTAGCACGGACGAAGACATGGGCCACGACGTGCGTGTGTTGTTGTCGACGGACGGGGGACGCGGTGACGAACCGCTGGTGGGACTGGCGGTGCGGTTGCGGGCGCTGGGCGCGGAGGTGCGCGTGTGCGCGCCGCCCGACTGGGCGGGGGGAAGGCAGCGAGAGATGAGGACGTGCCGAACAAGAGGTTCGACACTGCGCGAGACGCCGGTGAGTCGACCGGCCAGTGCAGGGCAACGGAGCACGGCTGCTTCGGAGGTATCGCGATGATCGAGCAGTCCGTGTTGGGTCTTCAAGAGGTTGACGAGATGCAGGTCGCGGTCGTTGGCGGCAAGGGCGCGCACCTGGG
>QHBZ01000289.1:0-863 GCA_003244055.1 Pseudonocardiales bacterium | reverse complement strand
TGCGTGACGACGGACGCCTTCCGGCGGATCATGGCGGAAGCGCCGTCGATCGACGATCGGCTCGATCAGCTGTCGCGCTTGAACCCGGACGACCGGGAGGCGATCCGCACGCTCAGCGCGGAGATCCGCCGGACCCTTGAAGGGATTGCCATCCCTGGCGATCTCGCGGCGGCGATCACCCGCGCTCTTGCCCAGCTCGGCGAGCAAGCTGCCTACGCCGTCCGATCCAGCGCGACGGCAGAGGACCTGCCGACAGCCTCTTTCGCTGGCCAGCAGGACACGTACCTGAACGTCGTGGGGCCGGCCGCGATCCTCCAGCACGTCAGCCGGTGCTGGGCCTCGCTGTTCACCGAGCGGGCCGTGACCTACCGCCAGCGCAGCGGCATCGACCACCGTACGGTCCACATGGCCGTGGTCGTGCAGCGGATGGTCTTCCCGCAGGCGGCCGGCATCCTGTTCACGGCCGACCCCGTCACGTCCAACCGGAGGGTCGCCTCCGTAGAGGCCAGCTTCGGCCTCGGTGAGGCCCTGGTCTCCGGCCTGGTGAACGGGGACGTCTACAAGGTGCGCGACGGCGAGGTCTTCGCCAAGGCGGTCGGCACCAAGCAGCTCGCCATCCACGCCTCGCCGGCGGGCGGGACGCAGGAACAGGCGATCGACCCGGAGCTGCAGGACCAGCCTGCGCTGACGGATGCGCAGGTCGTGCGGCTCGCGCAGCTCGGCCGGCGGATCGAAGCGCACTTCGGCCGCCCCCAGGACATCGAATGGTGCCTGGTCGACGACGGCTTCCAGATCGTCCAGAGCCGGCCGATCACCACGCTGTTCCCCATCCCCGAGTCCGGCGACCGGGAGAACCACGTCTA